>PALE01000070.1 GCA_002706445.1 Erythrobacteraceae bacterium
AAGGCGTCTTCCTCGCATTCGAAGACGCGCGCCGGACCGCTGAACTGGAGCCGCGCCATGCCCGCAACCTTCACGATAGCGCCATCGGGTGCGAGCGAGCCCTTCAGGCCCACCACGCCGCCGGTCGGAGTGATCGGCGTTTTGACGTCATAGAACACCTTTTGGTCGGGGTTCCACGTGATCTCTTCAATGTTCTCGCCAATGGTCTTGCCGGTGACGGTCATCGGGTTGGGATCGAGGAAGCCGCCGTCGAGCAGCGTCTTCATGCCCATATAGACCCCGCCTGCCTCGTGCATGTCCTTGGCGACATACTTACCGCCGGGCTTGAGGTCTGCGATGTAAGGCGTTGATTTGAATATCTCGGCAACGTCGAACAGGTCGAAGTCGATGCCACATTCGCTCGCCATTGCAGGCAAGTGCAGTGCGGCGTTGGTCGATCCTCCTGTGGCAGCCACAACGCGCGCGGCGTTCTCGAAAGCTTCCTTGGTGCAGATGTCACGCGGCCGCAGGTTCTTCTCCAACAGCACCATCACCTGCTCACCCGCAGCGCGTGCGATTTCTTCGCGCGATCTGTAAGGAGCGGGAGCCATGTTGCTGTTTGGCAAGCTCAATCCGATAGCCTCGCCGACGCAGGCCATGGTGTTGGCGGTGAACTGGCCGCCGCAGGCTCCGTGCCCGGGACAGGCCACCTTTTCGAGCGCGATCAGCTCTTGCAGCGGACAATTACCCGCTGCGTGCTGGCCGACCGCCTCGAACACATCGACGACGGTCACGTCTTCGCCGTGGTAGGTGCCCGGCAGGATCGAGCCGCCATAGACGAAGATCGAGGGCACGTTGAGCCGCAGCATGGACATCATCATGCCCGGCAGGCTCTTGTCGCAACCTGCAAAACCCACCAGCGCATCGTAGCAATGCCCGCGTACCGAAAGCTCGACAGAGTCTGCGATCACTTCGCGGCTCACCAGCGAGCTCTTCATGCCCTGATGGCCCATCGCGATGCCGTCGGTCACAGTAATGGTGTTGAACCGGCGCGGCGTGCCTCCACCGCTGATCACACCCTCGCGGCAGATATCCGCCTGCGCGTTCAAGGTGGTGTTGCAAGGCGCTGAATCGTTACCTGCGCTGGCGACCGCGACGAAGGGACGCGCGATCTCTTCCTCGGTCATTCCCATTGCGTAGTAATAGGAGCGATGCGGTGCGCGCTCGGGACCGACCGAAACGTGGCGGCTGGGCAGCTTGGACTTGTCGAACGACATATTCTTTCCCGTCGATTGCAATCTGGGAAACGCCAGTGCCTTTAGTCGAGCGCGAGCGCAACCCTTCCGCACACATCTGCGATCATAGAGGCCCAGCGCGCCTGATCTGCGCGGGTCGAAATGAGGTCCTGCCGGACCTCGATCGCGCAGTAATTGCGGCCATGCGCCTCGGCATGGCGGTTCATCGTCGCATTGAGCTCGCGGCCCGAATAGGGCTCATTATCGCCGACCGTGAGCCCCTGCTCCCCGAACAAGCGGATCGCGTGGCGCGCGGCGCGGTCATCCTCATTATAGAGGAGCCCGACGTCCCACGGGCGCGCATCCTCGCTGGTTTCCAGTTTCGGCGTGAAGCTGTGCAGCGAAATAATAAGTTCGGGATTGGCCGCATCGAGCCATTTGGCCAGCGCATCGTGATAGGGCCGGTAAAACCGGTCGAGCCGCGCCTCGATATCGGCCCCGATATTTCCGGGAATGAGATGCCCGTCGCTTTCCGTGGGAACAACCTTGGTGTGGTCCTCCTCGCGGTGGAGATCGACCACCAGACGGCTGACTTCCGCCAGATGCGCGGGAATGCCGTGACGCCGCGCCATGCGTTCGGCCACGCCGCCGACACCGATGTCGATCGCGATATGCGTGTCGAGCAATTCCGCGGGAATACCCAGCGGCACATCGTCGGGCACGAAGTTGGACGCGTGATCGGACACGCAGACAATCCCGCCGCGCTTCACGTCACCAATCTGTCTGAACGGCTGTCCGTCGATCATCTCAATTTCCCTGCGAGCAGCCACCAGTCGGGGCGCTCGTCCTTGAGCCGCTGCGCGGCTTCATCGCGCGCGGTCTCGTTATCATACAATGCGAAACACGTGGCTCCCGAACCCGACATGCGGGTGAGCCACGGCTTGTCGGTCTCAAGTGCGTCTAGCACATCCCTGATCACAGGGCATAATTCGAGCGCGGGGGCGGTGAGATCGTTGCGGCCTTCGAGCGCGATCCGGCGGGCTGAGCCGGTCGGGAGTGGGCCCCGATCCTCTCCGTCCCAGCCTTTGAACACCGGCCCTGTCGCGAGCGGCACGCGCGGGTTCACGAGCAGGACGGGGGTACCGCCGAGATCGTCGTCGAGCGGTTCGAGTTCGGTCCCGGTCCCGCGCCCGATGGCGGTCTCGCTACGGACGCAGGAGGGAACATCCGCGCCCAGTTTCGTCGCGCTTTCGAGCCAGTCGTCGGGGAGGCCATGCTCTCGCTCGGCGAGCCGGAACACCGCGCCTGCATCCGCCGACCCGCCGCCGAGGCCCGCCGCAACAGGCAGGTTCTTTTCTAGCGTGATGTCGAGGCCCTGCTTGTGCGGGAGTGCGCTTAAAGCCTTCGCCACCAGATTGTCGAAGGGATTGTCGATCCCGCCCGCAAACTCACCGAGGGTGGTGACGCGGTCCTGCTCCGCCGGTTTGGCGCTCAGCCTATCGCCAACATCGACGAAGGCGAACAGCGTCTCAAGCTCATGATACCCATCCTCGCGCCGCCTGCGAACATGCAGCGCGAGGTTGATCTTGGCGTAGGCGGTTTCGGTGAGTGGCACGCTTCAACCTTCGTCATTGCGAGCGAAGCGAAGCAATCCATCACCTGCTATTGCCTCTTGCCGAAGCTTCAGAAGATGGATTGCCGCGTCGCTTCGCTCCTCGCAATGACGAACGAAGCGACGCGCTGCATCACATATTCGGATAGTTCGGCCCGCCGCCGCCTTCGGGCGTCGTCCAGTTGATGTTCTGGTTGGGGTCCTTGATGTCGCAGGTCTTGCAGTGGACGCAGTTTTGCGAGTTGATCTGGAAGCGTGGCTCTTTGCCCTCTTCTTCGATCCATTCGTAAACCCCCGCCGGGCAATAGCGCGTCGAAGGACCGCCAAAGACCTCGTATTCGCTCTCCTTCTGGAGTTCGAGATCGGCCACCTTGAGGTGGTTGGGCTGGTCTTCGGCGTGGTTGGTGAAGCTGAAGGCCACGTTGGTCAGACGGTCGAAGCTGATTTTCCCGTCGGGCTTGGGATAGTCGATCTTTTGATAAAGATCGGCGCGGCCCGTCATCGTGTAGTCGCGGTGGTGTTCCATGCTGATCGGAAGGCCAATCTTGAGCGTGCGCATCCACATATCGGCACCGGCCAGCATGGTGCCGATGTCGCCGCCGTATTTCGCAACCGCAGGCTGGGCGTTCTGCACCAGCTTCAATTCGTCGGCGATCCAGCTTGAGCGGACTGCATCGTCATAGTCCGAAAGCTGCGTGCCCTACTGGCCTGCGCCAATCGCTGCTGCAATGCTTTCGGCTGCCAGCATACCGCTCTTCATCGCGGTGTGGCTGCCCTTGATCCGGGGCACGTTTACAAAGCCAGCCGCACAGCCGATCAGCGCGCCGCCCGGGAAAGCCAATTGCGGAACCGACTGCCAGCCGCCCTCGTTGATGGCGCGCGCGCCATAGGCGACGCGGGTGCCGCCTTCGAGGTATTCGCGGATCGCGGGGTGTTGCTTCCAGCGCTGGAATTCTTGATAGGGTGAGACCCAGGGGTTCTTGTAATCGAGCGCGGTCACGAAGCCCAAAGCCACCTGACCATTCGCCTGATGATAGAGGAAGCCCCCGCCCCAGCTGTCGCTTTCGGTGAGCGGCCAGCCCTGCGTGTGGATCACGCGGCCGGGGACGTGCTTCTTGGGATCGATATCCCACAGCTCCTTGATGCCGAGGCCATAGACCTGCGGCTGGCAATTTGCTTCGAGGTCGAAAGTCACCTTAAGCTGCTTGGTGAGATTGCCGCGCGCGCCTTCTGCAAAGAGCGTGTACTTGGCCTCGATCTCCATGCCCGGCTGATAGTCACCTTTGTGCGAACCATCGGCGGCAACGCCCATGTCCTGCGTGATGACACCGCGCACCGCGCCCTTGTCATCGAACATGACTTCGCTTGCGGGAAAACCCGGGAAGACCATCACGCCCAGCCCTTCGGCCTGTTCACCCAGCCAGCGGGTGAGATTGCCGAGCGAGCCGGTGTAGCAGCCGTGATTGCTCATCAGCGGCGGCATGATGAAGTGCGGCATCGAGGTCTTGCCCGACTTCGACAGCACCCAGTGCCAGTTATCGGTGACGGGCGTTTCCGCCATCGGGCAATCCATATCGCGCCAATCGGGGAACAGCTCGCTGAGAGCCTTGGGATCGACCACCGCGCCCGAAAGGATATGCGCGCCGATTTCGGAGCCTTTTTCGAGGACAACCACCTCAAGCTCTTCGTTGATCTGCTTCAGACGGATCGCTGCGGACAGGCCAGCCGGCCCGCCACCCACGATCACGACATCGCACTCCATCGATTCACGTTCGCTCATATGCCTTCAATCCCCTTGGGCGTTGCTGCGAAGTTTCTTCGCATAAGTCTTGGGATGTGCCTTGCTAACTGGGGTTCAGCCAGTCAAGTGCAGGATTGTATAGCATGAACGCCCACACCTCGCCTCTAGCCCTCGAGATGGAAGCCGCGCTGCAATGGTGGCAGCTGGCAGGGGTCGATTGCGACTTCGCCGAGGACGCTACGGATTGGCTTGCCGACGTGGCCGCGCCGGCAGCCGAAACAGCGCCGCTTCCACAGGTCCAAAAGCAGGCTCCGGCCGCGCCCGAACCTGTGCAAGAAAAACCGCAGCGGGTCGATCTGCTCGGACCCACACCTCCTGCCGACCTCGACGCCTTCCGGCAATTCTGGCTTGAAGCCCCGGGACTGGATGCGATTGGTCCACGTGGCCGTGTTGCCCCGCGTGGTCCCGCAGGGGCGGAACTGATGGTGCTGGTGATCGACCCTGAAGAACGCGACAGCGAGCGCCTGCTCGACGGCCCGCAAGGCCGTCTTGTCTCGCGCATGCTGGCCGCGATGGGGATGAAGGAGGAGGAAACCTACATCGCCTCCGCGCTTCCGCGCCACACGCCGATGGCAGACACGGCGGCGCTTGCGGCGAGCGGACTCGATTCGGTGGTGCTCCACCACATCAAACTGGCGGCTCCAAAGCGCGTGATTGCCTTTGGCGCCAACATTCCACCGCTTCTGGGAATCGGGTTAACGAAAGACATCTTGTCTTTACGTGAAATAAACCAGAATTCGCCATCAACACCGCTACTGGTTAGCGAGGGTCTGGACAGCCTTATGTCAATGCCCCGCCTCAAAGCCCGATTCTGGCGGAGATGGATGGAATGGTCAGCCGATCTATGACGGTAAATACAATGCGAGCTGCAATTGCCGGGCTCGGTTTGCTGTCGACTGTCGCGTTCATTCCTGCTGCCTCTGCGCAATCGGGCGACCTTGTTGCGCGCTATGACCGCAGTGTCGGCCACAGCGAAAGCGTCCCCGTCGTCCTCAATGCCGACGAACGCGAGTTCTACCGCGATCTCTTTACCGCAATCGACCGCGAGCAGTGGGAGCAGGTCGAAGCGCAGCTGAAACGCCGCGAGAGCGGTGTGCTGCATCAGGTCGCAACGGCTGAATATTACACCCACGCCAACAGCCCGCGCGTGAGCGCCGAGCAGGTCTCCAACTGGTTCGAAGACGGTGTCGACCTGCCGCAGGCAGAACAGCTTGGCCGGATCGGTGCCAATCGCGGGCTCGAACGCACGCCCTATATCCCGCAAGCCCAGAGCTTTGCCCGCCAGCCCTCCTCGCCCAAGCGCATTCTCCCTCGCCCGATTGATGACGGTTCGATTTCGGCAAGCGAGAAGCAATCGATCCTCGACCGCATCGTCAATGATGATCCCGCAGGAGCCCATGCGATCCTGATGGGTATCGACGGGCAATTGAGCTCCGCCGCGCGTGCTGAATGGCGTCAGCGGGTGGCGTGGAGCTACTATATCGAGAACGACGACCAGAACGCGCTCGCTCTCGCGGAAACTGTCTCGCAAGGGTCTGGCCCTTGGGTGGCCGAGGGTGAATGGGTTGCAGGGCTCGCCGCATGGCGGATGGGTTATTGCGCGCTCGCCGGCGAAGCCTTCCAGAAGTCCGCCGCCACTTCGACCAATTCCGAACTGACCGCCGCCGCGCATTACTGGGCGCACCGCTCGCTCGTTCGTTGCCGCGAACCCGAAGCCGCGCAGCAGCAACTCTATGCCGCCGCGAACCATGACGAGACGATGTATGGCATGCTGGCGATCGACCAACTTGGCATCGAAGTCCCCGCCAATGCTCCGGCCCCCGGCTTCGACCGTATTGACTGGGACAACATTGCCGACCGTTCCAATGTCCGCGTTGCCGTTGCGCTGACCGAGATTGGCCGTCCGGGCCTCGCCGACGAAGTGCTGCGCCACGAAGCGCGCATTGGCCGCGGGCGCGATTATCCGGCCATTGCCCGCCTTGCCCGCGAGCTTGGCCTGCCAGCGACGCAGCTCTTCATGGCGAGCTATGCACCTTACGGCATGCAGTCCGACCCGAGCCTGCGCTTCCCGCTCGCACATTGGCAGCCGACCACCGGCTGGAGCGTCGATCCCTCGCTCGCTTTTGCCCATGCGCTGCAAGAGTCGAACTTCCGGGCCCGCGCCGTCAGCCCCGCCAATGCGCGCGGCCTGATGCAGATCACGCCGATCACCGTGCGCGAACATGCCCCGCGCCTCAATATGAGCGCATCCTACGTCAATCTCGACGATCCCGAGGTCAATCTCGCCTTCGGTCAGCGCAACCTTGAGATGCTACGCGACAGTGCGGCCACCCAAGGTCGCCTGCCCAAGATCATGGCCGCCTACAACGCCGGTCTTTCGCCGGTTGATCGCTGGAACACCGAGATCAACGACCAGAACGATCCGCTGCTCTGGATGGAATCGATCCCCTATTGGGAAACGCGCGGATATGTTGCCATCGTGATGCGCAATTACTGGATGTACGAGCGCGCCGCAGGCACGCCCTCGCCCAGCCGCCGCGCCTTGGCACAAGGGCTCTGGCCCCAGTTCCCGCAAGCCTATAGGGCAAGGTCTGCACAACTGGACCAATAGCGGAGCACTGACATGGCGATTGATGAAAGCCGGACCTTCACGCCTATCAACATCGCCGTTTTGACCGTCTCCGACACCCGTACTGCCGAGGATGACACTTCGGGCGACATTCTCGCCGCACGGATCGAAGCCGCCGGTCACACGCTTGCCGCTCGCACCATTGTGAAGGACGACGCCGGCCTGCTTTCCGCGCAGTTCGAAACTTGGATCGACGATCCGGCAATCGATGCGATTGTCAGCACCGGCGGAACCGGGCTGACGGGCCGCGATGTGACGCCCGAGGCGCTTGGCCGTATCCGCGAAGCCCGCGAGATTCCCGGCTTTGGCGAGCTGTTCCGCTGGCTCAGCTTCAAGACCATCGGAACCAGCACCATCCAGTCGCGCGCCTGCGCGGTGGTGGCGCGCGGGACCTACATCTTCGCCCTGCCCGGCTCGAACGGCGCGGTGAAGGACGGGTGGGACGGCATTCTTGCCGAGCAGCTCGACAGCCGAAACCGGCCTTGCAACTTCGTCGAGCTGATGCCGCGACTGCGCGAGGTCTGACGCTCTCCTGAACCCTACAGGATGGAACACATGGAACACTGTCCTAGGGGCTAAATTTCCGGCTCCTTCGTCAGTTCTTCGAGGGGTATCTCATGCCCCGCACGACCCGTTGTAGGAAAGCGAAATCGGGTGACAGCGAACTTCATGTTCCTTATATGTTCTCACCATGGAGAACCCGCTCAAACAAAAGATTGCCGGGCGCGGCGCGCAGTCGGGCACGGTTCCCACGCGCTTCAATCTCGACACCCGCGAGACTGATGGCGACTGGCGCGACTATGTCGAAACACTGGACGGCCCTCCCGTCAAACTGCGCACCACGGTGACCGAGGAACACCCCAAGACCATCCTCAGCTTCAACCAGTCACCCGATGTTCCCTTCGACCGTTCGATCAACGCCTATCGCGGGTGCGAGCATGGCTGCATCTATTGTTTTGCGCGCCCCACCCACGCCTACCACGACCTCTCCCCCGGGCTCGATTTCGAGACGCGGCTGTTTGCTAAGCCCGGTGCGGCCAAGCTGCTGCGCGCAACGCTCGCCAAGCCGCGCTATAGCCCGCGCCCGATTGCGCTCGGCACCAATACCGATCCCTATCAGCCGATCGAGCAGCGCTACCGCATCACCCGCGAAATATTGGAAGTGTGTCTGGAGGCGCGCCATCCGGTCACGATCACCACCAAGTCCGACCGGTGCCTGCGCGATCTCGATCTGCTGGAGGAACTGGCGCGGCACAGGCTGGTCGCGTTGGCGGTTTCGGTGACGACACTCGATGCGCGGCTATCGGCCAAGCTCGAACCGCGCTGCCCTACCCCGCAAAAGCGGCTCGCGGCGCTTGGGCAATTGGTCGAGGCAGGCGTGCCGGTGCATTGTTCGGTCTCCCCGATCATCCCCGCGATCACCGACGAGTTTATCGAGACGATCATCGAGCGAGCCGCCGCGCTGGGCGTGCGCAGTGTCGGCTGGATACCGATCCGCCTGCCCCACGAAGTCGCACCGCTTTTCCGCGAATGGCTCGAGGTTCACTTCCCCAATCGCGCGGGCAAGGTGATGAGCATCATTCGCTCGATCCGAAACGGACGGGATAATGACCCCGACTTCTTCACCCGCATGCGCCCGAGCGGCGTCTGGTCCGACCTCTTGCGCACCCGCTTCCGCGTGGCCTGCAAGCGCGCCGGGATCGGTGACGGGCGGATGAAGTTCGAGCTCGATTGCACGCAATTCCGGCGGCCCGAAGTGGGCGGGCAGATGCGGTTGTTGTGAGCAAACGAGAGTGAGTGGTAAGCGAAGTCATTCGGTTGTAGGATTCAAACAATGCGAAACTTAGCTGTTACCATCCTTGCCTGCGCCACTCTTGCCTCGCCAAGCCACGCGGAGCCCAATTTGGAAAAAGGTTTCGATGGTGCACTGCGCGGCTGCGAAGAATGGGTGCTGAACCCTGCAAGTTGGGTCGATGGAACCGACGCATTTGTTGAGACGGTAGGCCTCGAGACACAGATGAGCCTTGTAGATCGGGTGGAGGAGGCAAACCTTCCTCCTGTCGAGCTTCGTCGGGCCAATCACTATTGGCGGATCAACTCGGCGCCAGATGCAGGCTATGTTCTTGTCGTGTCAGACGAATTGCCAATGTGTCATATCACTGGTGGCGGTAGCTTGGACCTCCGCGAAAGCGTTGAGAACGTCCTTTCCTCGGCTGAATTCAAGGAGAGGTGGCAGATCGCAACCTTGGGCAACGAAGGTGGCATCTCAACGACGGTTTTTCGCAACCGTGAAGTCCCTGCGATGACGATGACCATAAGCCGGGCAAACAGACCGGGTAAGCGGCTGGACGAAGTGCAGGTGGTTGCGACTGCGATTTACGAAATGAGTAGCTAGTCCGAAACTCCGGCTCACATCGGCAATGGGGTCGAAGCCAGCCCTACCCAAATCCCCCGCCAGCCTCGCCCGGCGCGAACCGCATTAGCCGGCTGTCCACCAGCGCCGCCGTCCGGTTCACCACGGCCTTCTGATAGTCCGCATCCTTGATCATCTCGAAGAACGCCGCCGAGCTGGGGTATTGCGCAACGAAGCCGTCGTGCCATTGCTTCCCGTCCGGCCCCGTCACCATTGTCTGGAAGCTGCCGCGCCACACGATGCTGCCGCCGACGCGCGCGAAGATCGGGCCGGAGGTCTTGCCGTATTCCTTATAGGCACGCTGGCCGCTCCAGCCGTTACCATGGTGCTCGTGGCCTTCGGGGTACTCGGCCAGCTCGCGGTACTGCAGTAGGTTGAGCATGTGGATCGGCTCGTCGCGCGGCAGGTCCTTGAACGCCGCGAAGTTGGCCGGGCTCGGGTCGATATAGTGCTGGGTCATGTCGCTCTCCTGTCTCTCCGCATCATTCGTTGCAGAGAGGCGCTTCGTTACGCTTCCAGCTTGTAATCGGCGAAACGGTCACGCAGGTCTTTCTTGCTGATCTTGCCCGTTGCGGTGTGCGGGATGTCGTCGACGAATTCGACCGCATCGGGCAGCCACCACTTGGCGACCAGCGGCTTGAGGTGCTCGATCACCTCATCCGCGCTCACCTCGGCGCCTTCCTTCTTCACCACGAACAGCACCGGACGCTCGTCCCACTTGGGGTGATACATGCCGACGCAGGCCGCTTCGGCGACCGCCGGATGACCCACGGCTGCGTTCTCGAGTTCGACCGAGCTGATCCACTCGCCCCCCGATTTGATCACGTCCTTGGTGCGGTCGGTGAGTTGCAGCGTGCCGTCGGGGTGGAGGATGCCGACGTCGCCGGTGTCGAACCAGCCCTCGTTATTGGTCGCGTCCTGTTCGGCCTTGAAGTAGCGCTTGATGATCCACGGACCGCGGATTTGCAGCGCGCCCGAAGTCTCGCCGTCGCGCGGCAGCGGGGTGACCATGTCGTCGAGATCGACCGTGCGCAGTTCGACACCAAAGGTCGGGCGGCCCTGCATCGCGCATTTCTCGACCTTCTCGTCGAGCGTGAGCTGCTCCCAGTCATGTGTCGGCCCGCCAACCGTGCCGATGGGCGAGGTCTCGGTCATGCCCCAGGCGTGCTGGACGCGCGTGCCGTTCTCCAGCAAGCGGCGGATCATAAACTTGGGCGCTGCCGAACCGCCGATGGTGGCGGCTTTCAGCGGCGGCAGGTCGAGTCCTTCCTTGTCGCAATATTGGAAATGCGCGAGCCAGACGGTCGGCACGCCCGCGCTATCGGTGACGCCTTCCTTGATCATCAATTCGTGCAGCACTGCCGGATCGTTCACGGCAGAGAAAACGAATTTGATCCCCGCCATGCCGCCGGCATAAGGCAAGCCCCAGCTTGCCGCGTGGAACATCGGGACAACCGGCAACATCACCGAGGAGTTTGAGAAGTTGAAGGCAGCCGGTTGCAGGCCTGCAATCGCGTGGAACACGGTCGAGCGGTGCTCGTACTGGACGCCCTTGGGATTGCCCGTCGTGCCGCTGGTGTAGCAGATCATGCAGGGGTCGCGCTCGTCGCCCAAGGTCCACTCTGTTTCGCCGTCCTGCTCGGCGATCCAGTCCTCGAAAGACTGCGAATGTTCGCCACTGTCGTAGCAGATGTAGTGCTCCACCGTGGTCCAGCGGTCGCGCATCGCATCGACGATGGGCTGGAAGGCGGCATCGTAGAGCAGCACGCGGTCTTCGGCGTGGTTGACGATATATTCGAGCTGATCTTCGAACAGGCGCGGGTTCACCGTGTGCAGCACCCCGCCCATGCCTGCGACCCCGTACCAGCTGACGAGGTGGCGCGAGTGGTTCATCGCAAGGCTGGCGACCCGCTCACCCGGCTTGATCCTGAGTGCCCGCAGCGCCTGCGCCATCTTGAGCGCATCGCGGCGAATGCCGGTCCAGTTGGTGCGCGTTTCGCTGCCATCGGCCCAGCGGGTCACGATCTCGCGGTCGCCCGCTTCGCGCGCGGCGTGGTCGATGACATGCGTGATCCGCATGCTCCAGTCCTGCATGGCACCAAGGTTCTGGGTCGGCATGGTCGTCAAATCTCCTCTCACTCCTGGAAATGACCATGGCGAGACGATGCCTGCTTGGCAATCGGGGAACCGGCAGTTTTGCGTGGCGCAAGCGCGTTTGCCGGTCAGGCGACCAGCTTGAGATTGCCCCGCCCGCGCCCGCGTCCGCCTGCGCGCTTCGGTTCGAGCGAGACGTTATCGATCCCCTCGACCGCTGCCAGCCGCTCGGCCAGATCGCCGGTGAGCGCAAAATTGCTGCCGAGGCGCATATGCGCTTCCTCGTCAGGACCAAGGACCAGACACAGCAGCACTTCGCCCTGTGCCTTGTCGTCCCTCCCGAGTTCCAGCTTGAGTTCCGCCAGCGCGTCGAGCGTGTGGATATCGGCCTTGAGGATCATCGGCACGCTGCCGCTGACCGACGCCAAGGGTTTCGCCCCGCGGACGGTAAGGCGCGGGGGTTCGCCCGGATTGGGCGAATCGAGCTCTACCGTCAGCAGCACGCACTCGCCGCTTTCAGCCCACGCCTGAAACTGCGGGACGAGCGCTTCTTCGAAACAGGCGGCGGAGAATTGCCCCGAGGAATCGGAGAACTGCCCGCGTGTGAACTCCGCCCCGCGCTTGGTCCGTCCCTTGCCCGCGCTTTCGACCATTGCTGCGATCCCCGCCGTGCCGCGCCCGCCGGGAGGCGACCCTGCGTCCATCAGGCTTTGATAGGTGCGCGCGCCCTGCGCGGAGGCAACGTCGCGATATTGCTGCACCGGATGGGCGGAGAAATAGAAGCCGAAATTCTCGCGCTCCTTTGCCATCTGGTCGGGCCGCGACCACGGCTCGGCCGCTTGCAGGCGCAGGTCTTCCTCCACCGCGCCTTCACCGCCGAACAGCCCGCCCTGCCCGCTTGACCGCTCGCGCATCGCGCTATCGGCAATCGCGAGCAGCAGGTCTGCGTTCGCAAAGAGTTCCCCGCGATTGGGATGAAGCCCGTCGAGCGCACCTGCACAGATCAGCCCTTCGAGCTGGCGGCGATTCATCGAACCTTGCGGCAGCCGCTCGAAAAAGTCCTTGAGACTTTCGAACGGCCCGCTTGCCCGCCGCTCCGCGACAATCGCCTCCATCGCTTTTTCACCGACATTGCGGATCCCGGCGAGCGCATAGCGCACCGCATAGCCATCATCGGTCTGCTCAACCGTGAAGCGCGCCTCCGAGGCGTTGATATCGGGCGGCAGCACCTCGACGCCCGAGCCATTGGCGCGTTCCGCCGGATAGCGGCGCGCATCATCGACGAAGATGCTCAGCTTCTCGGCCTGCGCGAGATCGAAGCACATCGAGGCGGCGTAGAATTCTTCCGGATAATGCGCCTTCATCCACGCCGTCTGATAGGCGAGCAGCGCATAGGCGGCGGCGTGCGATTTGTTGAAACCGTAGCCTGCGAACTTGTCGATCAAGTCGAACAGCTCGTTGGCTTTCAGCTTGTCGATGTCGGAGACTTCCTTGCAGCCTTCGATGAAGCGGCTGCGCTGCTTGTCCATCTCGGCCTGGTTCTTCTTACCCATCGCGCGGCGCAGAAGGTCGGCATCGCCGAGCGAGTAGCCCGCGAGGATCTGCGCGGCCTGCATCACCTGCTCCTGATAGACGAAAATGCCATAGGTCTCAGAGAGAATACCCTCGAGCTTTTCGTGCGGATATTCGATCGCGACTTCGCCCGCCTTGCGCTGACCGAACAGCGGAATGTTATCCATCGGGCCGGGGCGGTAGAGCGACACGAGCGCGATGATGTCGCCGAAATTGGACGGCTTCACCGCCTTGAGCGTGCGCCGCATCCCTTCGGATTCCAGCTGGAACACGCCGACCGTGTTACCCGCCTGCATGAGATCGTAGACCGCCGTATCGTCGAGCTGCAATTGGCCGAGATCGATTTCGATGCCGCGCATCTTCAGCAGGTCCACCGCCTTGCGCAGGACGCTCAGCGTCTTGAGACCGAGGAAGTCGAACTTCACCAGCCCGCTGCTCTCGACATTCTTCATGTCGTATTGCGTCACCGGCATGTCCGAGCGCGGATCGCGGTAGAGCGGGAGCAGTTTCGACAAAGGACGATCACCGATCACCACGCCAGCCGCGTGGGTCGAGCTGTTGCGCGGCAAGCCTTCGAGCTGCATCGCCAGGTCGACGAGGCGGCGCACCTCGTTGTCGTTGTCGTATTCCTGCTTGAAATCCGCAGCGCCGTTCAAGGCTCGCGGGAGCGTCCACGGATCGGCGGCATGGTTGGGAACCATTTTGCACAGCCGGTCCACCTGACCATAGCTCATCTGCAAAATGCGCCCGCAATCGCGCAGCACCGCACGCGCTTTCATCTTACCGAAAGTGATGATCTGCGCGACGTGATCGGCGCCGTATTTGCGCTGCACATAGCGGATCACCTCGCCGCGGCGGGTTTCGCAGAAGTCGATATCGAAGTCGGGCATCGAGACGCGTTCGGGATTGAGGAAGCGTTCGAACAGCAGGCCGAGCTGGATCGGGTCGAGATCGGTGATCGTCAGCG
>PALE01000071.1 GCA_002706445.1 Erythrobacteraceae bacterium
GGAAAAGGAGGGGGCGGGGGGGGAGCCGATCAGTCTCGAAGAGTTGCACGCATGGGAAGTGTTCCACTCGATGAACTGGGGCACGATGTGCGCTGGCGTTGCGAGCAGTTTTCTCGAAGGGAACCGCACGGTCGAGGGCGGCGTCATCGCCCGCCGTGCTTCGGAAACAGAGTTTGACCTGATGCGTCTGCTCGCCCCCGATCACCCCGCCTGGACGGAGGCACGCCATGCAGGATAAGCCGTCCCCCGAACTCCTCATCGCCGAAGTGCGCAAGGCGCTGGCGGAAGGATTAGCCCCGGGTTTCAGCCAGAAGGTCGCCGCCAACGCGCTCGGCATTGCGGAGCGCGAATTGAGCCTTTCTCCAGCCAGTTCCGCAGCCGAGAATGCGCGGCTCGAAACGCTTGTCGGTGCGCAGGGCGATCTCGCGGACCGCAACCGCCGTCTCGCCGAGAAATTGCGCGATCCCGAATCCGCTGTTTCGGACGCAATGGTCGAGCATTTGATCCTGACCACTCTGGCAAAGATCGAAGTCGATCAACCGGGCTATGCGCCCTTCCTCGCGTGGAGCGACGCCGACTAGGGACTTACAGGCAGCGGTTGTTCTTTTTGCGAAGCCAAAACTCGCGCCGACGTTCCGTCTCATTCGGAAAAGCCGGCAAATTCGAAAGAATGATCGCCGCATTAGCTGCTATTACACCCGCTCTTGTGTCAGGGGAGATGACCGCAAATGGACGCCACTCACGTCTATGACACTCCGCCCGAAGGCGTGGCGGAGGATTGGACGATGCCGCAGAACTGGGAGCGGTTCAGCGCCGAGGATCATGCGCGCTGGAATACGATGGTCGCCGACCAGACCCGCGCCATAGAAGGGCTCGCATCGAGCGCCTTTATGGACGGGCTGGGCAAGATCGCGCTGGGCGACAACGGCATCCCCGAGTTTGCACACTTCAACGAACAGTTCCGCGCCGTGACGGGGTGGGAAGTGGTTGCGGTGCCAGGCGTCATTCCCAATGCGCCTTTCTTCAAGATGTTGTCCGAACGCCGCTTCCCGGTCGCCAACTTCCTGCGCAGAGGCGGCGCGCAGGATTACAATGACGAACCCGACATGTTCCACGATGTCTTCGGCCATTTGCCGATGTTCGCGGACCCGACCTTTGGCGAATTCATGGTCGCCTATGGCCGCGCCGGTATCCGTGCCGAGCGCATGGGAATGTCCGACTGGCTGGGGCGGCTCTATCTCCACACGGTTGAATTCGGCCTCATCCGCGAAGGCGACGAACTGCGCGCCTATGGCGCGGGCCTGATGTCGAGCCATGCCGAAACGCTCCATGCTCTCACCAGCGACAGCCCGCGCCGTCTGCACTTCGATCTGCCGCGCCTGATGCGCACGGAATGGCCGTTCGACACCTTCCAGCCGACCTATTTCGTGATCGAAAGCTTCGAAGCGCTGCTGGAAGAGATGGAGACCACCAGTCTGCGAGACGTCTATGATAAGGTGCGCGATCTGCCACTGATCCCGATTGGCGAGGCGGTTGCGACCGACCGGCCTTATGATGCCGCGACGGCCTGAGGAGAGACACGCGTGACGATCAAGAAAACCGTCGAGGACGGGGTCGAGACCTTCGAAGCGGAGATCGACGGCGAGGTGATCCAGTGGGATCGCGGCCTCAGCTATTCGCGGCATCTGCAGACCGATCAACTGTTGTCCAGCCAGACCCCCGTCTCGGACAAGCCCGACGAGATGCTGTTTATCATCATGCATCAGACGATGGAGCTTTGGATCAAGCTGATGCTGCACGAGGCGGGTGTGGCGATGGGCCAGCTGCGCGCCGACGAACTGGCACAGGCTGAAAAGACGCTCGACCGAATGGCGACCGTGCTGCGGCACATGATCCAGTCATGGGAAGTGCTGGCAACGCTCAGCCCGCATGATTTCCTCACCTTCCGCGGCTTCTTGCGCAAGGCCTCGGGCTTTCAGTCCCACCAGTATCGCGAACTCGAATTCCGCCTCGGGCTCAAACGCGCCGATCTGGTGCTGGTCCACAATGATGACGCGGCGAAGCGCGCAAAGCTGGAGGAAGCGCTCGCCGCGCCCTCGCTCTATGACGAAGTGCTGCGCGTGCTGGCGCGCCATGGCTTCGACATTCCAGGCGACAAGCAGGAGCGCGATTTCACGCAAGGCTACGAGCCGAGCAAGGCGGTCGAGGATGCGTGGCTCGCGATCTACACCCGTCCGCAGGACCACTGGCCGCTCTACAGCCTCGCGGAGAAGGTCACGGCCATCGAGTACTATTTCCAGGAATGGCGTTTCAAGCACATGAAGACCGTCTCGCGGGTGATCGGGCAGAAAGCAGGAACCGGCGGCTCTTCGGGAGTGAACTATCTCGTCAAGGCGCTCGACCTGCAATTCTTCCCCGAACTGTGGTCCATGCGCACGCGCATGAGCGCGCCCAAGGAAGGCGGGAACTATGCCGATGGTGGAGCCTGTCCGGTATGAGCGCGCGCATCCGGGACATTTCACAGCGGCTCGGCCCGCGCACGCCGCTGTGGCCGGGCGAGCCCGATCTGGTGCTCACCCGCAACGCCTCGATCGGGCCCGGGTGCCCCGTCAATGTCGGCGCGATTTCACTCCCGCTGCACTCCGGCACGCACGCCGATGCGCCGCTGCACTACAGCAATGACGGCGTGGCGAGCGCGGATAGCCCGCTCGATGCTTACATCGGTCCCTGCGTGGTCGTCGATGTGCGCGGGGCAGGCGCTCGCGTGGAAGTATCAGACTGTGATTGGGAAGCACTCAAGGGGGTCACAAGGGTACTGTTCCGCACCTATGAGCGCTTTCCGCATGATGCATGGGACGAAAACTTCAAAGCCATCGCGCCCGAAGTCGTCGCACGGCTGCGTGATGCGGGCGCGGTGCTGATCGGGACCGATACCCCGTCGCTCGATCCGCAAACCTCGAAAACTATGGACGCTCATCACGAAGTGCTGCGCGGCGACATGCGCATCCTCGAAGGACTGGTGCTCGACGACGTGCCGCCGGGCTCTTACGAGCTCATCGCCCTCCCCCTCGCCATCGAAGGCGCGGACGCCAGCCCGGTTCGGGCCATCTTGCGAGAACTTGCTGTATGACCGTCACCGCAGACCAGATCGCCGCGCTCGATGCGGCCGACCCGCTGGCGCATTTCCGCGACCGCTTCGCGATCCGCGAGGGGCTGATCTACCTCGACGGCAACTCGCTCGGCATGTTGCCCAAGCAGACGCTTGCGCGAATGCAGCAGACGGTGACGCAGGAGTGGGGCGAAGGGCTGATCACATCCTGGCTCGCTGCCGACTGGGTCAATTCGCCGCAGCGCATCGGCGACAAGATCGCACGGTTGATCGGGGCCGAGCCGGGCGAAGTGATTGCGGGCGAAAGCACCTCGATCAACATTTTCAAGGCGCTCACCGCCGCGTTGTCCTTGCAGAAGGGCCGCAATGTCCTGCTGAGCGAGACAAGCAATTTTCCGACCGACAATTACATGATGCAGGGTCTCGCCCGCTTCAGCGATGGAAGGCTGGAAACGCGTGAGGTCGCGCCCGACGATGTACTGGGCGCGCTCGACGAAAATGTCGCGGTGCTGCTGCTGACGCAGGTCCACTACAAGACCGCGCGCGTGCGCGACATGCGCGCGGTGACCCGCGCCGCGCATGAGGCCGGCGCGCTGGTGGTGTGGGACCTCAGCCATTCGGCGGGCGCGATCGAGGTCGATCTCAACGGCGCCAATGCCGATTTCGCCGTGGGTTGCGGCTACAAGTTCCTCAATGGCGGACCCGGTGCGCCCGCCTATCTGTTTGCGGC
Organism: Erythrobacteraceae bacterium; assembly: GCA_002706445.1. GTDB lineage: Bacteria > Pseudomonadota > Alphaproteobacteria > Sphingomonadales > Sphingomonadaceae > Erythrobacter. Next base: position 3,840 of record PALE01000071.1, read on the forward strand.
GAAACGGCATCACCACGCCGAGCCCGTGCTGTCGGGCTGGTTCGGTCATGCGCGCCCGTTCGAATTCGAAGGTGACTATGCGCCCGCTCCCGGCATCGACCGCTTCCAGTGCGGTACGCCGCCGGTGCTTGGCATGGTCGCGCTGGAGGAAGGGATCGACCTGATGCTGGAGGCCGACATGGCCGCCATCCGTAACAAATCGATCTCGCTGTCAGAGCTGTTCGTGAAACTGGTCGAAGAGCGTTGTGGCGAATTTGGCTTTGCCTTCGTCTGCCCGCCCGACAGCGCGCAGCGCGGCAGTCAGGTCGCTTTCGCCCATCCCGAAGCCTATGCGATGATGCAGGCTTTGAAGGCACGCGAGGTGATCGGCGACTTCCGTGCGCCCGACGTCATGCGCTTCGGCCTCACGCCGCTCTACACCAGCCACGCCGACGTGGCCGAGGCGGTCGAGCGGCTCCGCACGATCTGCGTGAACCGCGAATGGGACCGCCCCGAATATCGCGAGCGCGCTGCGGTAACCTAACCCGGCTCGACAAGGTTATCGTCCGAATTGCGGTCGATATATTTGTTGTAGGGATCGATCCCCACCCACGAAGGCCGCTTGTCGGTGATGACGGTGATTTTCTGCTTGCCGCTGCGGATGGGCCGCCGTTCGAGCAGCAGCACATTCTCCGCTGCAAACGCGCCTGCGCCGGGGCGATCGGTAAACACGCCAATCTCGATATCGTCGGCCAGATCCGCCTCGGTCTCGACGCCCAACCCGTCTGCATAGTATTTCGCAGCCGAGATCGTGATCGTCGTTTCGAACCGTCCATCGGCAAGCTCGCGCACAGACGCTTCCTCGGCCTTCAAGTCCCATAGCGTGATGCGCTGGAACAGATCGCGGATGAGGTCGCGCTCCTCCTGTGTGCGGGCAAGCGAGTAGAGACCGCCGACCAGATCCTTCGACGAGGCATAGGGCTGGCTCTTGAAGCGATATTGGTCGAGCAGTCCGGCCAGCATTTCGTTCATGCGGTCCTCGCCCAAACGGTCCTGCAAGAGATACATCACCACCGCACCCTTGCGGTAATGGATATACCCCTGGTTCTCGACCCGTTCGAGCGGCAGTTCCTCAATCGCCTCGCTCCCGCGCGAGGTGAGGTAATTGTCGAGCTCGAACTTGAGGAAGCGGCGCATCTGGTCCTCGCCGTAGAGGTCCTTCATCACCATCATCGCAGAATATTGCGCCATGGTTTCGACCAGCACCGTGCCGCCCTGCATATCCGCGCTGATCAGCTGGTGCGCCCAGTACTGGTGCCCGAATTCATGCGCGGCGATGTAGGTGACGTAATCGATCTCCCCCGGATCGGCGAGATTGGCGATGAAGCCGAGGTTTTCCGACCAGGGCATCGTTCCGGCAAAGGCTTGCGCGAATTGCTCATAGCCGGGAAACTCGATGATGCGCGCGTGATCGAATTGGTAGGGCCCGAAATTCTCGCGATAATAGCCGAGCGAGGCCTCCATCGCATCTAGCATACGCTCGATATTATAGGGGTGCTGCGCGTCGTAATAGACCTGCAGTTCGATGCCATCAGCATCGCGAGTGGCGATCTCGTAATCGGCTGACTGGATCGAGAAGAAGCCGAGGATCGGCGCGGTCGAGCGGAAACGCGCGGTGCGGCGGTCGCCTTTGGTTTCGTCCGACACCTTGGTTCCCGGCGCAATCGGCGTCTGGTCGGCGCTGGTGGTGATCGTGATATCGGAATTCACCCAGTCGATATTGCCGACATAGTTCTTTTCGCGCGCGCTATCGTCTTCGAGCTTGGCCGGACGTAGCTCCGGCTCGAGCCCGTAGCGCCGCCGCGTTGCGCGGTCGGTCAGCAAGCCGCCGGGGTCCATGCCCAGTGTCGGCGCAAACTCGCTGTTGTTGAGGAAGGTTCCGTTTTCGACCAGCCGCGTGCCATAGCCGTCTGTGCTAAATGCCTTGTGCCAGCGCCTGCTGGTGAAGGCCAGCGTTGCGGTCGCATCGGGGGCGAGCGGCGTGTCGAAACGATAGATGCGGTGCTGATAGGTCTTGTCGTCCTTCTCCAGCGTTGCACCGGGAATTTCGACGCTGAGCAATTCGGTATCGGGATCGGGCAGGCGCACATGCAACGTCTCGACCGGCGCGCCGGTATCGTTGACGAGTCGATACTGGCCCTCGACCTCGATCCGCCGTTCGGCAGGGTAAAGATCGATGTCGAGTGTGACGTCGGTGAGCGAAGGCTGCTTGAGGTCGAAATACTGGCTGTATTCCTTCTCGTAGTTCGCCAGCAGTTCCTCGCGTCCGTCCTGGTTGACGTAGTCGTTTTCGACATTCATCTGGTTGTAGAGGAACGCGCCGGTGCCGACCGAGACGAGGATACCGGCAAGGCCCAGCGCTCCTGCGACCGAGGCAAACTTGCGAGGCAATTGCTTGAGACGCGGGATCAACCGGGTTTCGGTCCCGCGCCGCCACAGCAGATGCGCGAGCACCGCGAGCAGCAGCGCCACCCCGCTCCAGTAGAGCCGCAACCACCAGCTCAGCGCGCCGCCCACCGCGTCCCCGTTCATGTCGGACACCGGAACAAAACCCGTGTCACCATAGAGCAAAAGCGGATGATCAAATCCGAGGCTGGCAAAGGTGATCTGCGCGACAATGTAGAGCAACATGATGCCCCAGCCGATATATTTGTTCGGGCTAAGTGCCTGTACGAAAACGGCCAAAATCGCGATGAGCACCAGATCGACAGTGTAGGGCAGAACGTACCAGCTTAGATATTTGTCGAACTCGAAATCGAAATATCCGCGCGCCGCCTGCACCAGCACTGCTGCCAGCATCGATATCGCCAAAGCACTGAACAACACGATTGTCACCGCGATGGTTTTGGGCACCATATAGGCCCAGCCGGGCAACGAAGTGCTGTCGACGACTTCATGAAACTTGCGATCGCGATCGCGCCACACCAGTTCGCCGCCGTAATAAACCGCGATGATGATCGGGATCAGCGTGAAGGTGCCCTGGATTAGCGGGATCAGCGAAAAAGTAGCCGGTAGCGGCGCTGTGCCATAGAGGTCGATCCCGAAAATCAACGCGACCGTACTGTTGAGAAGTCCGAGGATCATCAGCACGATAAACGCCGGACTGCGCAGGACCTGCGCGACCTCAAACCGGGTGGTTTTGACGAGCCGGGCCAGAGCAGCCTTTTCGGGTTCGGCCGCTGGCAGAGTTGAAACAATGCTCGGCTCATTGCGGGCCAGCTTCTCGGCTTTTCTGGCAAGCTTGCGTGCCTTGCGCGCTGATATACCCGCTTCGGCAAAGCGGAACCGCCACAGGGCAAAAGAGAGGGCTCCCAGTACCAAAACCGCCCCGAATACGCGGTTCCACAGTACCGTCCCTACCAATCCGGGTAGGTTGGCGTTCGATTCCGCCGCAGTCCAATAGCGCGTCTCGTTAACGACCGCGCTCAGACCGAGCGGTTCGAATATCGCGGCTATATCGCGATAATCAGGCTCGTTCACCACGATCCCGACGAAAGAGAAATAGACCACCAGAAAGGCGACAACGGCGATATAGGTATACATCATCGAACGCGTCATTGTGGCGACTGCAAAGAAAATTGCGCTTAGCAGGACTACGTTGGGCACCGCGAAGATAAGATAGCTCAGCGCGTAATGGCCAAATTGGTTCAGGCCAAGAGTCTCCGGGTCGAGCCATGGCATGAGCGAGCCGAGAAAGATCGCGAGCGGCACCGCTGCGAAGGCAACCAATGCCGCCAGCGTCGCTCCGCAAAACCGACCCATGAGATAATCGAACTTCGTCACACGGGTAGACCGCACCATCGGGCCAAAGCCGCTCTCGTCATCGCGCACAACAACGTTGGCGACAAAGGCGGTGGTGACAAACATGTAGAACAATGAAAGGATCTGCTGCGTCTGGACGATTGCCGCAGGACTGTTTGCATTGACGTTGCCACCGCCGCCGATCTGGACATTCTCAATCGTGACTGAAAGGAAGGTCAGCAGGAAGAATACTGCCAGCGCCACCCAGAAAACCGGGTTGCGCAGCTGGTAACGCAGCTCGAACAGTGCGATCGATCCGAACATCGGCCCCCTCCTGCTCAGACGAGTTCGGTTTCGGGCGCCGGGGCGCGGCGGGTTGCGGCGATGGTCGAGAGATACACGTCCTCAAGCCCGCCTTCGACGCTGGTGAAGCCGTCACCCGGATCATGGTCGCACATGATGTGGATGATCGTCTTTCCCGCGAACAGACGCGTGGAGATCACCTCGTACATCGTGTTGTAGGCATCGATCTCGCCGCGCTCGATGGTCTTGGCCCAGATCGTGCCCTTGGCCTTCGCCATCAGGTCGAGCGGCGCACCTTCGAGGCGGATCTTGCCGCCTGCCAGCACCGCCATATTGGGGCACAGATCAGCGACATCCTCGACGATATGGGTCGACAGGATCACCACCACATTCTCGCCGATTTCGGCAAGCAGGTTTAGGAAACGGTTGCGCTCTTCGGGGTCGAGGCCGGCGGTCGGCTCGTCCACGATGATGAGGTCGGGATTGCCGATCAGCGCCTGCGCAATGCCGAAACGCTGGCGCATACCGCCGGAAAAGCCTGCAATCGCCTTCTTGCGGACATTCCACAAATTGGTCTGGGTCAGCAGCGTCTCGACCGTGTCACGGCGGTCGCTGCGCGAGCTGATGCCCTTGAGCACCGCCCTATGGTCGAGCATGTCATAGGCCGACACGCGCGGATAGACGCCGAAATCCTGCGGTAGATAGCCGAGGCGTTTCCGCAGGCTCTCTGGGTCGGCGATGATGTCGATCCCGTCGAAAGTGATGCTGCCTTCGGTCGGGGTCTGGAGGGTTGCGACCGTGCGCATCAGCGTGGATTTGCCCGCCCCATTGGGGCCGAGCAGGCCGAACATGCCCTTGGGAATGGTCAGCGAAACATCGTCGAGCGCGCGCACGCCGTTTGAATAGACGTGGCTGACATTATGCAATTCGAGCATTGTCGAAACTCCCTCCTGTTGCGCGAAGGCTAGGAGGGTGTGTTACCCATGTAAAGCGGCGATGCGCCCGCAGTCTGCAAACGGCTCGAAACGCTCGACGAAGTGCGAGCGCTATCTGACCCGCGACGGCGCCACCAGAACCGCATTGGCAATCAGCAGGTCGAGCCCGTCGAGATAGGCGCGGGTCGAGGGATCATGCGCGAAACCGATGGTCAGACCGCGTCCTGAAGGCTGCGCCATGAGATAGGGCTTGAACGCCAGTTGCCGGCGGTTTTCGGCCCACACATAGCCGCTTTCGATCAGATTATCGGCTCCGGCAAAGCGCATCACATTGATGCCTTTCGAACGGTCGAGCGGCGTGAAAATCTGCGAACCGCTGGCGAGCACCACCGCACCGCTATCATAGCCTGCCGAGAGAAAATGCTCTGTGTCGGCGACGGTGTTGAGCAGCGCGCCGGGCAGCGTATCGGGCAGCGCTTCCTGATCGGCGATCGTGCTGCGGTATTCCGCTTCGCTGGCGATTTCGCGTCCCTTGGCAAGACCGCTCGATCCGTCTTTGCTGCTCTCGGCCGACCGGCCCAGCGCAGCTTCGCGCTGGATAGCGAGCAACGGCTTCTCGCCGCCGCTGAAAGCGCGCAGGCTTCCCCCCACTGCGACCAGCACTCCGCCGCGTTCGACGAAGCTGCGAAGATTGGCGATACCGCCCTCTCCCAAAGTGCCCTGCGGCGATCCTTCTGGGACCAGCACCACATCATAGTCGCTTAGATCGGCGCGTGCGAAACGGTTGGTGCGGATCGGGACCACGGGAAGGCCGAGCCTTTGTTCGAGCACATAGCGCATGGCGCCCGCACTCAACTGCGAAACGCCGTCGTCCCAAGCCATTGCGACCTTGGGCAAAGTGAGGCGCACGAAAGCCTCGCTGCCAAGGTTGGGGCCGTCTTCGACCCAACTGTCCTGCAGCGCGACCGTCTCCGCACCGATTTCGCGGGCGAGCGTGGCAAGCCGCGTCATCTTCTCCTGCGTATTCGCGCCAGCGGTAAAGATCACCGTCCCGCGCGGATAGGTGCGGCCGTCCTTCACGAAAGCCTCGTCGGTGGTGCGCGCTTCCAGCCCCTCGCGCAGCGCCAGCGTCACCAGCCGCGCCTGACCGCTATCGGTCCACGGAACCGCAACGCCGAAAGTGCCCGAACCGCCGGTAACGGGGGCAATGGGCGTGTCGGCTGCAAGCGCATCACCCGCCACCGCGCCCGCGCAAAGCTGCACATCGAGCCCCGACATCGCGCCCACCGACCATGCGGTGACGTCATAAAGTTCGTGCGGCAAATCTTCCGACCGACGGCGTTCCTGTTCGCGCATGAAGGCTTCGGGAAGCGCGGTGTCCTTGTCGAGCAGGCTGCGCACCAGACGCGCAGCCGGCTGTGCCTGCGGAACCGCGAGATAGCCGTCGGGATAGCTGCGCCCGCAAACGCTCGCAGGGCCGGAACGCCGCACCACCGTGATGCCTTGTGCCGCGAGCCGGCGGCCAAGGCTCTCGGCATTCCAGCGGCGCGTTCCGAGGTCGATCACATAGCTCCCGCGCCCGGCCGCGCCGTTCGCGTGAGCGGCGCGATATTGCGCGAATTCGCCGAGGAAGCGGTCGGCATTGCGCGCCACCGCTTCGGCCGTCGAAATGCTCGCTATGAAGTGGTTGCGGACGCTGTGTGCGTAGGTCAGCTCGGTCCCATCGCGCCGCTCCCACACGAGCCCGCGTGCAGAGGCCTGCTCATAGGTCGAGCCGATCGCGCCCTGATGCGTGTTCCATGTGTCGCCATAGCCGGGATAGAACAGGTCATAGACCTCGCGGGTGTAATAGGGCTCGCCCATGGCATCGAAATAGGCGGCGTTGTTGCGGCCGATGATCTCGTAGGCGCGGCGCTGCGCGGCGGTGATATTGGGGTTGATCGGCTCAGCCGCAGGCGAGAAGAAATAGGTGTCGTCGCCGCTCATTTCATGCACATCGACCACGACCACCGGGTTCCATGCGCGGATCGCGCTGACCTTGCCGCGGGTTTCAGGCTGCGAGAGCGTGAACCAGTCGCGGTTGAGATCGAACATGTAGTGATTGACGCGCCCGCTCGGCCAGGGCTCGTCATGCTCGGCCGACTGGCGATCACCCGCAGGAACAATCCCTGTCGCACCGCGGAAATGGTTGACGAAGCGCGCGCGACCGTCGGGATTCTGCATCGGGTCGAGAACGACGATGCTTTGCGAAAGAATGGTCTGCGCCCGCTCGTCAGTGCGTGCGGCGAGCAGGTGATAGGCAGTCATCAGCGCAGCGTCGGTCGAGGAAATCTCGTTGCCGTGAACGCCATAGGTGAGCCACGTCACCGGCAGCGCGCTGCCATTGCCCGCACGTCCCGCAGCCAGCGCTGCAAGATCGGCCTGCACCGCGTCGATGCGCGCCATGTTCTGCGGACTGGTGATCAGCAGATAGTGCAGCGGGCGCCCTTCCCAGCTTTGCGCATATTGCACCATGCGAACCCGGTCCGGCGCGGCTTCGACCAGTTCGCGCAGATAGCGGTTGGCTTCGTCGGGAGAGGTGATCCGGTCTCCCGGTGCGTGGCCAACGGTTTCGCTCAGCGTAGGAATTGCGGGATCGAAATCGGCATCGAGATAGGATTGCGCCTGTGCGACGCCGCCTGTCACGCCGAGCATCAATCCGATTGCCAGCAATGCTGCAGCGCAGCGCCCGACCAAGTCCCGCGTCATCAATTGTTCCTCGTTTCGCCCTGTCCCGGACTTACAGGCAGCCACAAATCAGGCAATCGCTCACTCGGGTCAAGCACTCGCACACCGTAAAATTACGGCGAAGGACGCAAGACCGTAACAAAATTGCAACTAGGCACTTCGTTTCACACGAAGAGGAAGGTGGCTGCCTTGACACCAGCCCGACCGCTCGGAAGTTTGCTGCATCGCAAAAAATATTTTGCGCTGCAAAAACAAACAAGGGATCCACATGAAACCTCTTCGCTTCTCTGGCCACGCCCTCTTGCTCGCCGCAGCAAGCACCATCCCCTTCGCCGCGCACGCGCAATCCGCTCCCGATCAGGAAGCGAGCGAAGACGGTGAAGAAAACCGCATCGTTGTCACGGGTTCGCGCATCGCTGTTGATCCCAACATCGGCTCGCCCGCGCCCGTCATTTCGGTCGATGCGGAGGAGCTGACCCAGACCGTTTCGTCCGACGTCGTCGACGTGCTGCGCGACGTTCCGGCGCTATCGACCTCGACCACTTCGGAAGGTTCGATCGACGGCATCTTCGGTCAGGCAGTGGGCCAGTCGATCCTCAACCTGCGCGGCCTCGGCGAAAACCGCACGCTGGTGCTTGTTAACGGTCGCCGCCACGTCTCGGGTGTCGCAGGCCAGCAGGCCGTGGACATCAACTCGATCCCGACCGCGCTGATCGAGCGCGTCGAAACGCTGACCGGCGGCGCTTCCTCGGTCTATGGCGCAGACGCTGTGACCGGCGTTGTGAATTTCGTGCTGAAGGACGATTTCGAAGGTCTCCAGGCCAACGTCCAGTCGGGCATTTCGTCCAAGGGCGACAGCTTCCGCATCAACGGCGATCTCACTTGGGGCGTAAATTTCGCTGACGGGCGCGGTAATTTCGTCATTTCGGGCGCCTATGCACGCGGTGACGAATTGCAGTTCGGCGAGCGCGCCTTTTCGCGCAACAACGGCATTTTCGACGATCAGGCGAACCCTGCTCTGCGGTTCCAGACCGGCGAACTCAACGCCACCGACACGCCCAACTTCCTTGCCAACGGCTCGATCCTTGGCGACCTGATCCCGACCAGCAACCTCGGCTTTACACCGACCGCTGCGGAACAGGCGCTGATCGACCGTTCCGTAAACGCACCGCGCCGCTTCATCGCAGGCGACCCGCGCTTCTCGCTGTCCTCGGCGGGAGGCGTTATTGCGCCGGGCGACATCGGGCTTAGCGACGGGCCGGACATCAACGGCAACGGCGTTGCCGACTGTCTCGAATCGGCGGTCGGTTACAACTCGACCTTCAACCCGGGCGCCTTCGGCCTTGCCGGCGGTTGCGCGGTGATCAACGACGACGGCTCGCTCAGCGTCTATGAGGACGGTCTCATCACCGGCCTGTTCAACCAGTTCGGCGGCGACGGTATCCCGAACAATTTCGACGTCAACTCGCTGATCCCGGAAACCGAGCGCTGGTCGGTCAACGCGAACCTCACCTATGAGATTTCGCCCAAGGCGACCTTCTTCTTCGAAGGGAAATACGTTTCGAACTCGGCCGAATTCCAGGCCCAGCCGAACACCTTCTACGATCTGCTCACGATCCGCGATGACAACCCCTACATCACGCCCGAGCTTCAGCAATATGTGGCACCGCTGTTCTTCGGTGGCGGTGACGGTTTCTACATCACCCGCGACCCGGCCGACCTCGGCCCGAACCGCAACCGCAACGAGTTCGAGACCTGGCGCTTTGTCACCGGCCTGCGCGGCGATCTGGGCGACCACACGAGCTACGAAATCTCCGCCAACTGGGGTAAGTTCAACCAGACGACCTACGATGCCAACCGCGTGATCACCGACCGCTGGTTTGCAGCGATCGACGTCACCACAGATGCGGCCGGCAATCCGATCTGCCGTTCGGACATCGACCCGACCCCGCCGGCGACCACGCCTTTCGGCATTCCCGCAGGCGATCCGGGCTTCTACACTTTCAACCCCGGTGACGGATCGTGCCGTCCGGCCAACATCCTTGGCGGTGTCGGCGCGATCAGCCAGGAAGCGATCGACTTCATCACCGCCACCATCGTCAACGAATTCGAGCTTGAACAGCTTGTCTTCAGCGCGGTGTTCACCGGCGACACCGGCGAATTCCTCGAACTGCCGGGCGGCCCGATCGGTTGGGCTGCTGGTATCGAGTACCGCGAAGAGGATTCGACCTCGATCTTCGATCCGCTGGTGCGCGGCGTCGTTCCGGTGACCACGGCGTTTGCCAATCAGGGTCAGCTCGTCGGCGATGCGACCGGCGGCGTGCAGAACTCGCTGGTGTTCGATCCGGCGTCGACGATCAACAATGCGGGCGGCAAATACGATGTCTATGACATCTTCGCCGAAGTTCGCCTGCCGATCCTGGCAGGGATCGAAGGCGCCGAACTGCTTGAACTGTCGGCAGCGGGCCGTTTCGCCAGCTACTCGACCGTCGGCGACACTTTCACCTGGAACGTGTCGGGTCTCTATGCACCGGTCGAGGACATCCTGTTCCGCGGCACATACGCCAAGGCCATCCGCGCACCGAACATCAACGAGCTGTTCAACCCGGCGCAGGGTGCCTTCTTCCGCCCGGTCGATCCGTGCGATGCCGGCAACCTCGTCTCGGGCCCCGATCCGGCACTGCGTCAGGCCAACTGCGAAGCGCTGTTCGCCTCGATCGGTTTCGATCCGACGCTGGGAACGGGCACCTATTCCTACGTCGATCCGTTGACGGCGCGCTTCTCCGGCTCGGTCAGCGGCAACCCCAACCTGCAGGAAGAAACCGCCACGACCTACACGCTGGGTGCGCAGTTCACGCCGCGCTTCCTGCCCGGCTTCGTTCTCAGCGTCGATTACTACAACATCGAAATCGAGAACGCGATCAATGCGGTGAGCGCGCAGGACATCGTCGACAACTGCGTCGATAGCGCCAGCATCGTCAACGGCTTCTGCGGTCTGGTCGATCGCAACTCGGCCAACGGCGGCTTCACCTTCCTGCGCCAGACCTCGGTCAACTTCGCAAGGCAGGAAACCGCCGGTGTCGAAGCCGCACTGCAGTATCGCTTCGGTGTGAGTGACTTCGACTTCACGCTCAATGCGAGCGGCACCTGGGTCGACAAGCTCAACAACTTCTTCGATCCCAACGACCTGACTTTCGTGGATCCCGAACTCGGCGAACTGCAGCGCCCCGAGTGGGCAGGCCGTGCTTCGCTGACCGGCGAGTACAAAGGCTTCAGCCTGACTTGGGGCACGACCTATCTCAGCGAGATGGGCCTGCGTTCGGTCGAGATCGAATCGGTCGGCAACACCGGAACCGATACCTTCTCCTTTGCCAACGGCATCGCGGATGAAGTCTTCATCCACGATATCTCGTTCAGCTGGGAAGCGAGCGACATGATCGACATCTACGGCGGCGTGAACAACGTCTTCAATCGCAAGCCGTTCGTCACCGAACAGGCCTATCCGGTCAGCCCGGTCGGCACGCTGTTCTTCCTCGGCGCGACCGTTTCGATGTAAAACACCGGCATCACGGCCAGACGCAAAAGGGGCGCGGAGGTTCTGACCTTCGCGCCCCTTTTTTCACGTCAAGCGTTGCCGTGTTCCTTGCGTGCAAGCTCATGCAGCCAGTCGGCATGGCGCGGGGCCTTTTTGGTTTCGCTCCATTCGTCGAGCATCAGCGGCGCAACGCGTTTCAGTTCGGCATATTGCTCGTCAGTGCCGATATCCGCCGCCAGTTCGACGCGGTGGCCGTTCGGGTCGAAGAAGTAGATCGACTTGAAGATACCGTGGTGCGTGGGGCCGAGCACGTCGATGCCCTCGCCCTCGATATGCGCCTTGGCAGCCAGCAGCGCCTCTTCGTCGGGCACGCGGAAAGCGAGGTGCTGCACCCATTGCGGCGTGTTCTCGTCGCGGCCCATCACGGGCTGGTTGGGCAGTTCGAAAAAGGCGAGGATGTTGCCGTTCCCCGCGTCGAGGAATACGTGCATGTACGGATCATACGCGCCGGTCGAGGGCACGTGGTCCTCGGCAAAGGCGGTGGTGTAATCCATGCCGAGCACGCGGCCGTACCATTCGACCGTCTCTTTGGCGTCCTTGCAGCGATAGGCAGCGTGGTGGACGCCGCCCAGCTTTACGGGATGAGTGATCGCGTCGCTCATTCCGCCGGCTCTTTCGCCTTGGTGTCGAGCACGCCGCGCGCGATCTGGTCACGCTCGATGCTCTCGAACAGAGCCTTGAAGTTGCCCTCGCCAAAGCCGTCGTCGCCCTTGCGCTGGATGAATTCGAAGAACACCGGACCGACCTGCGCTTCTGCAAAGATCTGCAGCAGCAGGCGCGGCTGGCCGACTGAGCCATCTTCATTTTGGGTCGTGCCGTCGAGCAGGATGCCGCGCATCTTGAGATCATCGGCATTCTCGCCGTGACCGGGCAGCCGTTCGTCGAGCATCTCGTAATAGGTCTCGGGCGGCGCGGTCATGAAGGGCACGCCGAATTCCTTGAGACGGTCCCAGCACGCGACGAGGTCTTCGCAAATGAGCGCGATGTGCTGGATGCCTTCGCCGTTGAACTCGCGCAGGAATTCCTCGATCTGGCCCTTGCCACCCTCGCCCTCTTCATTGAGCGGAATGCGGATCTTGCCGTCGGGCGCGGTCAGCGCCTTGGAGGTGAGGCCGGTGTATTCGCCCTTGATGTCGAAGAAGCGGATTTCCTTGAAGTTGAAGAGCGTCTCGTAATAGTCAGCCCAGTACTTCATGCGCCCGGTATAGACGTTGTGCGTCAGGTGATCGATCGTGTGGAAGCCTGCACCTTCGGGATAGGGATCGACGCCGGGCAGGTAGTTGAAGTCGATATCGTAGATCGTGAGGCTCTTGTTCTCTGCCCCTGCATAGCGATCGACCAGATAGAGGATCGCGCCACCGATGCCGCGGATTGCGGGGATGCGCAGTTCCATCGGGCCGGGTTCGTTGGCGACCGGCTCTGCACCCTGTGCGATCAGATGGTCATAGGCTTCGGCGGCATTGCGCACGCGGAACGCCATGCCACAGGCAGAGGGCCCGTGCTCACGCGCGAAGTACCATGCCGCGCTGCGCGGTTCGTAGTTCGCGATGAGGTTGATCCCGCCCTGACGCCAGAGCTGCACATCCTTTGAACGGTGGGTTGCGACATGGGTGAAACCCATCGCTTCGAAGACGGGTTCGAGCACGCCCTTTTCAGGGGCGCAGAACTCGACGAACTCGAAGCCGTCGAGGCCGGCCGGATTGTCGAACAGGTCGGAAGGATGCTTGGTCATCGGGCGTTCTCTCTCGCGTGTGACGATTTAGTTACGTTTGAAACTAAATACGTGCTTCGGGACGATTTGTCAAAGCCGGGTGCTTGCGTAGGCCGAGGCGGCATTCCTGCGATGCTGCACCTGCTCACGAAGTTGACAAAGCTGACACGGTGTCACCCGCTATTTTTCCATGCAACCCGCTGAAACCCTGAATGAAAGAGGGCCCTCATCGAAGTTGACACATTTTGCGTTCGGGAAGGTCCTTGCGCGTGTTCCTATCCCTTGCGCTGGCACGCGAAGGCGCTTGTAGGAAAGCGAAATTCCGCGCCGGACAAGGGAATCGGGCGTTTGCCGCCTAAACGACGCGCCCGATGTTGCGCCCGCTCTCGTCGCGCGTCACCGCCAGCTTCGCGCCGAAAGGCTCGCCGCCTTCGAAGGCTGCACGAGTGGCTTCGTCGGTGAGATCGGCATTGCCGACCACCCGCTCGCCCGATTCATTGCGCCCGATCCACACCGCATCGCTGCCGCTTTTCACGTGGTTGATCGTATAGCTTTCGACCGTCGCACTTTCGAACGGCTCATCCGAGCGCGGCACGCCGTCGGCGGCCTTGGCCAGCGTCTCGAACCGCGCGCCGCCCGACCAGTCGGCAGGCTCGGTCGAGTAAATGCCGGTCGCATATTTGCTCATCCAGCCGCCGTTTGCGCCGACCAGAGCATAGCTGCCCGGCTCGCCGCGCACCCGCTCGACCGCTTCGCAAATCGCATGCGCGGAGTAATTGTTCCCCGCCCCGCCAAAGAACGGCAGGCCGCCGGTCAGCGTCAGCCCGCGCGGATCGTCGGTGGCGATGCCAAAGTGGTCGCAGGGGTTGAAGACGGGGATCGCAAAGCAGGAATAGAAATCGAGATAGCGCATGTCCGCCATCGACTTGCCTGCCATTTCGAGCGCGGCTTCGAGCGAGCCGATAGAGGCCGGATTGGCAGCAAGGTCAGGGCGTTCGGACAGCTGCAATTCGGTCGCGGCGGTGACCGCGTGAATATGCACCCACTTGTCTTCCGGAACGCCCAGTTCGCGGGCCTTGGCAGCGCTGGCGATAATGATCGCCGCAGCCTGGTTCACCTGATCGCGCGCCACCGTCATGCGGGTATAGGGTTCGGCCACGATGCGGTTGCGCTCGGTAATCGTGGCGAGTTCAGCCGCGCTGCGGTGCTTGGGCGCAGCGGCGTGGGGGTTGGCGGCAGCGATCTTTGTAAAAGGCTCGAACAGCTCGCCAATGTCGCGGCGATATTCGTCGAGGCTCTTGCCAAGCTTTGCCCGCCGCGCATTTTCGGCAATCGCATAGAGCGGGATTGCGCCGCTTGCGCCATGCGCAAACAATTGCGGTTCGATCATGCCGTCGAGGCCGTAGCCGCGATCCTCGAACTCGCCCCCGATTTCCTCGGACCAGTCGGGGCTCTCGCCCTTGGCGGCGAGCGCCAGCGCGGTCGAGATGACTTCCGAGCCGACGATCACCGCGCAGTCGCTTTCGCCCGCTGCAATCGCGCTCGCAAATTCGCCGACATATTGCTGGTTGGTCTGCCCGCCCGTTGGCGAGAGGATCAGCCGCTCGGGACACGCCCCGACCCGCTTGGCGAGCGCGCCCGGAATGTTGTCGGGCCGCCCGAATGGCGGCTCCTTTCCGGGCCGCGACATTTCGAAAGCGCGGATGGCGGCGAGCGTGTCGATAGCTTCCGCTACCTCCCCGCTCGCGCCAGCATTGTCGATTGCCGCAGCAAGCGCCCGCCCGCCGAGTTCCATATAGGACAGCGCTTCATAGCCGGGCTGGCCGACGTGTTCGGACGCCTGCCCGACCCCGATGATGACGGGCGTGTTGTCAGCAATCATGTGCGTGCCTCAGTCTACGAAGTCTTCGACGCGCTCGATGATGATCGCCGGAGCCATGCCGCCCGCGGCGCACATGGTGACGAGGCCGGTCTTGAGGTCGCGGCGTTCAAGCTCGTCGATGATCGTGCCGATCAGGATCGAGCCGGTGGCTCCGATCGGGTGACCCAGCGCAATCGAGCCGCCGTTGACGTTGACCTTGTCCCAGTCGAGTTCGAGATCGCGCACGAATTTGGCGGCGACCACGGCAAAGGCTTCGTTGATTTCGAACAGGTCGATGTCGTCAATGCTCATGCCCGCCTTGGCGAGAACCTTCTTCGCTGCCGGAACCGGCGCGTTGAGCATCAGCGTAGGATCATCGCCCATATTGGCGGTCGCAACGATGCGCGCGCGCGGCTTGAGGCCGTGCTTTTGCGCATAGTCCTTTGAGCACACCAGCACCGCAGCCGCCCCATCGACCACGCCCGAGCTGTTGCCCGCGTGGTGGAAGTTCTGGATGTCGACGTCGGGATACTTCTGGTTGATCAGCCCGCGGAACGTCGTGCCCTTCGCATCAAGCGGAACGTCGGCGATCTTGGTGAAAGCGGGTTCGAGCTTGGCGAGGTCTTCGCGGGTCGTCTGCGGACGCGGATATTCGTCATGGTCGAGCACCACCGTGCCATCATCGGCCACCACCGGCACAACCGACTTGGCAAAACGGCCTTCGCTGATTGCTTCGGCAGCGCGCTGCTGCGAGCGGTAGCCGACTTCGTCCAGTTCCTCGCGGGTGAAGCCTTCGATCGTGGCAATCGCGTCGCCGCAAATGCCCTGGTGCGACTGCGAGTGCACTTTCTGCAGACGCTCGTTGTGGCTGCCCATCATCGGGCCCTTGATGCCGGCCTGCATCTTTTCCTTCGCCATGGCGGCGGTGAGGCTCATCATCTCGGTGCCGCCGGCCACAATGCAGTCTTCCATGCCGCTCATGATCTGCGCCGCGGCAAGGTTCACGCTGGTGATGCCGCCGCCGCAGAAGCGGTCGAGCGTGGTGCCGCTGGAGGTCACATCATAGCCCGCGTCCAGTGCGGCCATGCGGCCCATGTCGCCTGCCTGCATGCCGTCCTGCGTCGAAACCGACCAGATCACGTCGTCGACGGTGCTGGTGTCGAGGCTGTTACGCTCGGCAATTGCCTTGAGCACGGTGGCGGCGAGATGCTGCGGGTGCTGCTCTGCCAGAGCGCCCTTCCCTTGCTTCCCGATCCCGCGCGGAGTGCGCACTGCGTCGATGATATATGCCTCGCCCATGGTTTTTCCTCTCAGGTCTGATAACGGTTGACGTTGACGTTTGCGTAAGCGTAGCCCACCAAGAGCGCAAGACAAGTTTCAGTTTGCAATCGAGAGAATTGGGAGAGCAAAATAGTGACCGATGAAGTTCTGACTCAGGTGGAAGACGGCGTCCTGATCGTCACCATCAACCGCCCCGAAGCCAAGAATGCGATGACCAAGGCCGCATCCGAAGCGATTGCCGCGGCGATGGATCGACTCGATGCCGAGGACGAACTGCGAGTCGGTATTCTGACCGGTGCGGGCGGAACTTTCTGCTCGGGCATGGATCTGAAGGGCTTCCTGCGCGGCGAAAGCCCCAGCGTCGAAGGGCGCGGTTTCGGCGGCGTGGTGCAGGCTCCGCCCGCCAAGCCGCTGATTGCAGCGGTCGAAGGTTATGCGCTTGCAGGCGGGCTCGAACTGATGATCGCCTGCGACCTTGTCGTGGCCAACGCGAATGCGAAATTCGGTATTCCCGAAGTGAAGCGCGGCCTCGTCGCGGCAGCCGGCGGCGTGATGATGCTGCCCGACCAGATCCCCGAGCGGGTCGCGATGGAGCTGGCGCTGACCGGCGATTTCATCGACGCGGGCCGTGCCTATGAACTCGGTCTCATCAACACCGTGACCGAAGGTTCCGCTCTCGACGGAGCAAAGGCGCTCGCCGCCAAGATCGTCGCCAACGGCCCGCTCGCAGTGCGCGTGTCGAAGCAGATCGTGAAGGAATCGCGCGGTTGGGCGATGGATGAACGCTACACCAATCAGGGCAAGCTGATTGCGCCGGTGTTCGTCTCCGAAGACGCCCGCGAAGGCGCGGCTGCCTTCGCCGAAAAGCGCGCGCCCAACTGGAAGGGCAAGTAATTTGATTTGAGGCGCGCATAGGCGCGCCGCCGGTGCCGCCCGCTCCCTCCGCCCTTCCACCCGGATTTTCACTCCGGGTCATGATCCGGGTGGAAGGGCGGAGGGAGCGGGTGGCAACGGCAAGGTCAGGCGGATGTCTGGCCGCACCGAACGGAGAGAGGAAAAACAATGTCGGTAATCAACGTCCCCCAGCCCGAATTCATGGAAGACGAGGAGATTGCAATCTTCGCCGATGCCGTGGGCAAATTCTATCAGCAGCACGCCCCTGAAAAGCGCGTCGCGAAATGGCGTGAAGACGGCCAGGTCGAACGCGAGTTCTGGAACGAGGCGGGCGCAGCCGGCCTGCTCGGCGTTTCGGTGCCGGAAGAATACGGCGGCCACGGCGGCGACTTCCGGCACGATATGGTGGTGATCGACCAGCAGGCGAAGCACGGCGTCGACGGCTTTGCCGCGAGCCTGCACAATACCATCATCCTGCCCTATCTCGTGCGTCACGGCACCGAGGAGCAGAAGCAGAAATATCTGCCCAAGCTCGTCACCGGCGAACTGGTGAGCGCGATTGCGATGACCGAACCGGGGGTCGGCAGCGATCTCCAGTCGATCACCACCACCGCTCTCAAGGACGGCAATGGCTACCGCATCAACGGGTCCAAGACCTATATCTCGAACGGCCAGACCGCCGACTTCATCGTCGTCGTCGCCAAGACCGACCCGAACGAACGCGCCAAGGGCATCTCGCTGATGCTGCTCGAAACCGAGGGCGCCGAAGGGTTCCAGCGCGGCAAGAAGCTCGACAAGATCGGGCTCGATGCGGCGGATACTTCGGAGCTGTTCTTCGACAATGTCTTCGTGCCGGCGGAAAACGTGCTCGGCGGAGTCGAGGGCAAGGGCTTTTACCAGTTGATGGGCGAGCTTGCGCAGGAACGCCTCGTGATCGCCATGGGCGCGGCCACGGGCATCGAAAAGGCGCTCGAGGTCACAGTCGATTACGTCAAGAACCGCAAGGCTTTCGGCCAGACAATCTGGGACTTCCAGAACACCCAGTTCGTGCTCGCCGACCTCAAGGCGCGCGGCACGGCGGCGCGTATTTTCGTCAACGATTGCATCGCCAAGCTGCTGAAGGGCGAGCTTGACGTCGCAACCGCCGCAATGGCGAAATACTGGGTCACCGAACTGCAGAGTGAGGTGGTCGACAAATGCCTCCAGCTGCACGGCGGCGCGGGCTACATCAACGAATATCCGATCGCCAAGATGTACCGCGACACGCGCATCAGCCGCATCTTCGGCGGTTCGAACGAAGTCATGAAGATGCTGATCGCAAGGTCCATGTGATAGCTGTCGGAGCGGGTCGCATACGGCCCGCTCCGAGGCACATCCTGCACAATCAACCCGCTTCTTTTGTGTTTCGCAGCCCCATCCGGGTCTGCGTCCTCGGTGCTGTTCCTCGCTACGCTCGGGCACCTGCGGGGCGGCCGCGTGGCCTTGCGGGCCGCTGATTGCGGCCCGAAACATTGGCAGCCTGAGTAGGAGCGCGAGGACCAAAGCACTTCCATCGAAAAATGCCCAATCGGCGCGCAGCGCCGCAAGGCCGACTGGCCGCCCGCAGCGGGCGCGGCTTGCCGCGGATCTAGCGAGGACGACGGCGTGGATGCCCCTTCGAAACACAAAACCACAAAAAAAGGGCGGCCCGGCTGTGCCGGTACCGCCCTCTCAGTCTTTCTGACCCTCTCCGATCAGAACTTGGTGCGAACCGTTACACCGTAGGTGCGCGGGTCGTCGATGAAGGCGCTGCGGCCGTCACCTGCGAGCGGGGTGTTGAAAGTGATGCCGCGGGTGATCTCGTTGGTGAGGTTCACACCCCACAGCTCGATCCCGAAGCTCTCGTCCGGCGAGGTAAAGCCGATACGGGCGTTCACTTTCATATTGGCGTCCTGCACGTCGAACGGAACGAGGCCCGTGATGACACCATTGGCCGATGTCAGGCCCTTGGTGCTGGTCCGGCGCGAGGTTTCGTAGCGCACGTTGACGTTGGCAAGGAAGCTCCAGTCGCTGCTCGAAACCAGCGGTCCGTCATAGGTCATGCCGAACACGCCGACGATGTCGGGAGCGTTGGTGAGCGAGGTGCCGCACAGTTCGAGTGCCGGGTTCGGACCGCCGGCAGCCACGAATTGCGCGTCGCAATCGTCGCCATAGTTCGCATCGGTGTAGGTAACCGCGAGGCTGTTGCTGATGTACGGGGTCCACTGTGCGAACAGTTCGGCTTCGAAGCCCTTGGCCGTCACGTCGTCCACGTTGAACGTCTGGAACTGGGTGCCGGTGAATTCGAGCACCTGGAAGTCCTGCAGCTCGTTGTAGAAGAACGAGAAGTTGGCACGGGCGCGGCCATCGAGCAGCGTTGCCTTCAGACCCAGTTCGTAGGCATCGATCTCTTCCGAACGGAAGCGCGGATCGCCGCCGCTGGCTGCTGCGGTGGAGTCGAGGTTGAAACCGCCCGCCTTATAGCCGTGGGTGAAACCGCCGTAGATCAGCAGGTCGGGGTTCGGCTCCCATGCGAGCTGACCGGTGTAGATGAACTCGTCATCTTCAAACGTCAGGTCGAACTCGCGCGGAAGGAAGCTGACGCCGAGTGCGGGTGCAGCGAACGGGAAACAGCCGATGAAGGCTGCCGGGCCGTTGAGCGCCGGAGTCGAGAGCGCGCCTGCCACTGCAGTGCCAAGGATCGGTTCCAGCGCCGCGAACGCGGTAGCCTGCGGCGTGCCAGCCAGTGTCAAACCTGCAAGACAGGCCGGATTGTTGGAGTCGAGCTGGTTGTATGAACCGTCCTTCTTGTCATCGACGTAACGCAGACCCAGCGTAAGGTCCAAAGTGTCGGTGACACTAAGGATGTTGTGCGTGAATACCGAGAAGCTTTCACCCTGCTGTTCATAGCGGTTGTAGCCGAAGGCATTGTCCGCGCTGATCGGCGTGGCGAAGATCGAGGGATCGGGCGCGCCTGCAAAAACCGTGTTGAGGTAAGCACCAGACTGCGCGACGAGGCCGAGCAGCGCCGGAGCGAGCGGGCCGAGCGCGTTGCCGAAGTTTGCCTGACCGACATAAGCCTGGAAATCCGGGCCAAGCGTCAGGCTGGCTTCTTCGACGATATCTTCATCGGCGTAATAAACACCGATCAGCCAGTCGAGCGAGTCGTTGAAGGCGGTGCCTTGCAGACGCGCTTCGGCGGTGAAGGTCGTGATATCGTCAAAGGTCGGCGGCAGGTTGTCTTCGGTGACACCGGCAACCGAATAGATCTGCACCGCCTGGAAGTCGTCCTGAACGCTTTCGCCCAGGAAGTCGCGATAGGCGACGATGCCGGTGAATTCGACATCGCCGAAGTTCCAGACGAGCTCGCCCGAAATACCCCACTGGCGGGTGTCGTTGACGACACCGTTACCGTTCGAGAACAGATCGTCGCTGTCGAGGCTCTGCGCGTTGAACTGGCCCGAAGTGGTCGAGTGATAGGGCATCGCCACACCATTGGGGGCGGCAGCGGCGAAGAATGCAGGCGTGTATTGCGACGCGGCCTGCATGGTGATCGAATCGCAGCACAGCTCGTTCGACTTCTGGTAGTCGCCGATAATGCGCAGGCTGATGTCGGCGCTCGGCTCCCACAGCATCTGGCCGCGGACCATGTAGCGGTCCTTGTCGTTCACATCATTGCCGGTGGCATCGATCAGGAAGCCGTCGCGCTTGCGATAGGCGCCGGTGAAGCGGAAGCCGAGGCTGTCGCTGACGGGCGTGTTGAGTGCGCCCTGCACATTCATGAAGTCGTAATTGCCGTAGCTCGCCTGTGCGAAGCCGCTGAACTCGTTGAGGTCGGGCGCACGGTTGCGCACCACCAGTGCGCCTGCCGTGGTGTTGCGACCGAACAGCGTGCCCTGCGGACCGCGCAGCACTTCGACCTGTTCGACATCGACCAGCTCGCCCAGCGCAACGCCGGGGCGCGACTGGTACACACCGTCGATGAAAACGCCGACCGCGCTTTCGAGGCCGATGTTGTTACCCGTGGTGCCAATGCCGCGAATACGGATCGAGGTGCCCTGCGATTCGGTTTGCGAAGACTGGATGTTGAAGCTGGGAGCGACCGCGCCGAGCGTCTGGATGTTGGCGATGCCTTGCTGTTCCAGCTGCGCCGGGGTCACCGCGGTCACGGCGATCGGAATATCCTGCACGTCGGACGCGCGCCGGGTTGCCGTCACGATAATGACATTGTCGGAACGCGGCGCCTGACGGGCCTGCTCCTCATTGTCCTGTGCAAATGCCGGGGCGGTAAATGCGCTGCATGCCATAAGGCCTGCAGCATAAGCGGTAAGCTTACGCGTCATAATTTCCCTCTCCACTACCATCCGGTCTTTACCGACCGGTATGTATCTCTCCGAAATTGAGACTATCAGCGGATGGGTGTAAAAATGTCACAGTTTCTGTTGCGTCGCAGCATTAGTTGCGATGCAGCATTTTCATGGCTAATTTTGTTTCGCGCAAAGTGAAGTGAGGGTTACATTCCAACCCGCACACCCAGCCAGACCGTGCGCGGCGTGGCGAGATCGATCGATCCGCCAGCGTTGCGGGTGACGATCGTTTCGTCGAACAGGTTCTCCGCCCGCGCCACCACGGAGACCCGTCCGGCAAGCGGAATTTGCGCAAACAGGTTTACCGTCGTTGCCGCAGGCAGCACGTCGGTTTGCTGGTCGTCCTCGAATTGCGATGAGACATGGCGCAGCGTTCCCGCCAGGCGCCAGCCGTCGCGCGGCTCCCATGCAAGCGTGGCCGAGGCGGCGAATTCGGGAGTCTGCGGCGGACGGTTGCCGTCGAGCGTGATCGACGCACCCTCGCCCGCGATGGTCGCATCGGTATAGGCTGCCGAGGCATCGAAACGCACCGTGCCCAGCACAATGGCAAGCGAGCCCTCGATACCTTGCGCATTGATTGCGGGCAGGTTCTGACGCTGGCGCAGATTGGGGGCGAGCGTCACATTGGCGATCGCGTTCTTCACCTTATTGTCGAAGGCGGTGATCGACAGCACAGCTTCGTTGACGGGCTGCCAGTTGAGGCCGAGCTCAAATCCTTCGAGCCGCTCGTTCTCGAGCGCGGCATTGGCCTGTGTCACCACCGGGAACACGACGAAGGGGCGGTAGAGTTCATTGAGCGTGGGCAAGCGCAGGCCGGTATAGGCCGCTGCCCGCAGGTCCAGCCTGCGGGTCGCATAGAAGGACGCCCCCGCGCGCCAGCTCAGCGCCCAGTCGCTGCGGTCGGGCGCGACCTCCTCGCTCACCAGAGCGCCCCCTGCGTCCACGGCGCGATAGAAACCGTCCGAAATACTGGTCCGGTCAGCGCGCAAGCCGCCGGTGATGACAAGCGGCCCGATCGACCAGTCATCTTCGATGAAGAGGCCGAGATTGGCATTGGTCCCGCCCGCTCGGCGGCGCTCGGTCAGATTGCCGGAAAATGCGCTGTAGGCCTCTTCCTGCAATTCCCCGTCGGCGCGGCGGTAGTCGATGCCGATGCGCACATCATGCCCTTCGGCAATCGGCGGGCGAAGTTCGAACTTGCCGCCGATCCCGGTCGAGGGGGTGTTGCGCTGGTCGAGCACGCGGGTGAAGCGGCTCGACGAAATCACGACATTGGAGAAATTGCGCGCCTGCACATAGGCCAGCGCGTCGAAAGCCCAGTCACCGCGCCCGACCACGCGCAGGCTCGCATCCTGTCCTTCGTGGTGCGAATTGGCCCCGTCAAAGCGCAGCGTGCGATCATCGTCGAACAGGCTCACGCGTGCGTGAAGCTCGACATCGGGACTGAGCGGCGCCACGCCGCGCAGGCCGACTTGCCAGCTGTCGAAAGCGGCACGCGCGCTTGCAGGCACGCGCTGGTCGTCCGGCGTGGTGAAGAAACCCTGCCCGCGGTCCCAGCGCCCGCTGACAACGCCGAAGCCTGCGCCCAGTTGCTGAGACACGACGGCGCTCGCCTCGGTTTCCTCGCGGTCATTGGCGAGCAGGCTCGCGCTCACTCCGCCGATTGTTTGCGGCCCTGCGCTCTCCAGCTCGATCGTGCCCGCCAGCGCGCCCGCTCCGAACGGACCGGAACCGCCTCCGCGCGTCACGCGAATACGGCTCAGCGTTTCGGGCGCGATGGAGGAGAGCGGAATATAGCCGAAGAACGGATCGGCAATCGGCACACCGTCGAGCAGCACGAGCGCGCGGCTGGTGGCATTGCCGCCGAGCGCGCGCAGTGTCACTCCTTGCGCACTGGGATTGGACGAACGGCTGTCCGAACGGCGAAACTGCTGGAAGCCGGCGACATTGGCGAGCACATCCTCGATCCGTCCCGAACCGCTCGACACGATCGCCTCGCGCTCGATCTCCACAGTGGAGAACACGATGGTGGACAGCGCTGGCTCAAGCCCCTCGCCCGTCACCACGATTTCGTTGTCGGGGTCTTCCTCCTGCGCAGAGGCGGGGAACGGGGCAAGCAGGGCCAGACCGGCGGCAGCGTAAAGCATCTCTCTCTTCATGGGCCGCGCGCCTAGCCTGTCTTCTGCCCAAAGTCAGTTTCAATTTGCTATCAAGACTCGCTTTTGCGTCGCGCTTGTGTTTACATCGCTGTCAACACGGGAAGAGAGAGGCCCTATGTTAGCGACACCACCAGATTTCGACGTCCTTATCGTGGGCGCAGGCATTTCCGGCATCGGCATGGCCGCGCACATGACCGACAAGTCACCGCATCACAGCTATGCCATTGTCGAACAACGCGAAAATCTGGGCGGGACATGGGACTTGTTCCGCTATCCCGGCATACGCTCGGACAGCGACATGCACACATTGGGCTTCGATTTCGAACCGTGGCGGCATGAAAAGAGCATCGCCGATGCGCCCTCGATCCTCGCCTATCTCAACAAGATCGTCGACGAACGCGGCATCCGCCAGAATATCCGTTTCGGGCACAAGGTGATCTCGGCCGATTTCCGCAATGACGAGGCGCGCTGGCATGTCGAGATGGAAAAAGAGGACGGCAGCCGCACGCATCTGACCGCGAACTTCCTCTATCTGGGCTCTGGCTATTACGATTACGACGAGCCTTACGACCCCGGCTTCGACTTCGGCGAATTCGAAGGGCAGGTACTCCACCCGCAATTCTGGCCCAAGGATCTCGATTACACCGGCAAGAAAGTGGTGGTCGTCGGCTCCGGCGCGACTGCGGTGACGATTGTTCCTTCGATGGCGGACAAGGCCGCGCATGTGACCATGCTCCAGCGCACGCCGACATGGATGTTCGCACGGCCCGCCAAGGACAAGATCGCCAATTTCCTGCGCAAGATCCTGCCCGACAAGCTCGCCTATCGCATCACGCGGTTCAAGAACATCAAGCTGCAGGATTTCAGCTTCAAAATGGCGCGCAACAAGCCGCAGAAGGTGAAGGACGCACTCTACAAAGGCATCGAGAAGGCGCTTGGGCCGGGCTACGACAAGGCTTCGTTCACGCCGCCCTACGATCCGTGGGACCAGCGGCTGTGCCTCGTTCCCGACGACGATCTGTTCCGCGCGATGAAAGCGGGCAAGGCATCGGTGGTGACCGGCCATATCGCGGCTTTTGAAAAGGGCGGCGTGCGGCTGCAATCGGGCGATCTGATCGAAGCCGATATCATCGTGACCGCAACCGGCCTCAAACTCGCCATCGCGGGCAAAATCGCGATCAGCCACAATGGCGAGCCGGTTCAATTCCACGAGCGCTATTACTACAAGGGCTGCATGTTCTCGAACCTGCCGAACCTTGCGGTGGTGTTCGGCTACCTCAACGCCAGCTGGACGCTGCGCGCGGACATCAATTCCGACTATGTCTGCCGCGTGCTCAACCACATGCGCGCCACCGGCAGCGACATTGCGACGCCGGTGCTAACACCAGCGGACGAGGGAAAAATCGTCGAGGACGATATTTTCGATTTCTCCTCCGGCTACATCCAGCGCGGCAAGGCGATCATGCCGAAGAACGCGATCGACTATCCCTGGCGTCTCAACCAGGAATATGTCGTCGATCGCAAGCGCATGGCGAGCGATCCCCTGCTCGACGGCCTGCTGACCTTCACCCGCGCCGGTGCAAACGCACAGGAAGCCGAGGAACAGCTCGAAGCGGCTGAATGATTGCGCAGCCCCATCCGGGGCTGCGTCCTCGCTGAACGCGCGGCATGCGGGGCCCGCGCAGTTTATCCTGAGCGGCTGTCTCGCCAGCCAGCCGAAGGGGGGGCGGGCGGTCGCCCTTGCGGTCGCTAGCGCGACCGAAATCCTTGCCGATAACAACCTTCCCGCTTGAGGCTCTTGGCTGACTGGCTTACGCCATGCCTATGAGCTCAAATGACAAGATCTGGACCGCCGGCCTCGTGGTGATCGGCGATGAAATCCTCTCGGGACGCACGCACGACAAGAATATCGCGCAGGTCGCCAGCTGGCTTCAGGTGCAAGGCATCCGCCTTTCCGAAGTGCGCGTGGTTCCCGATGTCGAGGACCGAATCGTCGAGGCGGTGAATGCCTTGCGCGAAGCCTATGATTACCTCTTCACCACCGGCGGCATCGGGCCGACGCATGACGACATCACCGTGGATGCCGTGTCCAAGGCGCTCGGCGTGCCGGCGGTTGTCCATCCCGAGGCGCGTGCGATCCTCGAGCGCTATTACGCCGACAAGCCCGGCGGCCTGACCGAAGCGCGCCTGCGCATGGCGCGCGCCCCTGAAGGCTCGACTCTCATTCCCAACAAGCGTTCGGGCGCTCCCGGAATGCGGCGCGGAAACGTCTTTCTGATGGCGGGCGTCCCGCACATCACCGCAGGCATGCTCGACGCGCTTACCGGCACGCTCGAAGGCGGCGCTCCGCTGATCGCGGAAACCGTCGGCTGCTGGATCGCCGAAAGCGAGGTCGCAGGCCTTTTGCGCGAAGTCGAAAAGGCGCATCAGAACTGCCAGATCGGTTCCTACCCCTTCTTCCGCGAAGGCAAGGTCGGCGCCAATTTCGTGATCCGTTCGACCGACAAGGTCGATTTGCAAAGCTGCGTCGACACGCTGTGCGACGGGCTCGCGACGAGCGGCTACGACTTTACACCGGGCGGTATCTGAGCGCGGCAGAACCAGGCCAAACTTCGCTTTAACCCTTCGCCGCTATCGTTCGCGGCGCAATGGCGAAGGTTTATCTTACTATCGACACCGAGTATTCCTCGGGGCTTGTCAGTGATCTGTCCGCTGCGGACAGGCGCGACAATTTCGCGCGCTCGATTGCCTGCCTGACGCCCGATGGTCCGACGGGGCTGACACACAAACTCGCATTGTTCGAGGAACACGGCATCAAGGCTGTGTTCTATGTCGACCCCATGCCCGCGCTGGTTTGGGGTGTCGCAGCCATCGAAGATGTCGTCGGCCCAATCCTCGATGCAGGGCAAGACGTGCAACTCCATTGCCACACCGAATGGCTGGAGCTCGCCGGAGACAGCAGCCCGCTCGCGTCAAAACGGACCGGGCGCAATCTCTATGACTTTCCTTACGAGGAACAATGCGAAATCCTCGCATACGCGCGCGACACGCTGGTCGCGGCAGGGGCGCCTGTGCCGGTGGCCTTTCGCGCCGGAAACTACGGTGCAGATGACGACACGCTGCACGCACTGCGCACGATCGGTGTGCGATACGGGTCGCCCCTCTTTCACGCTGGTCAGTCACAGCTTCGAGCTCGTCAATCGCCGCACACAGGCGGTAAACCGTATCGTGCGTCGCCGGTTCGAAGGCTTGTGCCGGTCGCTTGCAACCATGCGCGGCATCACCACCGCCGACTTCCGTGATAGTGCGCCGCTGCCCTGGAACGGCCAACCCACAACCGAGCCTCTTCCCGCCAGCCCGCTTCGCACCGGCTATCGCTATGCCGAACAGTTGGTGTCGAACACGCTCTACGGCGCGCTGTGACCAAGCCTGTGGCGAATACGGCGAGCATCGACTTCACCCTCGGTTCGCGCCGTCTGCTGTCGGTCGGGCGCGATCTGGCGAGCTGGTCGTTTACGCTTGAGGATGTGCTCGCAGGCGAATCCGCACCGCTTTCCCCGCCCAAGCCGGGCCGTGACGGGCTGCGCGTGCTTTCCGCCCCTGTGCAAGCCATCCCGGCAATCACCGCCTGCTTCCCGCATCATCTCACCGGCGGGAGGCAGGACTACAGGCGGCACTACATCGCGATGGAGGGTTTGAGCCATGAGGACTACCTCGCGCGCTTTTCGGGCAAGACCCGCTCGACGCTGCGCCGCAAGGCCCGCAAGCTCGGCGATTATGAGGTGAGCGAGCATCGCTCCCCTGCCGAGATCGAGCGCTTCCTCGACGCGGCGCTACCGCTGTCGGCCAAGACCTATCAGGCGCGGCTGCTGGATGCTGGGCTTCCCGCCGATGCGGCGAGCCGCAAGGCGATGCTGGAAGCCGCCGAGAACAACCGTATGCGGTGCTTCCTGCTGTCGGTGGAGGGCGCGGCGATCGCCTATCTCTCGCTCCCCGTGGTGGGCCGCACTCTGGTTTACGAACACCTCGGCTACGCTCCCGAATGGGCGCGAATGTCGCCCGGCACGGTGCTGCAACTGGAAGCGCTCGAGCGGCTGTTTGCCGAGCGGCGCTATGCCTATTTCGATTTCACCCAAGGAGAAGGCGCGCACAAGGCGATGTTCGGCACCGACCACGCCGACTGTGCGAGTTTCCTACTGCTCGACCCCACGCTCGCCAACCGCGCACTGCTAGGGGCGCGGGCGGGATTCGACGGTGCAGTGAGCGGTGCAAAAGCCTTAGCCGAGCGAACCGGAGCACTCGCCAAAGTGCGCGGCTTGCTGCGCGCCTGACGCAGAGCCTCAACCGTAGTCCTCACCCCATTGGCGCATGGCGGCGATAATTCCCCCCATCGCACGCCCCTTTTCGGTCAATACATATTCGGCACGCGGCGGATTTTCCTCGTAGAATTCGCGCGTAACAATCGCACTTTGCTCAAGCAATTTCAGCCGATGCGATAGCGTGTTCGGCGCGATGCCCTCCAACGTATCGAGCAGATCCTGATACCGCCGCCTTTCATGCAAGAGCATTTCGCGCATGATCTGCGCCGTCCATTTGGAGCCGATGAAAACTGCCGTCCGAGAAATCGGGCAAAGGGGAATGTCGTGCCGGGTCACTGCGTCTCAATAGCTGACAAGGCACAGCTTGACCACTAACTACATTTTTTATAGTTAGTATTGATTTTTCAAAGGAAAGAGAAATGTCGATCGAATTGTGGTCAATTGCTGCGATTGCGCTGATGCTGTTGGTGCTGACATTCGTCCAAGGCGCGACGGTTCCGATTGTGCAAGGCTTCAAATGGGGCCTCGGCAGCCGCGATGAGCCGCTTGAGCAAAGCGCATTGCAGGGCCGCTTTGCCCGGACAGTGCGGAACCATATCGAAGCGACGGCGATCTTCGTCCCATTGATGGCACTGGTGGTTGCACTTGGAAAAACCAGCGATTGGACCGCCATCGCCGCCTGGCTCGTAGTCCTAGGCCGGATGCTGTTCATCCCTTTTTACCTGCTCGGCACTTTTGGCCTGCGGTCGGTTGCCTACGGCACTGCAATCATCGGGATCTTCATGACTGCCTGGGCGCTAATCGCCTGACACAAACAGAAAGGGCCGGAGGATCGCCCCTCCGGCCCTTCAATAATTCAGTTTCGGAAGTAGGGCTTACGCGCCCTCAACCTCGCTAAGGTCAACCTTGAGGCCCGGGCCCATGGTCGAGGTCAGCGAGACCTTCTTGACATACTTGCCCTTGGCGCCCGACGGCTTGGCCTTCACGACCGCTTCGGTCAGGGCCTTGAAGTTCGCCTTCAGCGCAGCGTCGTCGAACGACAGCTTGCCGATACCCGAGTGGATGATGCCCATCTTCTCGACGCGGAATTCGACCTGGCCGCCCTTGGCGTCCTTATCCGCCTGCTCCACATTCGGCGTTACCATACCCAGATTCGGGTTCGGCATCAGGCCCTTGGGGCCCA
>PALE01000072.1 GCA_002706445.1 Erythrobacteraceae bacterium
CGCTCACCAACCGCCCGCGCCCCCCCGCCGCAATGATCGCGCCCGCTCCAATGCAGGGGATCGCCGCGCGCCAACCGGGGAACGGAGTTTCGGTGGTGAAGGTCATCGTCGCGAACGCGATCAGCGCCAGCCCGCCGAGCGCCAGCCCGTCCCTCACCCAGCGGCGGTCGATCAGCGGTAGCGGCGTGATCGCGATCAGAGTGCCGAGCAGGAACTCCCACAGGCGCGCCGGAAGCATATAGAAGCTGGCCGAAGGATAGAGCAGCGACACCGCTGCCGAGGCGCAGGCAAGCAGCACCAGCCCGATCCACAAACCGGCGCGCCCCAACCGCATGAGCCCCAGCACCACCAGCGGGAGCAGGATATAGAATTGCCCCTCCACCCCGAGCGTCCACATGTGCAGCAGCACCTCGTGTTCGCTTTCGGCATAGGCGCCGCGGTGCATCCAGAAATGCACGTTGCCCATAAACAGCGAGGAAAAGCCGAGGCTCCAGCCATAGCCCTCCAGCTCGCTCGGCATCAGCAGCGCGGTGGCGGCGATTGTCACGAGCGCCAACACCGCCAACATTACCGGCACGATCCGCCGGACACGTCGCAGCAAATAATGAGCAAAGGAGAAGCGGCCCCCATCGCCTGCGGCACCGGCCTCGCGCACGACGATCCCGCCGATCAGAAAGCCGGAGATGACGAAGAAGACATCGACCCCGACAAAGCCCCCGCTCGCATAGCCGGTCCCGCCGCCCGCCAGCCCCAGATGGAACAGCAGCACGGCAATGACGGCGACGGCGCGCAGGCCCTCGATATCGGGGCGATAGTCGCCCTTGGGGCTCACCCCTCGACCCAGTCCTTGCGCGCGATACCGAGCAGGGAAAGGATGGCGGTCAGGTCGTGATGGTCGAGCCGCCCGTTGGCTTCGGCGCGGGCCTTGGGTTTGGCTTTATAGGCAAAGCCGTAGCTTGCCGCCTTGAGCATCGGAATGTCGTTGGCCCCGTCCCCGCTTGCGAGCGGATAGGCGCGCGGGCCGATTTTGGCAGCTTCTTCTTCGAGCACGGCAAGCTTCGTGCTCGCATCGGAAATCGGCCCGTCGAGCCTGCCCGTCAGCTTTCCGTCCGCAACTTCGAGCCGGTTGCCCACCACGCGCTCGAACCCGAGCCACTCGGCCACGCGATCGGCGAAATGGTGAAAACCGCCCGTTACCAGAACCGTGCGGCAACC
This sequence comes from Erythrobacteraceae bacterium, assembly GCA_002706445.1. Taxonomy (GTDB): domain Bacteria; phylum Pseudomonadota; class Alphaproteobacteria; order Sphingomonadales; family Sphingomonadaceae; genus Erythrobacter. Next base: position 1,216 of record PALE01000072.1, read on the forward strand.
GTGCGCCTTCAATGTTTCGACCAGCACCTTTGCACCCGGTGTCGGTTCGATCCGTTCGTCGAGACAACGCTGGATTGCGCCTTCGTCGAGCCTTTCGAGCAAGCCAACCCGCTCCAGCAACGCGCTCTCGAAGTCGAGTTCGCCCTGCATCGCTCTTTCGGTGATCGCGGAAATCTGTTCCTTCAACCCTGCAAAGTCGGCCAGTTCGTCGATGCATTCCTGCCCGATCATGGTGGAGTCCATGTCGGAGACGAACAGCTTGGGGACCCAGAAACCGTCTCGGCTCATCACCATGTCGCAATCGCAGAAATGCGTCTCCATGATGTTGTTCACCACTTCTGCGTCGCAATCGCCCCAATCGATTTCGAGCACCGGCTCGTCAATCGGTAGGAAGCGGATGGTGCGATAAGAGATGCCAAGCGGTCCCGAAACCAAACCAGTCGCAAAACTCTTTGATGGCACAGCGCGCTTCAGCGCATTCAGCCGTGTTTCCAGATCGGCTTTGTCTGCTATCACCCGCGCAATGAGCACCAAGAAATCTCCTTTGAAAGCCGATGATTCCCGGCCCGCAACTGCACCGCTCGCGCTCATTGCAGGGCCAACCGCCAGCGGCAAGAGCGCACTTGCGCTCGAACTCGCAGGCGCGCTGCAGAAGCAGGGGCGCAAGGGCGTGATCGTCAATGCGGATTCGATGCAGGTCTATGCCGATATCCCCGTCCTCTCCGCTGCGCCGAGCGATGGCGAACTGGGCCTATTCGACCACCGCCTCTACGGTGCATGGGACGGGTCGGAAGCCTGTTCGGCGGCGGATTGGGCGAACCGCGCGCGCGCCGATATTGCACAGGCTCACGGCGAAGGCTCGGTTCCGATCCTAGTCGGCGGGACGGGAATGTATCTCAAAGTCTTGCTCGAAGGCATTGCTCCCATTCCCGAAATCGAACCTGAGGTGCGCGAGGTCGTGCGCGCGATGGACAGCGCGAGCGCGTATGCCGCGCTCCAGATCGAAGACCCGCTGCGCGCCGCCGAACTGGAGCCGGGCGACAGCCAACGCATATCGCGCGCGCTCGAGGTCAAACGCTCCACCGGCGTTACACTCGCCGATTGGCAGCAGGCGAAAACCGGTGGGCTTGGCGACGAAGTTACGCTCTACCCGCTGGTGATGATGCCTGAACGCCAATGGGTCTATGACCGCTGCGACACGCGCTTTGCCCAAATGCTCGAACAAGGTGCGATCGACGAGGTCGAAGCGCTGCTCGAACGCGGCCTTTCGCCCGAGCTTCCCGTCATGCGCGCCATCGGCGTGCCCGAAATCAGCGCGCTGCTGCGCGAGGAAATAACCGAAGAGGAATGCATTGCCGCAGGCGCACAGGCGACGCGGCAATACGCCAAGCGTCAATTCACGTGGCTGCGCAACCAGTGCCCGCAAGAATGGCCTCGCATCGAGTCTCAAAATGTCGATATCGAAGAGATATTCGCACCATTATTACAAGATTAATGGTTGACGCGATATATTATGGCCTGTAGCGGGTGCTGGCAGCAGCATTGTTGATCATGTCACGCGAGCCGCAAGGCCCGGTGACGCAACGCGAAGGTGAAGGTACACTCTGGTCATGACACTTGTCGTTCTTGTACGGGAAATGGGCTGATCCGGGATTCACTTGCATTGAATATCTGGACCGGCCCGATGCGAATATCCGCCTCGGGCCGTTTTTGATTCTAGGAGAAGTACGTTGGCGCAGCGCTCTGGAGCCGCCTTGTTGATGGAATGCCTGGTCGATCAGGGCGTCGAATATGTGTTCGGCTATCCCGGCGGCGCAGTCCTGCCCATCTATGACGAACTGTTCGGCGATGAGCGCATTCGCCACATCCTCGTCCGCCACGAAGCAGGCGCAGCACATGCCGCCGAGGGCTACGCCCGCGCCACCGGCAAGCCGGGCGTGGTGCTCGTCACCTCCGGTCCCGGAGCGACCAATGCCGTGACCGGAATTGCCGACGCTTTTCTCGATTCCATTCCGATGGTCGTCATCACCGGTCAGGTTCCGACCGCGCTGATCGGCACCGACGCTTTTCAGGAAGCCGATACCGTCGGCATCACCCGCCACTGCACCAAGCATAACTATCTGGTGAAGGACCCCGCCGACCTTGTCGCCACGGTCGAGGAAGCCTTCCGTATCGCCACCACCGGCCGCCCCGGTCCGGTCGTGATCGACATTCCCAAGGACGTGCAGATTGCGGTTCCTTCGGAGAGCAAGACCCTGGTCGCTCCCGGCTCGCATCGCTACGCGCCGCAAATGGTCGCACCCGCCGATCAGATCGCCGAAGCCATCGAACTGATCGCCAATGCGCAGGCTCCGATCCTTTACACCGGCGGCGGCGTCATCAATTCCGGTTCGCGCGCATCGGAATTGCTGCGCAAATTCCAGGACATGACCAATGCGCCGCTGACCTCGACGCTGATGGGTCTGGGCGCCTTCCCGAACACCCACCCCGACTGGCTCGGCATGCTTGGAATGCATGGCACTTACGAAGCCAATATGGCGATGAACAAGTGTGACGTGATGGTGTGCATCGGCGCACGCTTCGACGACCGCGTGACGGGTCGCCTCGACGCATTCTCGCCCGACAGCACAAAAATCCACATCGATATCGATCGCAGCTCGATCAACAAGACCGTGCCGGTCGATCTCGGAATCCTTGGCGATTGCGCGACCGTGCTCGAACAGCTGATCGAGGCATGGGGTGATCGAAGCCCGCGTGATCTGGGCGAATGGAAAGCGCGCATTGCCGGTTGGCGTGCTCGTGAATGCCTCGCCTATCCCGACCGCTCGAAGAAAGACCCCAAGGCGATCATGCCGCAAAAGGCGGTCGAGCGGCTCTATGAACTCACCAAGGAGAAAAGCCCGATCATCTCGACCGAAGTCGGCCAGCACCAGATGTGGGCCGCGCAATATTTCGGCTTCGACAAGCCCAACAAATGGCTCACTTCCGGCGGGCTCGGCACGATGGGCTACGGCATGCCCGCGGCCATCGGCGCGCAGCTGGGCAATCCCGACGATCTGGTGATCGACATTGCGGGTGAAGCCTCGATCCAGATGAATATCCAGGAACTCGGCACGGCGAGCCAGTATCGCCTGCCGGTCAAGATCTTCATCCTCAACAACGAATATATGGGCATGGTCCGCCAGTGGCAGGAGCTGACCTATGAAAGCCGCTATTCGAATTCCTATTCGGACAGCCTGCCCGATTTTGTGAAGCTCGCCGAAGCCTATGGCTGGAAGGGTATCCGCATCACCGACGAAGCCGATCTCGACGCCAGCATCATGGCGATGATCGAGCATGACGGCCCCGTGCTGGTCGATTGCTGCGTCGCCAAGGACGCCAACTGCCTGCCGATGATCCCGAGCGGAGCCGCGCATACCGAAATGCTGCTCTACGGCGATGAAGTCGGCGGCACGATGGACGATGAAGCAAAGGCTCTCGTGTAATGAAAATCAAAAGCGCAGAAAGCGAACGCCACGTTCTGGCGGTGACGGTCGATAACGAGCCGGGTATTCTGGCGAAGATCACCGGCCTGTTCACCGCGCGCGGCTATAATATCGACAGCCTCACGGTGGCCGATATTACCGAGGATCATGCGGTCAGCCGCATCACCATCGTCACCAACGGCCCGCCGCAGGTGATCGACCAGATCGAGGCGCAGCTCGAACGGCTCGTGCCGGTGCACAAGGTTACCGACCTGACGGCAGCCGGCCCTCACGTTGAGCGAGAGCTCGCCCTGATCAAGGTCGCCGGGAAAGGTGAGGCGCGGGTCGAAGCCTTGCGTATCGCGGAACTGTTCCGCGCCAAGGTGATCGACACCACGATTTCGAGCTTCGTCTTCGAACTCACCGGCCCGCCCGACAAGATCGACAGTTTCATCAGCCTCATGCGCGAGCTTGGGTTGGTCAGCGTCGGCCGTTCGGGTGTGGTCGGCATGATGCGCGGCGCCGAAGGCGTCTGACCCCTTTAATTCATACGAAAATCAGAGGAATAACAATGAAAGTCTATTACGACGCCGATGCCGATCTCGGCCTGATCACTTCCAAGAAGATCGCCATCCTCGGCTATGGCTCGCAGGGCCACGCCCACGCGCAGAACCTGCGCGACAGCGGCGTTGCAGAGGTTGCGATTGCGCTGCGCGAAGGCTCTGCCACCGCGAAGAAGGCCGAAGATGCAGGCTTCAAGGTGCTGACCAACAAGCAGGCCGCCGAATGGGCCGACGTTCTCATGATCCTCGCCCCCGACGAACATCAGGCCGCGATCTATGCCGACGACATCCACGGCAATATGAAGCCGGGCAGCGCGCTCGCCTTTGCGCACGGTCTCAACATCCACTTCGGCCTGATCGAGCCGCAGTCGGACATCGACGTCATCATGATCGCGCCCAAGGGCCCCGGCCACACCGTGCGCAGCGAATATTCGCGTGGCGGCGGCGTGCCCTGCCTCATCGCGATCCATCAGGACGCGAGCGGCGCAGCGCATGACGTTGCCCTCGCCTATGCGAGCGGAGTTGGCGGCGGTCGCAGCGGCATTATCGAAACCAACTTCCGCGAGGAATGCGAAACCGATCTGTTCGGCGAGCAGGCGGTGCTGTGCGGCGGGATCACCCACCTGATCCAGGCCGGTTTCGAGACGCTGACCGAAGCAGGCTACGCACCCGAAATGGCCTATTTCGAGTGCCTCCACGAAACCAAGCTGATCGTCGACCTGCTGTATGAAGGCGGCATCGCCAACATGCGCTACTCGATCTCGAACACCGCCGAATATGGCGACATCACCACCGGCCCGCGCATCATCACCGCCGACACCAAGGCCGAAATGAAGCGCGTTCTCGACGATATCCAGTCGGGCCGCTTTGTGAAGAACTTCGTTCTAGACAACCGTGCCGGCCAGCCCGAGCTGAAGGCTGCCCGCAAGCGCGCCGAAGCCCACCCGATCGAAAAAACCGGCTCCGAACTGCGCGCCATGATGCCGTGGATCAGCGCCAACAAGCTGGTCGACAAGGCCAAGAACTAAAGGCACGGATGGTGGAGGCATGAACACCTCCACCATCCGTATTGCTTATGCGCTGTGCGCCGTCGCCTTCATGGTGATCGTCGTGCGTGCATATATGAACGTGAAAGGCACCGACGGGCTGGTGCCGGTTGTCCCGCAAGCGCAAGTGCAGGCGCTCGCCCGCGAACAGCTCGATGCGCTGCAAAGCCCAAGCTTTCGCGGCGATCAGGAACTGTGCGGGATCATCTATGAAACGAGCGAGGGCGAACTCGGCGTTTCCCGCCCGCGTGAAGGCGATGTCGCCAGCTGCGATCTCGCCTATTTCGACGAGCCCGGCATGGTTCCCGTCGCCAGCTTCCACACCCACGGCAAACACTCGCGCAATTATGACGGCGAAGTGCCCTCGCTGGTCGATATCGAAAGCGACATCGCAAGCGGCATCGACGGCTATGTGTCCACTCCCGGCGGACGCCTGTGGCACATCGATCACCGTGCAAGAGAGGCGAAACTCGCCTGCGGCCCCGGCTGCCTGACGCAAGACCCGTCCTACGTTCCCTGCGAGGCCGACATTATCCAGCGGCGTTATACCGTCGAAACGCTCGACCAGCGCTTCCGATCGGTGCTGCCCGATTGCTGACTCTGCAAAAAAATGGCCCGCGCACAGCGTTTCGCTGGCGCGGGCCAATTGCCTGAAAAAAGCCAATTGCCTGAAAAAAGGGTGTGACCGAAGGCTATTTGGAGGAACATCCCTCCGGCCACACCCAAGCGCACATCGGTCAGGCCGCCGACATGCGAAGTGCGAACCGAAGGGCACGGGAAAGCTTTGCTGGAGTCATGCTTTGTCCTTGCAAACTGCGCTTCGAAGCGCGCGGCCACCGGAGCTTTGCCGGGCGGGTCGTCAGGGCAATTCCAGCCTTTGGGGGGCAGTGGCTGGAGGTCTGCCCGACACTCTGCCGATGACCGCACGCATAATGGTGTTCGTGAGCCAACCTCATTTGGTGACAGCGCCGACCGAAAATTTCGCCGCACCTCTCCAAAGCGCGCACTCGACACCATTCCTGCAATCGGTCAGAGACAACCCGAGTTGAGCGAACGGGGACCAAATGCGGCTGAGCGACTGCCACAATATCGATGATTTCCGGCGACTGGCGAAGGCGCGCCTGCCCTTCCCCGTGTTCGATTATATCGACGGCGCCGCCGATGACGAGCTGACCAAGGGCCGCAACACCAGCAGTTTCGACGAGGTCGACCTCGTTCCCGATGTGCTCGCCGGGGTGGAGACGATCGACACCTCCTGCACTATCCTCGGCCGCAAGAGCGCGCTGCCGCTGGTGCTGTCGCCCACAGCGGTGCAGCGCGCTTTCCATTGGAAGGGCGAAACTGCGGTGGCGAAAGCGGCGGAGAAATTCGGCCTGTGGTTCGGTATCTCCAGCCTCGCCACCCGCAGTATCGAGGAAATCGCGGCGCTCACCAGCGGACCAAAGATGTTCCAGCTCTACGTCCATAAGGACAAGGGGCTGAACACCCACATGATCGAGCGCTGTCAGGCAGCGGGTTTCGACGCTCTGGCGCTGACCGTGGACACCATTGTTTCGGGCAAGCGCGAGCGGTGCCTGCGCAGCGGCTTCACCACGCCGCCGCGCTTTACGGTCGCGAACATGATCTCCTACGCGACCCATCCGCGCTGGACGCTCGACTATGTTTTCCGCGAGAAATTCCGCCTGCCCAATCTCGACACGCATGTGTCCGAGGGCACCGGCAAGGCGGTGAGCATTGCGGAGTATTTCAACACCATGCTCGACACGTCGATGGATTGGAGCACCGCCGCCGCCATCCGCGAACAATGGGGCGGCAAATTCGTCCTCAAGGGCGTAATGAGCGCCGCCGACGCGCGCCGCGCGGTGGAGATCGGCGCGGACGGGATCATGATTTCCAACCACGGCGGACGGCAGCTGGACGGCAGCCGCGCACCCTTCGATCAATTGCCCGAAATCGTCGATGCAGCCGGCGGCGAGATCGAGATTATCTGTGACGGCGGCGTGCGGCGCGGCACGCACGCGCTCAAGGCGCTGTGCAGCGGTGCGACAGCCGCTTCGGGCGGGCGGCTCTATCTTTACGCGCTTGCCGCGGCCGGACAGGAAGGGGTCGAGCGCGCACTCGGGATTCTGAAGGACGAGATCGAGCGCGGGATGCGTCTGATGGGCGTGACCAGCGTCGATCAGCTGACCAAGGATCGACTGCGCTCGCGCTGCTGATCGGCTTCCTTGTCATAATCGTGTAACTCAAGGCGCGCCTTAGCGCTGCAACCGAAACCTCAGTTCGAGAACGACCATGACAAAGCTCGCCGCCCTGATCGCCCTGCCCGCCCTTTTCGCGCTTGCCGCGTGCGGCACAAGCACGAACGAGGGTTCCGACGATGCCGATGATTTCGCAGCGCGCATCAATGGCGGTCAGCCCAATGCCGAAGCAACTGTCGCGCCGACCGTCGCCCAACCGCTGGAAGGCGCGGCTCCGGGCGCTTATGCACCCGGCACCGCCACCGATCCTGCCAGCGCGACCTGCGGCGCGAACCTTATGGGACCATACATCGGCAAGCCCGCCGACGATCCCGCCCGCGCGCAGATCATGGCGGTTGCGGTTGGCGCGCGCGAAGTTCGCTTCATTTCGCCCGGCGGCGCCTATATCCGCCCCGATCCGACCAGCCCGCGCCTAAATCTGATGATCGACAATCTCGGCATCATTCGCGACGCGCGTTGTGGTTGAGCAAAACCCCGCCGCTCTAGCCGAGCAGCGGGGTCCGCTGGGTCCGGTGCTAGACCAAGCTAGTCCTGAAAGTGTTCATCGGGTGCGTGGGTCGGATAGTTCACATCTGCGCTGGCGATGAAACCGGGAATGTCGGCGTTCCACTTGGTCGCAACATCTTCGCTGAAGTTCAGATAGAGTTTGTCGTCCACGATCTTGTAAACATTGGGATCGCCCGGTGCGAGCGCGTCATTTGCGCCGATCGCCCACGCGCAATAGCCGCCATAGGCCGGCGCATACTTTGCAGGTTCCGCGACGAACGCATCCGCATTGTCCTTGCTGGCAAAGCGGTAGTCATAGCCTTCGTAGCGCACGGTGAATTCTTGCGAACCTTCGACCGGAACGCCGTCGCCGGTGAAGTAGCTCACCACATCATAACCGCGCACGGCGAGCGTATCGCCCTTTGACTGCGTGTACACCGGCCCCGTGTTCTCGCCGCCGAGATCGGCATAGGGCGCAGGGCTCGCTTCCGCTGCCATGGCATCGCCGGCCATTGCATCACCGGACATGGCATTGGAACTTTCGGTCGCACCACCACAAGCAGCAGTGGTGGCGAGAAGCGTGATCGCGAAAAGGGGTGCGAACGGGGAATTCTTCATCGGGGTATCCTCCACGGGAAAACAGGTTTCACCGGCTGCCTGAGCGCCGGTGACACTGTCCTTTTCGCGGATTTGCGCCACGCGGTTACACAGCCAGGTTGTAAGGCTAATTGCGCCAATAAGCACTGCCCCGCTTGCACAGCGCGCAAATACGCGGCAAAGACGGCGCCATGATTATCGGCACCGCGCTTCTTCTACGACTTACCCGCCCCTGGGCGGAGTAGGCTCGCGCGCGTGACATCGGCGTAGGGTCTCAATCGTTCAGGGGACCGGACCGCCAGACAGTTTCACGAGATAGAGCCGAAAACCCACGCCATGTTGAAAAACCCCTCGACCAAATATCGCCCCTTTGCACCGATCAACCTGCCCGATCGCCAATGGCCGGACCGCGTGATCGAAAGCCCGCCGCGCTGGCTCTCGACCGATCTGCGCGACGGCAACCAGTCGATCATCGATCCCATGGACGCGGTGAAGAAACGCCGCTTCTTCGATCTGCTGGTCGAAATCGGAGTGAAGGAAATCGAAGTCGGTTTCCCCAGCGCAGGCGCGACCGAGTTCGACTTTATCTCCGGCCTCGTCAAATCGGGAGCGATTCCCGATGACGTGACGGTGCAGGTGCTGACGCAAAGCCGCGAGGATCTGATCCGCACCTCGTTCGAAAGCCTCACCGGCGCAAAGCGGGCTATCGTCCACCTCTACAATGCGGTCAGCCCCGCATGGCGCGACATCGTGTTTCGCATGTCGAAAGAGGAAGTCGTCGAGATCGCCCGCAAGGGTGCGCAGGTGATGCGCGAAGAGGCCGAGAAACGCCCCGAAACCGAGTGGCACTTCCAGTACAGCCCCGAGACTTTCTCGACCGCCGAAATCGACTTCAGCATCGAGGTTTGCGCGGCGGTGATGGAAATCCTCGAGCCGACACCCGAACACCCGATCATCCTCAACCTGCCCGCCACGGTCGAGGCGTCGACGCCCAATATCTACGCCGACCAGATCGAGTATTTCTGCCGCAACCTGCCGAACCGCGAGAGCGCGGTGATCAGCCTCCACACCCACAATGACCGCGGCACGGGCGTTGCAGCGGCGGAACTGGGGCTGATGGCGGGTGCGGACCGCGTCGAAGGCTGCCTGTTCGGCAATGGCGAGCGGACGGGCAATTGCTGCCTCGTGACCATGGCGCTCAACATGTACACGCAAGGCATCGACCCCGGTCTCGATTTCTCCGACATCGACCGCGTGATCGAGACGGTCGAATATTGCAACGACCTGCCCGTGCACCAGCGCCACCCCTATGGCGGCGAACTTGTCTATACCGCCTTCTCCGGCTCGCATCAGGACGCGATCAAGAAGGGCTTCGAGGCTCACGGCCAGCAGAATGACGAGCTGTGGCGCGTGCCCTATCTGCCGATCGACCCGGCGGATCTCGGGCGCAATTACGAAGCCGTCATCCGCGTCAATTCGCAAAGCGGCAAAGGCGGCTTTGCTTGGGTTCTGGAACAGGACCAGGGCCTCAAACTGCCCAAGCAGATGCAGGCCGATTTCTCGAAACACGTCCAGCATATGGCCGACGATCTGGGTCGCGAACTTAACGCGGCGGATATCTGGGATGCCTTCAAGCGCGCCTATCACGTGAAGACACACCCCAAGCACTTTCAGCTGGTCGATTACGAGGAAAGCCGCGCTTCGGACGGCACACGTATCTTCGCCGGCAAGATCGCGGTGGACGGGCGTGAACAGAGCGTTTCGGGACGCGGCAACGGCCTGATTTCGAGCGTGGTGAGCACGCTGGAAGACACCTTCGGGCTCGACCTCAAGGTGCTCGACTACACCGAGCACGCGCTTGGCACAGGCCGCGATGCGCGCGCTGCCGCCTATCTCAAATGCGAGTCCGGCGACCGCGTGATCTGGGGCTGCGGCATCGACGAGGATATCGCCACCGCATCGGTGCGCGCTGTTCTGAGCGCGGCAAATTCGGTGGTTTCCAACTAGGCCCCAAAAGCAGAAAGGGCGGACCTTGCGGCCCGCCCTTCTCTTTTCGCGTCTTTGGCGTCCGTCAGTTCTGGCTGACCGTGATCGTGTTGCCTGTGCCAGCCTGCACGATGCTCGACAGATTGCCCGTTGCGCCTTGGGTCACATCAGCTGAATTGGTTGTGCCGTTCTGGGTGATGAACGATTGGTTGAGCGAACCCGACTGCAGCAGCGTAGCCGAGTTCGTGCTACCCGTCTGGGTCAGCTCGGAAAGCCCGTTCGAACCGGTCTGGTCGATATCGCCGAAGTTCTCGACACCGCCTGCATTCTGCACAACGCGCGAGGTATTGGCGTCGCCGATCTGGTCAACGAAGACCTGATCGTCCTGCCCGGCCTGCACCACATTGGAGAAGTTGCCGTTGCCGGTCTGTCCGACAATAGCTGCCAGAGAAGGTGTGCCGCCGTTAAATGCGTTGTCGGTCGCAATACCGGTCTGGATCACAAACGACTGGTTCGTATCGCCCGTTTGTTGCGAACTTACCCGAGCTAGCGATGAAGGGTTCGGACCGACCACAGTCTGGAGGACATTGACGAGGTTGCCGTTGCCGGTCTGTCCGGTGTTGGACTCCCCATCGTCGCCGTTCTGTACAGCGACCGCGGAGTTCGTATCGCCTTGTTGGTTGACGAAGGCGAGATTGCCGACACCGCTCTGGGTGACTGCGTTGGTGTTACCAGCCCCGTTCTGGACAATATTGGCAACCGGCGAACCGGTCTGGCCCGTGCCTCCGATAAACTGTCCGAAACCGCCCGCACCGCTTTGATTAACAGTCGAAACATTGTCGGCTCCGCTCTGCACGACAGACGCGCCCGACGAGAAAGTGAAACTATTCACGGTCGATGACTGGACGATGGTCGACGTTTGATTCGAACCCGATTGATCAACAAAGGCAAAATTCAGGTTTCCGCTCTGGTTGACGGTCGAATTGCTGCTGCTGCCAGACTGGTTCACATCAGCAAAACCGCTGGTACCGCTTTGCGTAATGAACGAGGTGTCGCCCGTCCCGGTCTGCGAAACATCCGCTTCGTTGTCGGAGTTGAACTGCGTGGCTTCAGAGCGGTTGTTCGTTCCCGACTGATCGATCGACGCAATCTGGCTGGTGCCGCCTTGCGAGACGATGGAGCTTGCGCCGGTGCCGGCCTGCGCGACGGTCGCGTCATGCAGGAGGCCATTGTTCTGGTTGACGACCGAAAAGCCGGTGCCGCCGGTCTGGTCGACATCGACAGTTCCGTTCTGGGCGTTCTGCGTAACGAAGCTCACATTGCTGCTGCCGTCCTGAAGAACGTCGGCCACGTTTGAGCCATTGTTGTTCTGCGTAATCTCGGAACGGTTGTCGGTGCCTCCCAGTACCTGAAGCAGGGTCGCGCTATGATTGGCCCCGGTTTGCGAGACGATCGACGTGCCGTTGTCGCCCACCTGATCGACGTCGGCTGTGCCGGTCGTTCCGGTCTGAACAACGGTAGAATTGTTGTCATTGCCGTCCTGCAAAACGTCAGCAGTGTTCAGCGAACCTGACTGCGTGATGCCAGAAATGTTGTCGAGACCGCCCTGCGCCAGAGTAGCGGTCTGATTACCGCCGGACTGATCGATGAAGGACGAGTTGCCATCGCCGACCTGACCTGAATCGACCGTGTGATCGATACCCGACTGATTGATCGTTGCAGTGTTCGCAAAGGCAGCACTCGAACCGATATTGAAACCGGTCTGGGTCGCGCTGATCGTGCTCGTGGCGGCGCTCTGGGTAACGGTCACGTTGCTTCCGCCGTCGGGGCCGTTCTGCGTAATGGTGGTGTCCGAACCAGCGCCCGACTGCGTCACATTGGCGATGTTGTCGTCGCTGCTCTGGTTAATCA
>PALE01000073.1 GCA_002706445.1 Erythrobacteraceae bacterium
AACGGCATGGGCCCGACGCTGCACGGCATCGTCGGCCGGCCTGCCGGTGCAATCGAAGGCTTTGCCTATTCGGATGCTAACAAGAATGCCGACATCGTCTGGGACGCAGAGACGCTTTTCACCTATCTCGAGAACCCGCGCGAATTCCTGCCCGGCAACCGTATGGCCTTTCCGGGCATCAAAGACCCGCAAGACCGCGCCGATGTGATTGCCTACCTCGAAACGCAGGGCGGCTGACCAGCCTAGCGCTTGCCCGTCCGCGTCAACAAGAGGACGGGCAGCAGCCCGGCTGCTAGCAGGATCAGCGCAGGGATAGAGGCCTCGACCAGCTTTTCGTCGCTGGCGAGGCGATAGGTGCGCGTCGCCAGCGTTTCGAGATTGAAGGGCCGCAGGATCAGCGTTGCAGGCAATTCGCGCAAGGTGTCGATGAAAACCAGCGCGGCAGCGGCAGCGAGGCTTGGCGAAAGCAGCGGGGCATAAATGCGCGAGAGCACGCGCGCAGGCTTCGCGCCGAGCGAACGCGCCGCAGCGTCGAGCGAGGGCGGTATCTTGCTCATCCCGCCATCGACGCTGTTGAACGCTACGGTGAGGAACCGCACCGCGAGCGCATAGATCAGGATTATGCTGGTCCCGCTCAGGATCAGGCCGCCGCCATAGCCGAAGCTGTCGCGCAGGCTGCGCGTGAGGCTTACGTCAAGCGCCCCGAGCGGAGCAAGCAGCCCCACGGCGAGCAGAGCGCCGGGAAGCGCATAGCCCAGCGTGGATACACGAATGGCCGCTTTGGCGACGGGGCTTTTCGAGCGTGCCTTGGCAAACACCAGCAGCAAAGCGGTAACGACGCATACAAACGCCGTCGCAAGCCCCAGCCAGAGACTGTCGCCGGCATAGCTCCACAAATCACCGGCAGCGGCAATGGCGCGCTCGCTCATCGCCATCCAGCCGAGGTGGGTGGCGGGGATCACGAAGCCGAGCAGCACGGGCAGCGCGCAAGCCAGCGTTGCGCCGATTTTGGCAGCGGGGGAAAGCGCGACAAGCGCCTCCTCCTCGCGAGCGGCGAAACCGTCCTTGCTGGTGGCCCTGCCGCCGCGCGTGCGTGCTTCGATCACGATCAGCGCGATTACGAAAACCAGCATCATCGCCGAAAGCTTGAGCGCGGCCTGCTTGTCACCCATCGACAGCCAGCTGCGGAAGATGCCGGTCGAGAAGGTGGGGATGGCGAAATATTCGGCGACTCCGAAATCGGCCAGCACTTCCATCAGCACCAGCGCCAGTCCGCCTGCGATCGCGGGGCGGGCTGCAGGAAGCGCGACGCGCCAAAAGGCCTTTGCCGGTGTTGCGCCCAGACTGCGCGCTGCGCGAAACTGGCCGAGGCTTTGCGTGGCAAAGGCGGCGCGGGCGAGGAGATAGACATAAGGATAAAGCACGAGGCCGAGCACCAGCGCGCCGCCGTAGAGCGAGCGGATCTCGGGAAACCAGTAGTCGCCCGCGCCCCATCCTGCGGCTTCGCGCAAGGATGTCTGCAACGGCCCCGCAAAGTCGAGCAGGTCGGCATAAACATAGGCGGCGATATAGGCCGGAACCGCGAGCGGGAGGACCAGCGCCCATGCGAGCAGGCCGCGTCCGGGAAAGCGGGCCGCGCTCACCAGCCAGGCACAGCCCGTTCCCACCACCATGGCAAAGCCGCCCGCGAGCAGCATCAGTGCCAGCGTGTTGCCGACATAGCGGGCAAGCACGGTGCGCGCGAGATGGGCAATCGCTTCCATCCCGCCTTCGGGCGCAGAGACGAGAATCGCGGCAATCGGCAGCGCCGCCAGCGCCGCGATCAGCAGCGCCGCGACGGTCCAACCGTCAAATCCCGCCGCAAATCGCCGCATAGGCGAAGAGGGGCTTGTAGAGGGGGTTGCAGTCTGCGTAATGCCTCTCATTTGCAATATTGCACTAGTTTTCCGCACGGGATCGTCATTTGAGCCTCGAATTTCGTCATATTGCCCATGCCTACGGAGATGTTCCGGCGCTTCACGACGTGTCCTTTAGCGCCCTCGCCGGAGAAATCACCTGTCTGCTTGGCTCTTCGGGCTGCGGGAAGTCAACCTTGCTGAATCTCACCGCCGGATTGCTCGGCGTGCAATCGGGCAGTGTCGAGCTCGGCGGCGAGGTGATGGCTGCACCGGGAAACAATCCTCCACCCGAAGCACGGCCGGTGGGGCTCGTGTTTCAGGACGGTGCGCTGTTCCCGCATATGACGGTCGCCCAGAACATCGGCTTCGGCTTGCCACGCGAACGGCGCGGCGAAGTCGATGCCTGGCTCGATCGCGTCGGGCTGAGCGGGCTGGGTGCGCGCTATCCGCATGAGCTTTCGGGCGGTCAGCAGCAACGCGCCGCACTGGCCCGCGCAATGGCCCCCGAACCCTCGGTGCTGCTGATGGATGAACCCTTTGCCAGCGTCGATATCGTCCTGCGCCGGAGCTTGCGCCGCGAATGTCGCCGCCTGCTGCGCGAGGCAGGCACGACCACGGTGATGGTTACGCACGACCCGGAAGAAGCGCTCGACATCGCGGACCGGATCGCGGTGATGGAGGATGGACGGATCGTGCAGGTCGGAAGCCCCGAGGAACTGCACGAGCGCCCCGCCAGCGCCGCAGTCGGCGCGATTTTCGGCGGCGCGCAAGTGCTCGAAGCGCACCGCGAGGGCGAGAGTCTGCGCACCTCGCTCGGCAATTGGCCGCTGACCTGTGTCGGCGGCGAACTGCCCGAGGCCGCCGCTCTCGATCTTCTCATCCATGCCGAGACGCTCGATTGCGAACCCGATGCGGCAGGGTGCTTCGTGCTCGATGTGCACCCGCTGGGGGTGGCGAGTCGCGTGATGCTCGTGACCGAGACAGGCGAGCAGATCACGATCCAGACCACATCCCCCGTCGAGGAAGGCCAGCGATGCCGCGTCGTCCCGCGGCCGGGCAGCATTCGGGCTTTTGCGCGCAAATAAGGGCTTGCGTCCGCCAATCTAATATTGCAAATCATTCGCAACAAAGAATGAAGGGCAATCCATGAAGAAACTGATTTTCGGCGGCGCTCTGGCACTTTCGCTTGCGGCCTGTTCGGGCGGCGAAGAGGCTGTGGCTCCGGTGGCGGACAATGGCGAGGTGAACGTCTACTCCGCGCGCCATTACGACACCGACCTTGCGCTCTATGACGAATTCACCGCTGAAACGGGGATCAAGGTGAACCGGATCGAAGCCGATTCGGACGCGCTGATCGAACGCATCGAGAGCGAAGGCGAATTCTCGCCAGCCGATGTTTTCATCACCGTCGATGCCGGCCGCCTCTGGCGTGCCGAGGAAGCGGGCATTCTCGCGCCGGTCGAAAGCGAAGTGCTGAGCGAACGTCTGCCCGAATATCTGCGCCACCCTGACGGCCTGTGGTTCGGCCTTTCGACCCGTGCGCGGATCATCATCTACAACAAGGCGGCAGGCGTTCCCGAAGGGCTCGACACCTATGCCGATCTCGCCGATCCCAAGTGGAAGGGCGACATCTGCATCCGTTCGTCCTCGAACATTTATAATATCTCGCTGCTGTCCAGCATCATTGCTCACGAAGGTGTCGAGGGCGCGCAGGCATGGGCCAATGGCGTCGTCGCGAACTTCGCGCGCGAACCGCAGGGCAATGACTCCTCGCAGATCGAAAGCGTCGCTGCGGGCGAGTGCCGGATCGCGGTGGTCAATTCCTATTACCTTGCGCGTTATGCAGGCGGCGATGCGGGCGAAAAGGCGATGTTCGATGCGATCGGCGTGATCTTCCCCGATCAGGACGGACGCGGGACGCATATCAATCTGAGCGGGGCTGGCGTCACCGTCAACGCACCCAATCGCGACAACGCCATCAAGTTCATCGAATATCTCACTTCCGAAACCGCGCAGCGTTACCTTGCCGACGGCAATAACGAATATCCGGCGGCCAAGGGCATGCAGGCGAATTCGAATGTGGAACAGCTTGGCAGCTTCAAGCCCGATACGCTCAACGCAGCAGAGATAGGACGCGGTCAGGCACAGGCGGTGCAGATCTTCGACCGCGCCGGTTGGAACTGATCGCCAACTGGACCCCGCAGTAGGATCGCTTTAGGTCTCTATCGGTAATCTAACTTGAAGCCGGGGCGCAAAACCTCCATTTGCGCCCCACTTCAAACCTTCGAGGCCGAGCTTTGACTGACGCAACCACCGCCACCCCGATCCCTCCGCGCGACGCTTTCCAGGAAAGCGGCGCGATCTCGGTCGAGACCGTGACCGAGGTCCACCAGTGGAACGAGGAGCTGTTCAGCCTCAAGATCACCCGTCCGGCGAGCTTCCGGTTCCGGTCGGGCGAATTCATCATGATCGGTCTGCCCAAGGAAGACGGCAAGCCGTTGCTGCGGGCCTATTCGATGGCCTGCCCGTCCTATGCCGAGGAGCTCGAGTTTCTCTCGATCATCGTGCAGGACGGCCCGCTCACATCGCGCCTGCAGCACATCAAGGTCGGCGACCCGATCTATCTCGGCAAGAAGCCTACCGGCACGCTCGTCACCGACGCGCTGCTGCCGGGCAAGCGGCTGATCATGCTTTCGACCGGCACCGGCCTTGCTCCGTTCATGAGCCTTGTGCGCGATCCCGAAGTCTACGCCATGTATGACGAGGTGATGGTGGTCCATTCGGTGCGCCGCGTGGCCGATCTCGCCTATCGCGACCTGCTCGAATCCAAGCTCGAAGGCGATCCGCTGCTCGAAGACGAAGATCGCGCGAAGATGATCTACGTGCCGACCGTCACGCGCGAGGAATTTCATACCTCCGACCGCATCCAGACGCTGATCGACGACGGACGGCTGTTTAAGGACAGCAAGGGCCCCAAGCACCTCGATCCCGAAACCGACCGCGTGATGATGTGCGGATCGATGGCGATGATCAAGGACCACGCCGCCGACCTCGAAGCGCGCGGGTTCGAAGAGGGCGCAAACAACAAGCCCGGCCAGTTCGTGATCGAACGCGCCTTCGTCGGGTAATTTCACAAGCCTGATAACAAGCGCGCTCTTGGCGCTTTACATTGCGGTCTCTCTCGGGTCAGTTGCTGCGCGCAACGCAAAAACCGGAGAGAACCGCCACCATGCTCGATACCAGCAATCGCACAGCTTATAACGAAGACCACGAGGCGTTCCGCGACACGGTTCGCAAGGTTATCGCCGAACACCTCGTCCCCAATCTCGAAGAGCACGAAGCCGAAGGCATAGTGCCGCGCAGCGTGTGGAAGGCGCTGGGCGATGCGGGCATGCTGTGCATGACGGTGAAGGAAGAGAACGGCGGGCTGGGGCTCGACTTCGGCTTCAACGCGGTGCTGGGCGAGGAAATGGCCTATGCCGGATCGTCCGCGGGCTTCACCCTCCAGAACGACATCACCGCCAATTACATCGAACGTCTCGGCACGCCCGAGCAGCGAGAGAAATATCTGCCCGGCATGGTGTCGGGCGACATCATCAGCGCGATTGCCATGACCGAACCGGGCGCGGGCAGCGACCTTCAGGGTGTGCGCACGACCGCCAAACGCGACGGCAACCACCTCGTCGTCAACGGCTCGAAGACCTATATTACCAACGGCCAGAATGCCGATGTGATCATCGTCGTCGCCAAAACCGACCCCTCGCAAGGCGCCAAAGGGACGAGCCTCGTACTGGTCGATGCCGACACACCGGGTTTCGAGCGCGGGCGCAATCTCGACAAGATCGGCCAGCACGCTGCCGATACGTCAGAGCTGTTCTTCAACGATGTGCGCGTTCCCATCACCAATATCCTCGGCGGCGAGGGCATGGGGTTCGTGCATCTGATGGAAGAGCTTCCGCAGGAACGGCTCGGTATCGCCATCGGCGCGCAGGCGGGCGCGCAGCGTGCGTTCGACGAGGCGGTGAAGTTCACGAAGGACCGCAAGGCTTTCGGCAAGTCCGTGTTCGAATTCCAGAACACCCAGTTCACGCTCGCCGACCTCAAGACAAAGCTTCAGGTCGGCTGGGCGCATCTCGACTGGGCGCTGTCGAAGCACCTGCGCGGAGAGCTTACCACTGACGAGGCGAGCGCCGCCAAGCTGTGGCACACCGACATGCAATGGGAGATGGTCGACGCCTGCCTCCAGCTGCATGGCGGCGCGGGTTACATGAACGAATACACCATCGCCCGCCTGTGGCGCGATGCCCGCGTGACCCGCATTTTCGGCGGCACGAACGAGATCATGAAGCTGGTTGTGGCCCGCTCGATTTGAGGGGCCGGGTCGCCACAATGAACATGCTATACGCAAGGGCATTTTTTCTCGGCCTCGCTGCCCTGCTCATGGGCAGAACGGCAAGCCTACATGCGCAGGAGGTCACACAGTCGCCCGAACATGGCGAAGAAACCGTAACGCTCGAATTCCTGCCCGCACGCGATTCCATCAACTGGCTCGCCATGAGCACAGCGCGCGGCGCGCCGACCTTCCGTGTGCGGATCGATGGTGTAGAGGTGTGCGGGTTATTCGACACGGGAAGTGCGAGGACCATTGTTGACCTCGACTTCGCGCGAGAGCGTGGCCTGCGCATTTCCGACTTTTCGCGTCCGGCGCAGGCGCTTGGTGCCGAAATCTCGGCTCGTCGGGTTTGGGCAGTCCCGGTCGAGGTCCCGAACCAGTTTCGGCTGCAAAGCAGCATGTTCGGGATCGATATGCCTGACATTGCCTGCGCCGACGGAATGCCGCTAAAATTCGTACTCGGTTCCGAGTTTATCGCAGTCATGCAGATTGTTGTCGACAATACGAACAAACGGATACTGTTCAGCGCAGGTGGGAGAGTTACACCTTCCGGCAATATGGTGCGGCTCGACTGGCAGGACAACGCGGTCGCGGGGATGGTCAATGGGCGGCCTGCGCGGCTCAAGGTTGATACCGGCAGCGCGACCGATTTGCTGATAGAGGCCGCGCACATGGAATCATTTTTCCCAGATTCAGTGCTCATCAACCTCCCTGCATCCACTGCAGCCAGCGGGAGGCGTGAAGAGAATACCGGCCTCGTAGACATTGAGTATGGCGTTGGCGATCATGTCATTACTGGTCGCGTCAAACGCGTGAGCGACAATCACGATCCGGCTGTTGGTAACATTGGATATCGCTTCTTCTCGAATGGAGTGACTATCTTCGATGCGGGCCAAGGTGCAATCTGGCTTCAACCTCAGGAGTTATCGGATGACGAACCCCTTTGACTACGCCCTTGATTTCACCGGCAAACACGTGGTCGTTATCGGCGGCTCGTCAGGCATCGGCAATGGCATCGCGCAAGGGTTCCGTGCGCGCGGGGCGGATGTCACCGTCACCGGCACGCGGCCCGACGAGGGCGACTATCTCGAGGCCGAGGATTCAAACCTCACAGGGCTCGCCTATCGCCAGCTGAACGTCGCCGATCGTGATGCGGTGGGTGCACTTGCCCCCACGCTGGCAGCGGCTGACGTTCTGGTGCTGTCGCAAGGGACTGTGCGTTACAAGCGCGAGGAGTTCGAGCGCGAGGGCTGGGACGCGGTGATGGATGTCAACATCAACTCGGTGATGGATTGCGCGCGCGCTTTCCACACAGGGCTGGCGGAAAAGGGCGGATCGCTGATCATCGTATCATCGGTTGCGGCGTTCAAATCGGCGCTCGGCACACCTGCCTATGCGGCGTCCAAAGCTGGCGCGGCGAGCCTTACCAAGACGCTGGGCGAAGCATGGGCGCGCGACGGCATCCGCGTGAACGGCATCGCGCCGGGGTTGGTGCCGACCAAGCTGACCTCGGTCACGACCGATCACCCTGACAGGCTGGAGGCGACCCTGCGCGCCATTCCCGTTCGGCGGGTCGGCACGCCCGAGGACATGGCGGGCGCTGCGCTTTTCCTTGCCTCGCCGCTTGCCTCCTATGTCGTCGGACAAACGCTGGTCGTCGATGGCGGGCTGACGCTGAGCTAAACCAAAACGGGCGGGCAGCCGTCTTTTTTGGCGATTATGACACAGCTGTAGTGGTGGTCAGATAACCGTCACAACCCCGTCACAGAACGCCGTCACGCAAGTGCACTGGAATAGCACTTGTGACTCGGGGCGGTCATGGACGTCATCAATATTTTCCTGACCAACTCGCTGGGCGAAACGCTCGACGATTTCGTGCATGACGGGCGCCGGTTCACTTTCGACCGCCTTGGCGGCGAAGGTCCGCAGCGATTGGTCGAAGGGCCGATGTGGGCTTTCGTCGATTGGGTGATGGACGATCTGGCAGGCCTTGAAATGTGCCGTCGTTTGCGCGCAGATCCGCGCACTCTCGAAGCGCATGTCACCGTAGTGCTTGAAGAAGACGATGCAGAGGATCGCCGCCGCGCTCTGAAAGCGGGGGCTGACGATTACATGGTCGGCCCGCTCGATCGCACCGCCGTGCTCGACCGGGTGCTGGCGCTGCAATCGCGCAATGCCGACAAGCACGCGACCCGCAAGGTCGAACTGGGCGATCTCGTGATCGACATGGCAGCCTTGCAGGCACGCTGGGACGGGGAGCCGATCAACCTGCGCCCCAACGAGTTTCGCCTGCTCCGCTTCCTTGCAGAAAACCCCAATCGCGTGCTGAGCCGCGAAGACCTGATCAACGGGCTGGGCAAGCGCGAACCGCCGATTGACGAGCGCACGGTCGACGTTTGGGTGGGCCGCTTGCGCCGCGCCCTGAAGGCTGCCGGTGCGGGCAATCCGCTGCGCACGGTGCGTTCGATGGGATATGTCTTCGACCTCGGCTAACCATCGACAAGCTAAAACGAAAAAGGCCGCCCCCGTGAGGGAGCGGCCTTTTTCGTGTTTGATGTCCGAGAGGCCGTCAGAAGTCGGCCTTGATCCCGAACGAGAATGACGTGCCCACCTGATAGGTGTTGAATTCAACCCGGTTGCTGCCGAGCTGCTGGAACTCGAAATTGTCGCGGCCGGTGATGTTGCGCGCTTCGAAGCTCAGTTCGAGCGGCACGCCCAGCTTCACCTCGGTGCGCGCGACGATGTCAATCGTCAGGCCCGGATCTTCGACGAAGTCGGGCTGAGCACCGGCGCGCTGGGTCACGCGTTCGCTGGCATAGTTGAACAGCACCGAAAGCTGCTGCGTTTTCTCGGTGTCCTCGATGCCGACCGAGATGTTGGCGAGGTGATCCGACTGACCCACCAGCGGAGCACCGTCGTCGAAAATCAGGCTTGCCAGCTGGTTCGGATTGCCCGGCACCGGCGAAATGTCGGTGTCGTTCACCGACAGCGAGGACTGCGTGTAGGTGTAGTTGGCAATCAGCAGCAGTTGCTTGGTTTCGAAGAAACTGCCGCCGAGATTGTAGAGGTCGATGCCGTAAACCGCATCAAGCTCGAGCCCGTAGAGTTCCGCCGAGGGAGCGTTGGCAAAGCTGGTGAAGACCTGACCCGAAGCCACGTTGAACGTGCTTTCGATCGGGTTCTTAATCTCCTTGTAGAAGCCCGCAAGGCTCACCCGGTTAGAGCCGCCCATGTAATATTCTGCGCGGACTTCGGCATTGGTCAGCTTGGAGTCCTGCAAGAGCGGGTTACCCTGGAACAGGCGGTTTCCTTCGGGATCGAAGAAGCGCTGTTCCACTAATTCGCGGAATTGCGGGCGGGCAATGGTTTTCGATGCCGAGGCGCGAAGTTGCAGGTCCGGCAGCGCTTCCCACGTAATCGTCGCGGCAGGCAGGAAGTAGTCGTTCGCGATGTTGGTCGGCGTGGCGCCCGCAATCGGCGTGTTGAAAACCGTCTGGTCCAGTTCGACGTTTTGGGTCGCGTCTTCGTAACGGACACCGGCTTCGAGCGTCACCGTATCGGCCGGCAACCAGCGCAGGATGCCGTAGCCCGCCTGGATTTCGAGCGCGGCGTCGAACACGGGGAAGGGCGTTGCTTCGGTCAGCGTCACGTTGAAGCCGGCAAGGGTCGCGCCGTTGATGATGTCACCGGGGCGACGAAGGCCGAGTGCAACCGCGGCGGTTTCGTTGAGGCCCAGATCGACGAAATCGGGATCGGGCGAGATGAACGGACGGAATTCGCGGCTTTCCGAACGGCGATCGGTGTCCGAATAGGCATAGCCGATGGTCGCCTCGAAATTCGGCGTGATCTCGTAACCGAGGTCGATGCCGCCGTAATAGAGCACTTCCTGAAGATCGTCGAAGGCGACCGTCGTGATGCCTGCGTCCGACAGCTGGTTGAAATAGGCGACGTAGAGGTCGCCGAACTGGTTCCCGCTCAGATTGGTGCGGGTGTAGCTGAAGTTGGCGTTGAACGGCGCCTCGCGGTCGGTGCGGGCATAGCCGCCGCGCAAATCGACGCTGAGCTTGTCGAATTCGAGCTCCGCCACCAGCTGCGTGTCGATCAGCTGGCGTTCGAACCATGCGGTCTGCTGGTTGATAAAGTCGAACCCGTTTTCACCGGGGAAGGGGTCGAAAGCCTCTTCGAGACGTGCGGTTTTGAGCGTGTCGCGGATGTAGAGGTTGGTCCAGCGGATCGTGTTCTCGCCAAAGTCGAGGCCGAAGCCGAGCAGCGCGTTCACCAGAATGTTTTCATCGGTGATGAAAGTCGAACTGGTTTCGAAGGTCTGCGAGAGATCGTTATTGCCGCGATCGCTCTGCACCGTGCGGTTGCGCAGCGAATTCTTGATCGAGGCGGTGGCGATCACGCCGAGATAGGTGTCGTCGCCAAGCGCAAACGAGGTGCCGCCGGTGATGCTGCCCGAGAAGTTGGGGCGCTGGCGGTTGTCCTTTTGCAGAGTGACGAGGTTGAGCGGGAACAGCTGCCCTGCAATCCCTTCGGAGGTTGCCAGATCGACCGTGCCGATCCGCTCGCCGCTGTCGAAGAACGCCTGCAGGTTGGAAGGAATGTCGCGGTTGCCATTGTCGAAACCGAACGAATCCCAGTCCGAACCGAAATAGGTCAGGCCGTTTTCGAAAGTGGTTTCGGTGTCGCCGCTAATGCCGAAGCTGACCGAGAGGAAATCCTCGACCGGAATGGCCTTGGTGGTGAGGTTGATCACACCGCCGCCGAATTCGCCGGGGTAGTTAGCCGAATATGTCTTCTGCACCAGCGAGGATGCGATGACGTTGGTCGGGAAGATGTCGAGCGGAACAACGCGGCTCAGCGGTTCGGGGCTAGGCAGCGGAAGGCCGTTGAGAAGCGCGAGCGAGTAGCGATCACCCAGGCCGCGCACGAAAACGCGGCCGTCGCCGACCAGTGAAAGGCCGGTCACGCGGCCCAGAGCGCCTGCGATGTCGCCTTCGCCGGTGCGCGCAATATCGGCTTCGGAAAGGACGTTGAGAACCTGCGTCGAAGAGCGTTCCGGATTGCGGTTGCGCCGTCCGGTGACGATAATACCCGAACCTCCGGGAACGGAGACTTCGGGTTCGTCATATTCTTCTTCGCCCTCGGTTCCTTGGACGTCTTGCGCCAGCTCATCTTCGCTCTGCGTCGCATCCGTCGATTGCGCGTAGAGCGCGGTCGGGAAAGTGAGCGAGGTGGTGAGAAGCAGCAGCCCTGCCAGGCGCTTGCCGGTCGACATAATCTTAGACCCCTTCTTGATTAGGCCCTGAAAACCAGATGTGAGCCGTGTGCGGCCCGTCAGAACGAAAGGGGGAGGCGCGCGCGAATTGCGGCGCCTCCCTCACATTCGAAAGGCGCCGATCAGTAAACCGGCAGCGAGGTGCACGAACCGTTCGCGCTACCGAAGTCGAGGATCGACGAGTTGCAGGTCCAGTCACCGAAGTCGGTGGTGATGTCGCTCTGGACAGCACCGATGAACGCGAAGTTGGTGAAGAAGGACGAACGCGCAGGGTTGGCTGCAAACGGGGTTACGCCGTTTTCGAAGCTGCCGTTCACAACACCGTTGGTCAGCGTGAGCGCCGCCGTCAGGTTGTTGTTGGTGCCTGCGTCAACCTTGGCCTGAACCGAAGCATCGGTCGGGCCGCGAACCGGGCGGTTTGCGCCGTCGCACACGACCGAGTCGAAGCCGATCACGGCATCAACGGTCGCTGTTTCGTCAAGACGGATGCAGACGTCGTCAGCCGAGTCTACGTCGATCACGGTGTTGGTGAGGCCGAGAGCCGGTCCACCGCGTGCACGCACAGCCTGCGACGATGCCGACGAACGCTGGACGAAGGTGAAGTTGTTGAACTGCGCACGGCTCTGCGGAAGCGCAGCGGCCGGAGTGCCGTCGCCGAGATCGTCGGGCGAGTCGAATTCGACAAGGCTGTCACCGGTGTTGGTGCGCTGAACCGCAATGCCGGTTTCAAGGTTCGCCTGAACGCCGCTGTCGAGGTCGAAGGAGTCGTCCGAAGCGCCGATTGCCGCAACCTTGGAGATGTTCACCGAGCCGCCGAAGAACTCCATGCCGTCGTCCGAGCTGTTGAACGAGAGCAGGTGGTTGATCGTGGTGCCCGAACCGATACCGCCGGTGGTCAGCGACTGCAGCTCGTTGGCCTGCTGCAGCTCGAAGCCCGAGAAACGGATCTGGTTGTAGGTGAACGAACCCGAGCTGTCAGCCGAGTTGGTGCCGCCGAATGGCGTTGCGACCACGGTGCCTTCGAGCTGCTGTTCGCACTGCGGGTTGGCGTTGGGCGTTGCAGCGGTGTTGAACACCTGCGTCGAGCAGTCGGAAACCGGCGCACGGCCCAGCAGCACGACACCGCCCCACTGTGCATCGCTCGAATCGCTCGACAGGCCGAGGATGTTGTCGCGGCTGGTCCAGATGATCGGCATCGTTTCGGTGCCATTGGCTTCGATCGTGTTGCCGCGGTTGACGACGAAGAACGATTCAGCCTGTGCGAAGAAGATCGCGCCCGGTGCAACCGTCAGCGTCACATCGGTGCCGGTGCTAGAGAAGCCCTGGTCGGTGCCGACGTTCACGCGGCCGGAGATTTGGTAGAGCAGGCCGTTCACGAACGGCAGCGAGTCGTCGACGTTGAAAGTCGTCGGGAGGGTGCAGACGCGATAGGTGCCGGTCGGGCCGCTGAGAGTGCCGGCATCGGTAAGGCCGCCGCTCGACGCGATGGTCGGGCAACCCGAAGCCGGAGTGACCTGTGCCTGGGTCGGCGTGGGGGTCGGCGTCGGCGTGGGCGTCGGCGTCGGGTTGTTGATGATGATGTCGCCGCTGGTGCCGGGCGAGACGATTTCGTCCGCGCCGCAGCCAGCAAGAGCAAGTACGCTGGCGCCAAGGACGAGGGTGCGTTGGATATTTTTCACAGCGAGCGGTCCCCTAAGAATACCGAGAATCGAAGAATCGATGGATGCGATTTTTGTTCGCGAGGGCCGCGCTAAGACTTGCACGTGACAGATTTTTGGCTGGGGGGCGGTTTTTGAGACAGCTCTGTCATATGACCGAAGAAAGACAAATATGACCGCGCTGAAAAGCGCCTATGTAATATAAATGAAATATTAGGTGGCAGCTAAGGCACTGAATATCGGTTATAAAAGGCTCAAAATTGCCAATTTGTGACAATGTTTCAGATTTGTTGCATTACGATGAAGCCTGTTCGATGATGCTCCTACAGAGAAGGAGAGCATCAAAATGATCCTGCCGAAGATTACGCCGGTTGCATGCGCGACGCTGATTGCAGTCGCTGCTGCGCCGCTGGCCGCCCAGAGCGCCCAAACTGCTGCGCCGACCGATGCAGGTCTTGCGGCCGACACACTCACCGATGGACGCACGATGCAGGCGATCGCACAGCTGCAATCCGAACTGGATCTGCATCCCGGCGATCCCGCAATTCTGATCAACCTCGGCATCGCCCAGGCACAAAGCGGGCGCGAGCAAGATGCGCGTATAAGCTTTGAAGCCGCGATGCGTTCGCGCGATGTGATCGAGCTCGAGACGGCCAACGGCACCAGCACGGATTCCCGTCGTCTTGCGCGTCATGCGCTGGCGATGCTCGATCGCGGCGAGTTCCGTCCTGCACGGCGCAGCGCGGAGCAGTTCACCCTGCGCGATTGAGTTGCGCAACGGGATTGGCGTACCGGGGGCAGCTCGGGCTCGCAAAGTTGGCTGTCCCCACTCGCGCCAATCGGACATTGTTATATAGCGCCTGCGAGGCGCACAAATGACCGGGGTGGACGCAATAGTTCGCGCCCGGTCTTTTCCTATGTCTGCCCGATAGACACACAAATTCGGCTTTACTGGCGCGTCATTCCTGCGAGGCTGTCACCCTCTTGTCATTTACGATAGACAAGGGGGGAGCTTCTGGAGGACCCGCAGTAATGATTCTCGCCCGCGCGAGTATGTATTGCACGGCCTTGTCGCTGCTTTGCGTGGCGACGGTGGCCCATGCTGACGTCATGGAGCTTGACGCAAACGGCGCCCGCTGGGTTGCCGGCGGCAGCGCTGCGCCTGTCAGCAATACGGCGATGGCCGGAGAATCCGCATCGGTCATCGTCGGCGAGACGGCTCTGCCGCTGGTCGACGAGGCAGCCCAAAGCGTCGATGCCTTCCTTACCGAGGACGAACGCGCGGCCTTGAGCGCCATGATCATTCCCGAGCGCATCGTTGCCGATACGGTCGCGCACGCTGCCGACGTCCCGCACGAATACAAGGACAAGATCCACGAGCTCGCCCAGCGGTTCGATCTCAGTCCGGCCCTGCTCGAAGCGCTGGTCTGGCAGGAAAGCCGCTGGCGCGCGAGCGCGGTCTCGCATGCAGGGGCGCGCGGGCTTGCGCAGTTGATGCCCGGCACGGCCCGCTATCTCGGGGTCGATCCCGACGACCCGATGCAGAATCTTGAGGGCGGAGCGCGGTATTTGCGCGAGCAACTCGACCGCTTCGACGGCGATCTCGAAAAGGCGCTTGCGGCCTATAATGCCGGCCCCGGACGCGTCATCCAGGCGGGTGGTATTCCCAATATTCGTGAGACCCGCCAATATGTTGCCGCTATCATGGGGCGGCTTTCCAATCATTCGCGGCCCGACGCGCAATAGGCGCGGGTGACGAGCAAAAATTTCGAACAGGGAATTATGGACCAGTCAATGAAATCGCTTTCCAATCTGACGACCCGCTACTTCGCCATGCTGGGCCTGCTGCTGATGCCGCATGCCGCGATGGCCCAGAATGCCGGGCAGTCGAATGATCCGATCACCAGCGCGCTCGTATGGATGCAGTCGATCCTGCTCGGCCCGATTGCGACGACGCTTGCGGTGATGGCGGTTGCAGGGGTCGGCTTCATGATGCTCACCGGCCGCATGAACTGGCGCTATGGCGCGACCGTGATCATCGGTGTCTTTATCATTTTCGGCGCACCGCGCCTGGTTGCGACCATTCAGGGGATCTGAGGCAAGGGAATGAGCGATTTCGTCCGTCATCCGGTGCACCGCACGCTGACCCGCCCGCAGATGTTCATGGGCGTGACGATGAATTTCTTCATCATCAACATGATGGTGACGACGATTTCCTTCCTTGTTCTCAACAGCTTCTGGATCATCCCGGTGCCGTTCATCATGCACGGCATCGGCTATTTTGCGAGTCTGCGCGAACCGCGTATCTTCGACCTCTGGATCACCAAGGTTTCGAAGTGCCCGCGCATTCCGAATTACAAGCGCTGGGGCTGCAACAGCTACGCGCCGTGAAGGCGAATTTCAGGCCTCGTAAGGAGGGCCACAGATGGTGAAATGGATCGGACCTGCTGCATGGAGTGCCAAGGAGGCGCGCGTCGGCGATCGCCTGCCGTATGAGCGGCTGATCGACGAGAGCACCGTGCTGCTGCGCGACGGATCGGTGATGACCGCCATCCAGGTCCCCGGCCTGCTGTTCGAAACCGAGGATTCGGACGCGCTCAACGCCCACGCTGCGACCCGCGAAGTGGTGCTGCGCTCGACGCTGGACGCGCGTTTCGTGCTTTATCATCACGTCATCCGTCGCCGGGTCGAGGTCGAGCTTGACGCCGAGTTCCCTGATCCGCTCTCGCGCCATATCGATGCGCGCTGGAAAGAGCGGCTTGCTGGCGGTTCGCTGTTCATCAACGACCAGTTCGTGACGCTGATCCGCCGCCCCGCACGCGGCAAGACCGGCCTGCCCGAAAGGATGAGCAAGTTCTTCTCGCGTCAGGGCAAGGACGAGCTCGAAGCCGATCCCAAGGATTTGCGCAGCCTCAAGGCGGCTGTGACCGGCCTTGTTGCCTCGCTGTCTGCCTATGGTGCGGCGGTGCTGGGTGATTATGCCGCGCCGGGCACCAAGGGCGGCACCAATTCGGAAATGCTGGAGCTGCTTTCAGCGCTCTACAATGGCGAGATGCGCCCGGTGCGCCGTCCGGCTCCCGAAACCGACATCGGCCATATGCTTCCCTATCGCCGCGCGAGCTTTGGCCTCGATGCGATGGAATTGCGCGGGTCGGGCAAGCCTGAATTTTCCGCTATTCTCGGCCTCAAGGACTATCCCGAGGCAACTTCGCCCGGACTGCTCGACGGTCTGCTGCGGCTGCCGTTCGAAATGGTCGTCACCGAAAGTTACGCACCCAACGAACGCACAACCGCGCGCGAACGGATCGACCTTGCACTGCGCCGCTCGCGCTCGGTCGATGAGGAAGCTGCTGCCGAGCGTGCCGACATGATGGCCGCACGCGACGAGTTGGGGAACGGCAGCGTCGGCTTCGGCGACCACCACCTGACCGTGCTGGTGCGAGAGCGCTCGCTTGACCGGCTCGACGATGCCGCCGCAGCCGCCTCTGCCGCACTGGCCGATACCGGCGCGATTGCGGTGCGCGAGGATACCAATCTGGAACCTTCCTTCTGGGGGCAATTCCCCGGGAATGAGGATTACATCGTCCGCCGCGCGCTGATTTCCTCCGCCAATATGGCGAGCTTCGGTAGCTTCCACGGCTTTGCGCTGGGGCAGGCGAGCGGCAATCATTGGGGCGATGCGGTCACGCTGCTGGAAACCACCAGTGCGACGCCGTTCTTCTTCAATTTCCACCACGGCGATCTCGGCAATTTCTCGGTCATCGGTCCGTCGGGTTCGGGCAAGACCGTGGTGATGAACTTCCTCGCCGCGCAGGCGCAAAAGTTCAAACCGCGCACCATCCTGTTCGACAAGGATCGCGGGGCGGAGCTGTTCATTCGCGGCATTGGCGGGCGCTATGACCGGGTCAATCCGGGCGAGCCGACAGGCTTCAACCCGCTGGCTCTGCCCGATACGCCAAGCAACAAAGCGTTCCTGCGCGATTGGCTGGGTGTGCTGCTGAAGGCCGAAGGGCCGGAGGAATATGCGACGATCAGCGCAGCGGTCGATGCGACCTATGCGAATGACCCGTCGCTGCGCCGCTTGCGGCACTTCAAGGAACTGCTCGCAGGCGCACGCCGCCCGGAACCGGGCGATCTCGCCGACCGGCTCGGCGCTTGGATCGGCAGCGCGAGCGGTGACGGCGGCGAACACGCATGGCTGTTCGACAATGAGCGTGACCTGCTCGATCTCGACCAACGTGTGCTCGGTTTCGACATGACGCAGTTGCTGGAAAACCCGCGCCTGCGCACGCCGACGATGATGTATCTCTTCCACCGGATCGACGAAAGGCTCGATGGCGAGCCGACGATGATCCTGATCGACGAGGGCTGGAAGGCGCTCGATGACGAGGTCTTCGCAGCGCGTATCCGCGATTGGCTCAAAACGCTGCGTAAGCGCAACGCTCTGGTCGGATTTGCCACGCAGTCCGCCCGCGATGCGCTCGAAAGCCGCATTTCCACCGCATTGGTCGAGCAGACCGCGACCATGGTTTTCATGCCCAACAGCCGCGCACGGCCCGAGGATTATTGCGACGGTTTCGGCCTGACCGATCACGAACTCGCGCTGATCCGCACGCTGCCGGCTCATTCGCGCTGCTTCCTGGTGCGCCAGCCCGACGCCAGCGTCGTCGTGCGGCTCGATCTGTCGGGTGCGCCCGAAGTTCTGACGATCCTCTCGGGACGCGAAGCCTCCGTGCGCCGTCTCGATCTGCTGCGCGAGGCGGTGGGTGAAGAGCCTTCCGCATGGTATCCCGCGCTCACCAATCGCGCCTGGCCCGATGGATCTTCGAACATGGACGAGGACGGCGTGCCCGTCTGGCAGGCTGCCGAATGACGACGAGCTGCGATCTCGTCGCTCAGGATATGGGCACCGGCGTCGCTGCGGCGCTGACCGCGGTCGATTGCATCGCCTCGCAGGTCAGCGAGCAGGCCTATGAGCGCATCTTCGGCTCGGGCGGGCAATTCGGTCTCGCGCTGACGATCTTGCTGACGCTGTATGTCGCGTTTTTCGGGTTCAGCCTGATGCTGGGCCGTTCGAACCTCTCGGTCCGCGCTGTTATTCCGAAGGTGATGACGATTGGCCTCGTGATGACCTTCGCGACCAGCTTCATTGCTTACCAGAGCCTGTTCTATAACGTCTTCGTCGAGGGGCCTAACTGGCTCGCGGCGCTCATCACCGACACCAATGGCGATGCGACCGCGACCTTTGCGACGAAGCTCGATATCGTTTTCGTGGCCGTGCAGGAGGCGAGCGGAGGCCAGACCGACATCAGCATGTTCTCGCCGCCCGGCATGATGTGGCTGGGGGCGATGTTCCTGCTGCTCGGCACAGTGGGTCTGCTGGTGACCGCGCGCATCGGGCTGGCGCTGCTGCTGGCTGTCGGGCCGATTTTTGTCGTGCTCGCACTGTTCAACGGCACGCGCGGGCTGTTCGTGGGCTGGCTCAAGGGACTGGTCCTGCTAGCCCTTGCGCCGCTGTTTGCGGTGGTCGGCGGATCGATCATGCTTGAAATGGCCGTTCCGATCCTGTCGGCGCTGATTGCGGTGCCGGGGCAGATCGACCAGCAGGCCGCGATGGCGTTCTTCGTCGTCGGGTTCGTCCACGTCTGCCTGATGCTGATGGTGCTCAAGGTTGCGTCGAGCATGGTTGCGGGATGGACTGTCTTCGGCCTTGCCTCGCCGGACAAGGCCGACACCCGCAGTGACGATCCCGTTCGCACGCCGGTGCAGAACGCGCCGGTTGCCGCACCGCAAACCGCGCCCAGACAAATGCCGGTCGCGCCTGCCGCCTCGAACCCGCGCCGGATCGACGTTGCGGGCCCGGCGGTCATGGCTGCAAACGATACCGGGCCTTCGGGCTCGACCACGATCCGCGAAACCAAGGTTTTCGCGACGACATCTGCCAGCGGACAGCCCGCCTCGACCGGGGTCGCCACCTCGCGTACGCGCGGCATCGGCAATCGCTTCCGCCCGGCCAAAACGGAGAAGTTCTGATGACCCGTGCCGACCAGCTTCGGCTCCCTCTCATGGCGCTTGCGCTCACACTGAGCGCGGTTCCTGCTATCGCTCAGGAGAGCGAGAGCGCAGGAGATCCGCGCCTTGTCACGCTCGTGTTCGACGAAGCGCAGGTTTACACCATCAAGGGCAAGGTCCGCGTCCAGACCACGATCAAGTTCGCACCCGACGAAACGATCCAGAACGTCGCGATCGGCGATAGTGCCGCGTGGCAGGTGCAGCCCAATCAGGCGCAGACAATTCTGTTCGTGAAGCCGCTCGAAACCTCGGCGACCACCAATATGACCGTCGTAACCAGCCGCCGGACCTATCTCTTCGATCTCGTCGCCAGCCCACGCAACGCGCCGCTCTATGTGCTGCAATTCCGCTATCCCGAAGTCGAGAAGGCCGAGGCCGAGGCTGCGCTTGCAGCGGCGGAAGCGGCTGAACGCGAGGCCGCCAACCCGGTCGAGATCGCGGCGGCCAACGATCCCTATGCTGTGTCCGATCCCGCAACGCTCAATTTCGAGTGGGAAGCCGAGGGCGATGCCGAACTGCTGCCGGCGCGTATCTACGACAATGGCGAGGCGGTGTTCCTCACCTGGCCTGCAGGCACGCCGATCCCTGCGATCCTGATTACCAATGCCGACGGCGATGAAGGTCCCGTCAATTTCACTCCGCGCGGCGAAACCGTCGTGCTCGACACCGTCCCGCGCGAGATCATCCTGCGCTCGGGTCGCGATTCTGCTACACTCACCAACAATGGCCCGATGCCGACGCGTCAGGTCAGCGCTGCGAGCAATCTCGCGCGCGGTTCATGAGGGAGATGAAGTAATGCGTCTTGCCATGCGTCTTCCGCCCAAGAAGGGCGACAACTCCGGCTCCGACGGCGGCGATCCGCGCGAAGGCGAATCCGCCGAGATTATCGATCTGGCCAGCCGCAATGGCTACTCCGCGGTTGCAGAGCGCAAGACCAAGACCGAAGGGCTGGGGCTTGCGGCAGGTGTGGCGATTGTCGGCCTGCTTGGCGCGACGACTTTCTGGGCGATGAATGCAGCGCAGGTGCCCGAAGCGGAAACGACGGGCAGCCAGCAGGTCGCGCCTCCGCAGGCAGCCGCTGTGCCTGCGCCGAATCCGGCGGTTTCGCCTGCTCCCGTTGCACCTGTGGTTGCGCGCCCCGATCCGGCGCCGGCTCCCATTCTGTCCAACGCTCCGGGTGCAGGCATCGGTCCGGCGGCCAATCCCTACGCTAGCCCGCAGCTGATTTTCGACGCCAGCGGCGCCGCGCAAACGGCGCGCGCGACCGAGGCGGCTCCCGGCGCGATTGCGGCCACTGCAAACACGGGCAACAGCGGCGCAATCGGTTCGGCAGGCGATTTCGCCAGCCGCGTCGGCGGAGTGGGCGGCGTGGCGGCGCAAGCCCGCCCGATGGTCAATCCCGGCACCACCGTTACCGAAGGGACGATGATCCCGGCCGTGCTCGAAACCGCTATCAACACCGACGTTCCGGGCTACGTTCGCGCCGTCGTCAGTCAGGATGTGCGCAGTTTCGACGGCAAGAATGTGCTGATCCCGCGTTCCTCGCGGCTGATCGGGCAATACCAGTCGGGCGTGCAACAGGGCCAGAAACGCGCTTACGTCATCTGGACCCGCCTGATCCGTCCCGACGGTGCATCGGTTAACATCGCTTCGCCCGCTGTCGCGTTCGACGGCACGACGGGGCTTGAAGGCGACGTCAACAGTCACTTCTTCCGTCGCTTCGGCTCGGCCATGCTGCTGTCGGTCGTCGGCGGGCTTGGCGCGATTGCCTCGGGCGGGACTTCGGTCGTTCTCGGCGGGGCAGGGCAGAGCGCGGCGAGCGTCGCAGCGCAGGCAGACAGCCAGATCGGCCCGACGATCCGTGTGCGCATGGGTGAGCCGATCCGCGTCTTCACCGCACGCGATCTCGATTTCAGCCAGGTCAGCAACTGAGCCCAAGCGCCAGCCGTTCCATGACCGCCGATATCCATCCTCTCCCGTCAGGTCCGGACAATGGCTCTGCCGCAACCTCCGCAGAGGAAGCGGCAAGCGTTGCGCCTATCGGCGGCGAACGCAGCGTCTATCTCGATGCCTATCTCGCCCCGTTCAAACGCTGGCTCGACCGTGACACGGTGACCGAAATCATGGTCAACGAACCGGGCGAAGTCTGGGTCGAGGATGCGAGCGATCCGGGCATCAAGAAGGTCATCACTCCCGAGATCGACGACCGACTGGTTCAGCGCCTTGCCGAACAGGTCGCGCGTGTCAGCCATCAGGGCATCAACCGCGAGCACCCGCTGCTTGGCGCGACATTGCCCGACGGCGCGCGTATCCAGTTCTGCGGCCCGCCTGCAAGCCGCAAGCACTGGGTCATGGCTATCCGCCGCCACCGCCGTTTGGACCTGCCGCTCGATGCCTATGACACCGGCCCGCTCGCTGGCGAGCAGCATGTCGATATGCCCGATCCGCAGTTCCAGCCGATCGATTATCTGCGCGAGGCGATCCGCCACCGCCGCACGATCCTGATCTCGGGCGGGACCAGCACGGGTAAGACGACCTTCCTCAACGCCATGCTCGGCGAGATCCCGCGCGAAGAGCGGGTGGTGCTGGTCGAGGACACGCCCGAACTGAAATTTCCCGGAGAAAACTCGGTCGGACTGGTCGCTGTCAAAGGCGAACTGGGCGAGGCCAAGGTTACGCCCAACGAACTGCTCCAGGCGGCGCTGCGTCTGCGCCCGGACCGCATCGTGCTGGGCGAGTTGCGCGGGGCGGAGAGTGTTTCTTTCCTCCGCGCTATCAACACAGGCCATCCGGGCAGCTTTTCGACCATCCACGCCAATTCGCTGCGCGGGGCGCTGGAGCAATTGTCGCTGATGGTCATGCAAACCGGCATCGGTCTCACGCGCAGCGATACGATTTCTTATGCTGCGAGTGTTATCGACGTGATTGTGCAGCTTGGCCGCGACGCCAATGGCAAGCGCGGTATCACCGCTATCGCGGACAGCCGCTCGCTGGTTTGAAACACGATAAAGGGGCTTTTCTGCCAAACTTATGAGCAGCCAGCCGATCATCGATGAACAGCCCGTTTCGGCGGCGTCTCCGCCTTCCGCCCCGCCTGCAACCGTCGCGCCGGGCGGAGAGGCCTATTTCAACCGCGAACTCTCGTGGCTGGCCTTTAACGAGCGGGTTCTGGCCGAGGCTTGCAACGAGCGTTATCCGCTGCTCGAACGGCTGCGGTTCCTCTCGATTTCGGGCAGCAATCTCGACGAATTCATGATGATCCGTGTCGCAGGCCTCGTCGGGCAGGCGCAGCGCGGGATCGACAAGCAGGGCATCGACGGACGCACGCCCACGCAGCAGCTTTCGGCGATCAGGCAGAAACTGGCAGAACTGTCGGCACGCCAGCAGGATATCTGGCGCGACCTGCGTCAGAAACTGGCCGACGCTGGCATCCACATCGCCGACGAACAGCGGATCAAGCCAGCCGCGCACAAATGGCTCAAGAACTATTTCGTCGAAGAGATCCTGCCGGTCATCACTCCGCAGGCACTCGATCCGGCACATCCGTTTCCCTTCGTTCATAACGAAGGGCTAGGCCTGTTGTTTACGCTGACGCGCGATGCAGACAAGGAACAGATCATGGAAATGATCCTGATCCCCACCGCGCTCCCGCGCTTCGTGCGCGTGCCGGCCGATATCGCCGAGCAGGGCGCTGAAGCAGGCGGCGCGATCTATATCTCGATCGCCAGCCTCATCCAGCGCTACGCCAAGAAGCTCTTCCCCGGCTTTACCATCAAGGGCGACGGCCTGTTCCGCGTCCTGCGTGACAGCGATATCGAAATCGAGGAAGAGGCCGAAGACCTCGTGCGCACTTTCCGCAGCGCGATCCAGCGTCGCCGCCGGGGGCAAGTGATCCAGCTTGAACTGGAGGAGGATTTCGATCCCCAAGGCGAGGCGATCCTGCTCGAACAGCTTGATGTGAACGAGGCTGCGGTGATCAAGACCGACGGCATGATCGGGATCGACGGGCTTGCCGAAGTGGTCGACGAAGACCGCCCGGACCTCAAATTCGACGCCTATTCGCCGCGCTATCCCGAACGTATTCGCGAACACGACGGTGACGCCTTCTCCGCCATTCGCGAGAAAGACATCGTCATCCACCACCCTTACGAAAGCTTCGAAGTGGTGGTCGATTTTATCCGTCAGGCGGCAGCCGATCCGGATGTGGTGGCGATCAAACAGACGCTTTATCGCGCCGGTTCGCAATCGGCGGTGATCAATGCGCTGATCGAAGCGGCGGAGAACGGCAAGTCGGTTACCGCTGTGGTCGAGCTCAAAGCCCGATTCGACGAGGAGCAGAACCTCAAATGGGGCACCAAGCTGGAGCGGGCCGGGGTGCAGGTGATCTACGGTTTCACCGACTGGAAGACCCATGCGAAGGTCGCGATGGTGGTGCGACGCGAGGAAAAGGGGTTTCGCACCTACTGCCATTTCGGGACGGGGAATTATCACCCGGTCACCGCCAAGATTTACACCGACATGAGCTTTTTCACCGCCAACCCCAAGCTGGGGCGTGATGCGGCGAAGATGATGAATTTCGTCACCGGCTATGTCGAGCCGCACGAACTCGAAATGCTCTCGATCGCGCCGCTCGACCTGCGCGAGGAGATTTACCGGCGGATCGATGCAGAGATTGCCAATGCGAAAAAGGGCAAGCCTGCGGCGATCTGGATGAAGTGCAACCAGATCACCGATCAGGACATGATCGACAGGCTCTACACTGCGAGTAGCGCGGGCGTGCAGGTCGAACTGGTGGTGCGCGGCATCTGCTGTTTGCGGCCCGGGGTGGAGGGCCTTTCCGAGAACATTCGCGTGAAATCGATCATCGGCCGGTTCCTCGAGCACTCGCGCATCTTTGCCTTTGCCAATGGTCGCGCAATGCCGGGGCCGGGCGCGGCGCTTTATATCTCTTCTGCCGATCTGATGGAGCGCAATCTCGACCGCCGGGTCGAGGCGCTGATCCCGATCAAGAACCGCACGGTCCACGACCAGATCCTTCAACAGGTGCTGCTTGCCAATATGCTCGACACCGAGCAGAGTTGGTGGCTCCATGCCGACGGCAGCTATTCGCGGGTTGAGACCGATTCCAAACCTTTCAATTGTCACCGCTATTTCATGACGAACCCCTCGCTATCCGGACGCGGCGGGGCGCTTGAAGCGGGCGCTGTGCCCAAACTCTCGCTGCGCCGGGGGCGCGCTGGATGAGAGCCAGGCGCAAGCGGGCAGAACGCGACGGGACTTTCGCCGGGGCCACGCCCGAGCGTGCGATTATCGACATCGGATCGAACACCGTTCGTATGGTGATCTATGGCGGGTCGATGCGCGCGCCCGCCGTGCTCCTGAACGAGAAAGTCACCGCGAAGCTGGGCCGTGACATTGCTGCGACAGGCAAACTTGCGGACGAAGCCGTCGAGCTTGCCATGCGCGGGTTGGAGCGGTTCGCGCTGCTGCTCGATGATCTGGGTATCGATGATGTCGAGACGGTCGCAACCGCTGCGGTGCGCGATGCGAGCAATGGCGCTGAATTCGTCGAAAAGCTGAAAGAGCTCGGCTTTCATCCGCGCATCATTTCGGGCGAGGAAGAGGCGCGATTGAGCGCCATGGGCGTTGCCGGAGCCTTTCCGGGCGCAAGCGGAACTGTCGCCGACCTTGGCGGGGGCAGTCTGGAACTGGTCCGCGTCGAAGATGGCGAACCGGGCGAAGCGGTCTCGCTGCCACTGGGCACGCTGCGGTTGCCCGAATATCGCGGCAAAACGCGCGGCGACATGCTCAAGGCGCTTCAGAAGGCGCTCAAGAAAGGTGCGCCCGATATCGGCAAGGGCGCACCACTCTATCTGGTCGGCGGAACCCTTCGCACTATGGCCGTCTATGCCATGCAGGAGCAGGGACACCCGCTGTCCGACCCCCATGGTTTCGAGCTGGAGCCACGCGAAGCGAAAGCGCTGCTCGGCAAGGCGCTGGCCAAAGAAACCGCCGAGAGCCTCAAATCGCATCCGCGCATATCCTCGATGCGCGCAGAGAGACTGCCCGATGCTTCCGTGCTGGCGGAGGGCATGCTCAACCGTTTCGAGCCGAGCTGCCTGACCTTCTCCTCATGGGGTTTGCGCGAAGGGCTGGTGTTCGACAGCCTCCCGCCGCAAAGTCAGGCTCAGGATCCGCTGCTTGCAGGGATCGGGGTCTTCGCGACCCAGCGGGGCGCGCCGCCGATGCTGGCGACACGGATTGCCGGATGGACGGTCGATGCCGCGCCCGCGCGCAAGCATGGCAGCGAGCGGTTGCGGCTTGCAGCGACCATGCTGGCGCTCGCGTCGATGCAGATCGAGCCCAATATCCGCCTGCCGCAAGCGATCGACTGGGCGCTGTTCAAGCGCTGGATCGCGGCGAGTGGACAGGACCGGGCGATGCTTGCGGCAGCGATCGCGGCCAATGGCAATGTTCTCGACTTGCCCGATGCGGTGCGCGAACTGGCGAGCGAGGAGGCGCTGGATGAGGCGATCTGCTGGGGCCTTGCCGTGCGGCTTGCGCGGAGGCTCGGTGGCAGCTCGCGGCGTTCGCTACAGGTCAGCCGCCTGCTGGTCGAAGACGAGATGCTGGTGCTGCGCCTTGCGGAAAGCCACGGCGCGCTGTTCGGCGTATCGACCGAGAAGGACATCAAGCTGCTGGCGGGGCAGTTGGGGCTGGACCTCAAGCTC
>PALE01000074.1 GCA_002706445.1 Erythrobacteraceae bacterium
GGCGGCGATCCCGACAATGTGACGATCATGGGCGAAAGCGGCGGCGGGTCGAAGGTCAGCCACATGCTCGCAACGCCTGCTGCCGATGGTCTGTTCGACAAGGCGATCATCCAGTCCGGCCCTGGCGTCACCAGCGGCAAGCCCGCCGAAGCAGCCGAGATGTCGGCGGCGTTGATGGCGAAGCTGGGTGTTTCTTCCATTGCCGAATTGCAGGCCGTCCCTGCGGAAACGCTGCTCGGCGCTGCCCGTGCCGTCGTCTCAGAACGCGCTGCACCTGGCGGCTTTGGCGGGCCCAATTTCGCCCCCATCGCCGACGGCACGGTCCTGCCGCGCGATCCTTTCATCCCCGCAGCGCCCGAGCAATCGAAGGATGTCCCGGTGATGATCGGCTGGAACAAGGACGAGATGACACTCTTCGTCGCCGCGCAACCGTGGTTCGGCTATCTCAACGATGCCGCGCTCGATACAATGGCGCAGGGCATGGGCGGTAACGCGCCTGCGCTGATCGCGGCCTATCGCGAGGAAAATCCCGATTACAGCCCCTCTCACATCGCCGCACGCGCGATGGGAGCGCGGTTCGCCTATGGCTCCTACATCCTCGCCGACCAGAAGGCACGGCAGGGCGGCGCGCCGGTCTATGTCTATCGCCTCGACTACGAGACGCCCGTGAACGAGGGCATCTTCAAGTCGCCGCACACGCTCGATATCCCCTTCATGTTCGACAATGTGGAGGAATCCCGCGTGCTGGTCGGACCCGGTGAAGGCCCCGAACAGCTGGCTGCCATGATGAGCGATGCGTGGATCAGCTTTGCCAGAACCGGCACGCCGTCGAGCGAACTGCTGCCCGATTGGCCCGCCTATTCGCCGCAGCAGCGCATGGTGATGACCTTCGATACCGAGCCCGCAGTTGTGGACGATCCCGAAGCAGCGGCGCGGCAGATCATGTCGTCAGGCGCAGAATAGCCACAGCGCGGGTGTCGCCGCGATTGACTTGTGCGGGGAAAAAACTACGGCGGCACCTGCTCCGGCGGATTGATTCTTTCGCCGGACACCCACCGCAGGTCGGGCGACACGCCGCGACCCACGGAAATCCTCAGGTCGGGGAGTGGCGCAGCCTGGTAGCGCACCTGTTTTGGGTACAGGGGGTCGCAAGTTCGAATCTTGTCTCCCCGACCATTTCCAACATCGTTGGCTGATTTCCTGAAAGGGCCTTAGCCCTTGGCCGTCGCTTCGAGCACCCAATCGGCAAGCGCGTCGCTCGCCAGTTCGGCCGCCGCCACGCCGAGCGCCTGAACCGCGCTGATGCGGTCGCGCGGGGTCCCCTCGGCGGGTGTGCCGACGAAAGCCTTGCCGCCGGTCTGGAGGAGGATTTGCAGGCCCTTTGCCCCGTCCGCCCCGCTTCCTGACAAGAGCCCGCCGGTCGCAGGCAGCTTCGCGCGCGCGATCGAACCCAGCAACAGGTCGGCACAGGGCCGGATGCCGCCAACAGGATCGCGAGCGGCAACGCGCAGGCGCGGCGGCGAACCGGCCTCGACGATCACGTGGTTCATGCGGTCGAATGCGACCGCCACCGTGCCCGGAGACAGCAGGGTTCCGTCTTTGGCTTCGGCAATGGTGCAGGTCGCCGCTGCGCTGGCATTGGCGATTGCGTTTTCGACCGGCTCGCGGTCAGCATCGACCAGGATGATCGTCGGCGGACAGGCTGCAGGATAGGCTGCAATCATCTGCATCGCCGGCTCGAGCCCTGCCTGTCCGCAGGCAATCACCACCAGGCTTCCATCGGAGACATAGTCGGTATGCTTACTTGCAGGTGCCGCTGCGGCTTCGGCCGCCGCAATCTCGCTCTTGGCTTCTTCCTGACCCAGCTCGCCGCTGTGCGCGCGGCGCACGATGTCGCCGAGCTTCGCCACGGTTGCGTCAAATTCCTCAGGGGTGGAATGGAGCGGCTTGGGGAAGCAATGCACCGCGCCGCGCTCCATGGCTTTCGCCGCGACCCCCGATCCCACCTGCGCCACGCTCGACAGCATGATGACCGGCATGGGACGCTCTTCCATGATCTCGGACAGGAAATCGAGCCCGCTCATTCCCGGCATTTCGACGTCGAGAGTGAGCACATCGGGGTGGCACTCGGCCATCTTGCTGCGTGCCTCGTCTGCGTTCGAGGCGACTCCGCAGACATCGACACCCTTGGCGTTTTCCAGAATGCCGCAGAACAGCGCGCGCATCGCGGCTGAATCATCGACCACCATCACACGGGTATCGGGCATGGAACCTCTTTCTGCATAAGACCAGTTAACCAGAAGCTGAGTTGCACGCGCGCCCGTTCGGGACCCGAACAGGTGCGGGCTTCAGAATGCGCGTTAAGTACGCGCGGACCGCCAAGATTTCTTGTGCGCCGGTCTAGGGGCTTGCGCCTATTCGGAGCCCAACCGTTCCTCAAATTAACCAGATTACTTCGGGCTCCGAGATCAAATTCATCGCGTTGCGAAAGGGGCGTCATGCTCGACTGGTTTGTGAAACGAGCACCGATGCGTGCCATCCCCCAATTCGTCCCGAGGGCCCAATCATCATGCTGACCTTGCCTACCTTGTGTGACCGCGCCGCAGCGCGCGCGCTGCATCCCGATATCCGCGACGCGGTCGGCAATGATCCGCTGGTGATCGATGCAGGCGAGGTCCAGCGCATCGGACAGGCGATGCTGCAGCTGCTGGTGTCCGCCGCGAATACCGACGCCGGCATCACTATCGTTTCGCCCAGCGATGCCATCATCGAAGCGCTGCGCACCGCAGGCCTCGAAACGGTGCTGGGCGAAGAAATCGATCATGTCGCAGCCGGGGAGAAGGCAGCATGAATGAAGACGATATCCAGCAGATCTTCTTCGTCGAATGCGATGAAGCGCTAGAGGCAACCGAAAACGGCCTCGACGCCTGCAAGGCCGGGACGCATGATGACGAAACGATCAACGCGATCTTTCGCGGCGTCCACTCGATCAAGGGCGGCGCAGGCGCTTTCGGGCACAAGGCGCTGGCTGCATACACCCATTGTTTCGAGAACCTGCTGGGCGATATCCGCGAAGGCGATGTGGCGCTCAGTCCGGAGCTGGTGGACCTGCTGCTGCTCGCTTGCGACCTGCTGCGCGACCATGTCGATGCCGCCCGGACTGGCGGGGATGCACCCGATGATGCGGCGCTGATGGAGCGCCTCGAAGCAGCCCGTACCGCACCTGTGCAGAGCGCTGACACTACTCCGGCAGAAACAGGCGCAGCCGAGGCGGAAGCCGATCCGCTGGGCGATCTGGGCGACGATCTCGATGCCCTGCTCGACGAACTCACGGCGGGCGAACCCGCCGCGGCACCTGCCGAATGGCTGGTGCATATCCGCCCGCATGCAGGCGCGATGGCGAACGGCGGGGAGCCCCTGCTGTGGCTGCGCGAGCTCGAACGGCGGGGCGGGGTCTGCAAGGTCTGCGACATCTCCGAACTCCCGCCGATCCACCAGATGGACGTCGATGCGGGCTATCTCGGCTGGACTTTCTCGATGCCCGGATCGGTTGGCCGTGACGAGGTGGCCGACATTTTCGACTTCGCGGGCGATTCTTGCGGTGTCGCCTATGGAGAGGACGCCGCCATGCCGCCGACCGAACTTGCCGCGCGGCAAGAAGACCCCGCTCCCATGGCGCCCCCTGCGCCGGAGACCAGCGCCCCTTCACCCATTGAAGCAAAGCCTGAAACTGCGCCCGAGCAGACGAAGCAAGCGACCAATTCGGCGGCCCCGGCGGTCGCGTCGCAGAGCGTGCGCATCGACCTTGCCAAACTTGACCGGCTGATTGACGGCGTCGGCGAACTGGTGATCGCGCAGGCCATGCTCGCCCAGCGGCTCGAAAACGAGAGCTTCTCGCATATCGAGGAACTGGCGATGCTCGAAACGCTGGTGCGCGATATCCAGGAGCACGCGATGGCGTTCCGCGCCCAGCCGATCTCTTCGGTGTTCGGACGCGTGCCGCGTCTGCTGCGCGAACTTGCCGCCAACACCGGCAAGCATGTGCGCCTCGAAGTGACCGGCGAAGGCACCGAACTCGACAAAACCGTGATCGAACGCCTGTCCGAGCCGATGACCCACTTGATCCGCAACGCCGTCGATCACGGGATCGAATCTCCCGAAGACCGCAAGGCGGCGGGCAAGGATGTCGAAGGTACGCTCTCGCT
Source organism: Erythrobacteraceae bacterium (assembly GCA_002706445.1). Taxonomy (GTDB): domain Bacteria; phylum Pseudomonadota; class Alphaproteobacteria; order Sphingomonadales; family Sphingomonadaceae; genus Erythrobacter. Next base: position 4,206 of record PALE01000074.1, read on the forward strand.
GTCGGCGGAACAAAAGGCCGGACGGATCGTTATCAAGATCAAGGACGACGGACGCGGCATCAACAAGGAGCGCGTGCTCGAAAAGGCGATCGAGAACGGCATCGTCTCGCCCGATGCGAACCTGTCGGATGACGAAATCAACCAGCTGATCTTCGCGCCCGGCTTCTCCACCGCAGCGCAGGTTACCAGCGTGTCCGGACGCGGCGTGGGGATGGATGTGGTCAAGTCCAACGTCCGCGATCTGGGCGGGCGGATCGCAATCGATTCCACCCCCGGAGAAGGCACAACCTTCACCCTTGCCCTACCCCTGACGCTGGCAATCTCGGACGGGATGATCGTCCAGACCGGCGACCAGTCGCTGGTGATCCCGCTCACCCATGTGATCGAAAGCCTGCGTCCGGGCGAAGCCGACATCAAGGGTCTGGGCACCCAGCGCCAGATGCTGAACGTGCGCGGCAAGTTCGTGCCCGTGATCTCGCTCGGCGAAATGACCGGCGCGAAAGACCCCATCACCGACCCCACCAAGGGCGTGCTGGTGCTGGTCGAGACCGAAAGCCACGGGCAGGCGGCGATGCTGGTCGATGCGATCAGCGATCAACGCCAGTTCGTGATCAAGAACCTCGATGCGAACTATCGCGCGGTCGATAGCGTTGCGGGTGCGACGATCCTCGGCAACGGTCAGGTCGCGCTGATCGTCGATCTCGATTACCTCGTGCAAACGGTCGTCGCGCCTGCGTCGCTCGCAATTGCAGCCTGAACGGCGGACCGATCATGCCCGCCGCAACCGACACCGCCATCGTCCCCGGAGTCAGCCCGCAGGTCTATGACCAGCGCGATTTCGAACGCATCTCGCAGATGATCCGGCGCGAGGCGGGCATCGTGCTCGGAAACAACAAGCGTATGCTGGCCTATTCGCGCATCGCTCCTCTGGTGCGGCGCAGCGGGCGGCAGACGTTCAAGGAATATCTCGACCTGATCGAGAATGACGGCGCGGAGCAGACCCGTGCGATTGCCTCGCTCACCACCAATCACACCTACTTCAACCGTGAGCCGCACCATTTCGAACACTTCACCAAGAACGTCCGCCCCGGCCTGATCGCGCAGGCACAGCGGGGCGAAACGGTGCGTATTTGGTCGGCCGGATGTTCGAGCGGTGAGGAAATCTACACCCTGCTGATGGTGCTTCTGGGCGAAGACCGCAATGAAGGCCGGCAATTGTCGAAGCGCAAGATCGTCGCCCTGGCGAGCGACCTTGCCGAACACGCCGTGCGCGCCGCCGCCGACGCGGTCTATCCGGCCGAGGCGCTTTCCAAACTGCCGCCCGTCCTGCGCGAAAACTGGAGCGTTGCGGTTGCCGACACCGAGGCCACGAGCCTCGGAATATCGCCTGACATCAAACAGATGGTGCGCTTTCGCCAGCTCAATCTCTTGCGTCCCTGGCCGTTTGGTTCGCTGTTCGACCTGATCTTCTGCCGCAATGTGATGATCTACTTCGACGGCCCTACCAAGGAGCAACTCGTTCTCAATTTCGCACGTCAGCTGAAGCCGGGCGCGCATCTCTACATCGGTCACTCCGAACGGGTGTCGGGGCCTGCGACCGAACTTCTCGAGCCGGTGGGCACGACAATCTATCGGAGGAAGGCGGCATGAGTATCCGGGTGCTGGTGGTCGATGATTCCGCGGTGATGCGGGCCCTGATCCGCCACAAATTGGAATCAGAGCACGATATCGAAGTCGTCGCCTGCGCCACCAATGCCGCCGAAGCGCGCCAGCTGATGAAACAGCTCGATCCCGACGTGGTAACGCTCGACATCGAGATGCCGGGAATGGACGGATTGTCCTTCCTGGAAAAGATCATGGAATTGCGCCCGACGCCGGTGATCATTGTCTCCGGTTCAACCCGCGCAGGAACGCGCGCCACAGCCAAGGCGCTGCAACTGGGGGCGGTCAACTGCTACGCCAAATCAACCCCGAACCGCTCGATCAGCGACGATGACGGCGGGCAACTGGCGGAACTGGTGCGCGAAGCTGCCGGCGGGAAGATGCATCCGCATCTGGCCAAGCCCGCCAAGCGACCCAGAGCAGCTTCTTCCGGTGGTCCGGGTCATCTGGCGCCCGAGGTGATCGTCGTCGGCTCCTCCACCGGCGGAGTGGAGGCGTTGCACACCTTGCTTTCGGGCTTCCCGAAGGACTGCCCGCCTACGCTGATTGTCCAGCACGTCCACGCCTGCTTTGCACCTGCAATCGTCCAGTCGCTCGACCGCAATGCCGCGCCCAAGGTCGAACTTGCGCAAAGCGATATCCTGCTTGAGCCGGGAAAGGTGCTTATGGCTCCTGGCGGCGAGAAGCATCTTGCCGTCGCACGTGCAGGAACGCGCGGGTTCCGCAGTGTCCTGCGCGCCGGCGATCTGATCAGCGGACACCGCCCGAGCGTCGATCGGCTTTTCCAATCGACCGCCGAAACCATCGGCAGCAAAGCGCTCGGTATTCTGCTGACCGGCATGGGAGAAGACGGCGCGCGCGGCCTCTTGGCAATGGCACAAACGGGCGCTGCCACTATCGCACAGGACGAAGCCAGCTGCGTCGTCTTCGGCATGCCGCGTGCAGCCATCGCGCTGGGCGCTGCTCAGGAGGTTCTGCCCCTCGAACAGATTGCCGGTCGTCTCTTCGCGCGCGAGCGCTCGGCCGCTTCCGCGCGCCATCATCAGGACATCAACGCATGAACTTCACCAGTCCGCCTCAACAGATCCGGCAAACCATCATGCAGGGCGAAGCACGCGCGAGCGATGACGAGCGCATCCTGATGTCCACCATATTGGGGAGTTGCGTCTCCACCTGCATGTTCGACCCTGTCGCGAAGGTCGGCGGTATGAACCATTTCCTGCTGGCCGAACCGCTCGACAAGGAAAAGAAATCGCAGTTCGACAGCTCCTATGGCCTGTTCCTGATGGAGCTGCTGATCAACGAGATGATCAAGCTGGGGGCGGTCAAACACCGGATGAAAGCGCGCCTTTACGGCGGTGCGAATATCAGCTCCGGCCTCGGCCAGATCGGCTCGGTCAACGCCGCCTTCGCTCGCAAATTTCTGAAAGACGAGGGAATCGAAAAGGTTTTCGAAGACCTCGAAGGAACCAGTGCGCGCCGGATCGAATTCTGCCCCGCTAACGGTCGGGTCCGCTCCCGAACGGTCGCAGAGGCCCCCGCAATTCCCGCAACTACGCGCAAACCCCAAGGGGCCGGACAAGCCCCCCTTGGTTCTGTCGAACTATTCTAGTCCATCAAAGGAGCACCAAATGCACGCCACCTCGCACGAGACCACTGCGGCCCGTCCACCGATCAGCGTGCTGACGGTCGACGACAGCGCCAGCATGCGCGCGCTGCTGCGCGCCGCGCTGACGAATGGCGGCTTTGCAGTCGAACAGGCAGAGGACGGTCAGGAAGCGCTCGAATGGCTCGCTGCCAATGAAGTCGATGTGGTCATCACCGACATCAATATGCCGCGGCTCGACGGCTTCGGTCTGATCGAAAAGCTGCGCATGACTGCGCTGCATGCCGATCGTCCGATCCTGGTGCTGACGACCGAAAGCTCGGAAGAAAAGAAAGCGCGCGCGCGCGATGCCGGGGCGACCGGCTGGATCGTGAAGCCCTTCGACGCCGAAAAACTCACCACCGCGCTGCGCCGCGTCACACCGTAAGCCACCCATCTCAGGAGCCACTTTCGTCATGCGCCATGAACTGATCACTTTCGGGATCGAGTCCCAGCTGTTCGGGATCGATATCATGACCATCCGCGAAATCCGCGCGTGGTCGCCGGTCACCCGCCTGCCGCGCGTTCCCGAATATGTTGCAGGCGTGGTCAATCTGCGCGGGACCGTGCTGCCGGTGATCGACCTGTCGGTGCGGCTGGGCTGGCCTGCGACCGAAACGACGCCGCGCAATCCCATCGTGGTGACCGAATTCGAAGGACAATCGCGCGGGCTGATCGTCCATGACGTCAATGATATCGTCTCGATCGACGGCGACACGATGCAGCAGCCCGATGCCGGCGCGCATGATGAAATCTCGCATTTCCTGCTCGGGATTGCCCCGCTCGACGATCAGATGGTGATGGTGCTCGACCTCAAGAAACTGATGTCCGCAGACGAGTTGGATCTCGCCGCGTGAACGCCCCCTTCCTAGCCCCCAACGCAGGCCGCGCTGCACACAGTCCGGGCCTCTTCCACGCCGCCGCAGCGCGGCTGAGAGCAATTGCACTCCAGGCCGAAGACCTCGGCGCGGAACTTTGCGGCGATCCTGATGTGGTCCAACGCCACCTCACCGCGCTGCAATCGATTGACCGGCTGGCGCAGAACATCAGCCAGATCGCCGCCGTTATCGCAGCGGACGATCCGGTTTCGGCGATTGACGATGTTCAGCTGGCTGAACTTAAGGAGTTGCTGCGAAAGGCAGCCTAGGCATACTGCCTAGGCGCGCTCGCGCTTATTCACCCCCGCTTATTCACCCATCGTGGCAGGTGCGCCCGGCACCGGGCCGCCGGTCTGGATCGACGTGCCTTCATTGGCGAGGATGCCGACCACCTGCGTCCACACCGCGACATTCTGTCGCAGCTGTACGACGTCGATCTTGTCGAGCGTATCGTCGGGCGTGTGGTGAAGGTCGAAATAGCGCGTGCCGTCCTGCTGCAAATCGATGATCGCACCGCCCTGATCGCGCGAGATATTGATGTCGGCTCCGCCACTGGCAACAGCCCGCCCGTTCGACACGCCGAAGCGCGCGACGGAACCGGCGATACGGGCGTGCAGATCGGCATTGCTCTCGCGGAAGTTGGATTCGAATTTCCAGATCCGGTCCGCGCCGAAATCGCTTTCGAGCCCGACCCCGATGGGTTCATCGATATGCGCCTTGGAATAGGCGATGGAGCCGTAGAGACCGACTTCCTCGGCACCTGCAAACAGCACGCGGATTGTGCGCAGCGGCTGACCCGACTTGGCGACATTCAGCGCGGCGGCTGCAACGATCCCGCAGCCTGCGCCATCGTCGAACGCGCCCGTGCCGTTCCACCAGCTGTCGAGGTGACAGGCGACCAGCACCGGCGGCAGATCGCGGTTACGGCCGACAATCTCGCCCACGACATTGCCGCTGATCGTGGTGCCGAGATTTTCGGGCGTCAGCGTCAGCTTCATCATGATCGGGCGGCCGTCGGCGCGCTCGAACATGCGTTCAAGGTTGGCGGCATCTGGCAGCGACAGCGCGCCAGCCGGCGTGGGAACGGCGCGGCCAATGTCTGCGCCCCCGTCGGCCGTGCGGAAGGTCGTTCCGCCCGTATGCGGGTTGCGGTGGTAGTCGGTTCCGACCGACTTGATCACGGTCGCAATCGCGCCCTTGTCCTTCGCCATTTGCGCACCGATCCAGCGAGCGGGACCGGCAAAGCCGTATTGCGAGCCGTCCTGCGTGCGGGTCATCGAATGCGAGATATAGGCGATCTTGCCGTCGAGGCTGCCTTCGGGCGCAGCGGCAAGCTCGGCCACGCTGGCGAACATCACCACTTCGGCCGTGATACCGTCAGGCCCGGTCGACGCGCTTCCGCCGAGCGGCTGGATCACCAGCGGCTGGGCAAAGGGGCTGGTGATTTCAGCCTTGTGGATGGTGCCGGGAACCCAGGTTTCCATCTCATAGGGTTCGTCTGCCACATTGGCGAAACCCTGAGCGTTCAGCCATGCTATCGCCCATTCGCGCCCGCGCGCTTCGGCCTCGGTTCCGGCCTGCCGCGGGCCGACCTCGGTGGTGATCCCTTCGACGAAGTCCCACGCCAGATCGTCGCTTTCGAGCGCTTCGTCGGCAACGGCTTCGAGCGAAGTTGCGTGGTGATCGGCTGCAAGCGGTGCGGCAAAGCACAGCGCAGCGGCGGCGGTGAGCAAATGGGCTGTTTTCATGAGGACCAGCGCTAACCGCGCGGGTCTTGACTGTCCAGCGACTAAGCCAGTTTGACCATCGGCGCTTGCGGCGCAGGCGCGGCAAGCGGTTCTTCAGAAGCTCGCACCTCTGCATTTTCGACCCGGTTGCGGCCCTTGGCTTTTGCCCGATAAAGCGCCGCATCCGCGCGCGAGAAGAGGCGATCATAGGTTTCGCCTTCCCGCGCCGTCGCCACACCGAAGCTTGCCGTCAGGCGTATATCTTCGCCCAGCCCTTCGTGTTGGAGCCGCGCGAATGCCTGACGGATGCGATCGGCGAGCCGTTCTGCCGGACCGTTGGCGCAATCCCACACGGCGATGCAGAATTCCTCTCCGCCGACGCGCCCTGCGGTATCGCAGCTGCGCACCATCTGCCCGATGAGAGCGGCAAAGTTCGACAGAGCGGTGTCACCGGTCTGGTGGCCCCAGATATCGTTGACCTGCTTGAAGTGATCGACATCGGCCACGACCAGACTAAGGCGGCGGCCTTCGACCTCTGCCTGCGGGAGCAGCCTGCGGATCGTCCGCTCGAAAGCGCCGCGATTCTTCAGTCCCGTCAGAACGTCGGTATCGCTGCGACCGCGCAAAATGCGGGTCCAATCGACGATAGTCGCTCCGATCAGCACCATCGCGGTGGTGACACCCTTCACCCCCAGCACCAGTCCGATCAGCGAATAATAGATCGATTCGCGATAGACCTCCGCCGGAATGGAACGCTCGAACAGCAGGGTAAGAACGGGCCGGACGAGAAAGTCCGCCGCCTGAAATACCATGATCGCAACGATCAGCGCATCGATCGCACTGCGGCGGCGCGCACTGAGCAGCGTTGTCACGCCCATCAGGAACATGGCGCCATAGCCGATGTTGACGATGATCAGGCGCGGACCGACATCATCCGACAGGCCAACGGCAACCGCTAGCGCAAAGGCGCTGAGCACATAAACGGCCGCAAAACTGCCGAAATGCAGCCGCACGCCTGCCCGCTCGCACACGCACGCGACCATCAATGTCGACGCGATGCTGTAGAAGAGCTGTGTCGTGTGAAAGACGTAGAACGCGCCTTCGGGTGCGAGGTGGGTGATCAGAAAGCCCACCGCCGAAAAAACATAAGCGAGGGCAAAGCCCAGCACGTAGCGAGGCAGATTGCCCAGACGCCAGAACACGGCGAAGGTTGCTGCGAAAAACAGCACCATCAGCGGTGTCACCAGCCCCAGAATCTGTGTTTGCATTGCCTTGCCGAACTCCCTTCGGAGCGGACTAGGGCCATATAGTTAACAGGCCCCTTCGGCGCAGCGCCTAATGCGGCATGGGCCAGAAGGCGGCTTGCCCCCTTGCCCGCATATCCCTATCTCGCGCGCAAGCATCCAGATTCCACTATTCCCGCTGTAAAGGACACCGCCCCATGGCCGCGCAATACGCCTATGTGATGAAAGGCATGACCAAGAGCTTCCCCGGCGCGCAAAAGCCGGTGCTCTCGAACATCAATCTCCAGTTCTACCAAGGCGCGAAGATCGGCATCGTTGGTCCCAACGGCGCGGGTAAATCGACGCTGATGAAGATTATGGCCGGCATCGACACCGATTTTTCGGGCGAGGCATGGCCGGGCGAGAACATCACCGTCGGCTATCTGCCGCAGGAGCCGGAACTCGACCCGACCAAGACCGTGCTCGAAAACGTCAAGGACGGCGCGCGCGAAACCGCCGACCTCGTCGAACGCTTCAACGCGGTCAGCGCGCTGATGGCGGAACCCGACGCCGATTTCGACGCGCTAGGCGAAGAAATGGCCGAGCTTCAGACCAAGATCGACGCAGTCGACGGCTGGACGCTCGACAACCAGCTCGAAATCGCGATGGAAGCGCTGCGCTGCCCCCCCTCGGACATGGGCGTCGAGAGCCTTTCCGGCGGTGAAAAGCGCCGCGTCGCGCTGACCCGCCTGCTGATCCAGAAGCCGTCGATCCTGCTGCTCGACGAGCCGACCAACCACCTCGACGCCGAAAGCGTCGAATGGCTCGAAAACCACCTCAAGGAATATGCCGGCGCGGTGCTGATGATCACCCACGATCGCTACTTCCTCGACAATGTGGTGGGCTGGATCCTCGAACTCGACCGCGGCACCTACTACCCCTACGAAGGCAACTATTCGACCTATCTCGAAAAGAAGGCCAAGCGTCTCGAGCAGGAAAGCCGCGAGGAAAGCGGCAAGCAGAAGGCGCTCGCCCGCGAGCTCGAATGGATTCGTCAGACACCTGCCGCTCGCCAGACCAAGTCGAAAGCGCGTATCCGCAAATTCGAAGAACTGCAGGAAGCGCAGTCAGGCCGCGCGCCCGGCAAGGCGCAGATCGTCATCCAGGTCCCCGAACGTCTCGGCGGCAAGGTGATCGAAGCCAAGAACATCACCAAGGCCTATGGCGACAAGCTGTTGTTCGAAAACCTTTCCTTCATGCTTCCCCCGGGCGGCATTGTCGGCGTGATCGGCCCCAACGGCGCGGGTAAATCGACGCTGTTCAAGATCATCACCGGCAAGGAACAGCCCGATAGCGGCACGATCGAAATCGGCGAGACCGTCCACCTCGGCTATGTCGACCAGAGCCGCGATCACCTGAACGAGAAGAACAACGTCTGGGAGGAAATCTCCGACGGGCTCGATTACATGCAGGTCAACGGTCACGACACCTCGACCCGCGCCTATGTCGGCGCGTTCAACTTCAAGGGCGCGGACCAGCAGAAGAACGTCGGCAAGCTGTCGGGCGGTGAACGCAACCGCGTGCACATGGCGAAGATGCTCAAGCAGGGCGGCAACGTGCTGCTGCTGGACGAACCGACCAACGACCTCGACGTCGAAACGCTGGGCGCATTGGAAGACGCGATCGAGAACTTCGCCGGCTGCGCCGTGGTGATCTCGCACGACCGCTTCTTCCTCGACCGTCTGGCGACGCACATCCTCGCCTTCGAAGGCAACAGCCATGTCGAATGGTTCGAAGGCAACTTCGAAGCCTATGAAGAAGACAAGCGCCGCCGTCTGGGCGATGCGGCGGACCGTCCTACGCGGCTCGCTTACAAGAAGCTGACCCGCTAAGCGCTCCGGCCAAGCGAGAAAGCCGATGCCTCTTTCGCTTGAGAGATTCATCGGGGCGATAGCCATCATGGCCCTCATTTCTACGGTCGGTGTTTTCATCGGCTGGAAATGAGGCTGGTGAAGGGTGGGGCTTTTTTCGTTGTCGTCTCTGCTGCGATCATCGCCGCTGCGGTGCTGAGGGAGGCGGGCTACATCGTTTGGTGATGCGTACGCAGGCGCTGTGTCGCATCACACTTCAAGCGGCGACAATCCGTTACACTCTGCGACTATGATACTGATCATCAATAGGTAATTCGACTTTCCGGGAGAGCCTCTCAACCTTGCCCGTCGCAAACGGGCACCCCGGAGAACCGAATTGACCAGCACAGCTCTCAAAGCCCCTGCCCGAATTGCGTCCAAAGGCCTCGCAGCCGATATGGCGCAGCTCAACCAGATCGATCGCCGCCGGGCCATTCGCTTCTTCGGCGCAGCATCTACAGCGGCCATGGTCGTTGCCTGCGGAGGCGGTGGCAGCAGCTCTTCGACCACCACCAGTGTTTCGCCAACTCCGACACCGACCCCAACCCCTACGCCCACTCCGACGCCTTCGGGTTCTTCCAGCGCAAGCTGTGTCAGCTATGCCAGCGAAACAAATGGCCCCTACCCCGCTGACGGCACCAATACGTCGAGCGGAGCCTATTCGAATGTGGTCACGCAAAGCGCCTTCCAGCGAAGCGATATACGGTCGAGCGTCGACACCGGCACGACAGCAGTCGGAACGAAGATGACCTTCACGATCACGCTTGCCGATGTGAACAACAGCTGCGAGGCGCTCAGCGGCTATGTCATTTACGTGTGGCACTGCAATGCGGCGGGCAAATATTCGCTATATGACATTCCGGCCGAAGATTATCTGCGCGGGTTGCAGACCACCGATGCCAACGGTCAGGTGACTTTCACCACCATAGTTCCGGGCACCTACAATGGCCGCTTTCCGCATATCCATTTCGAGGTTTATTCTAGCATCACCAACGCCACAAACGGGCGTTCGGCACGGCTGATTTCGCAATTCGCGCTTCCCAAGGATACGCTCGCGCAGATCTACGCATCCGATCCGAGCTACACCGGCAGCATTGCAGCACTGAACAACACCACGCTGAATTCCGACAATGTCTTTGGTGACAACACCGATGAACAGAAGGAAGCAATGATGCTTGCAATTTCCGGTTCAACCGCGGCTGGTTACACCGCGACAGCGACGGTCGGATTGGCGACATAGTACCAGGTCGAATGCCAATGTCTGGAGTAATCCTCGGGCATTTTACCCGGTATTAACGCTGCCTAGGCCAAACCCCTGTTGGAAAGGGGCAAGGGGGTAGTGACCAAAATGCAAGGTATTGCAGACATTGGCATTGCAGACATCGGGATTGCAAACGCGACCATTGCCGCGCCGGCCTTGGGAATGGTCGTCCTTGCCGTCGTGCTGATGGCGATTGCGGCATTCAAGTTGCGCTCTGCTGTCCGCAGCAGGGAAAACGCCAACCCGCTCGGCGGATTTTTCGCCTCCTCTTCCTTTGACAGCCAGCTTCAGACCGCTGCGAAACGTAGCGCGAATATGCCGCCTCGTCCGATTTCCAGTCCAGCTCCAGCTCTGCACGGTCAGCGTGCGCAATATGCACGGCTGTGCGAGGTGTGGGAGCGTGATACCCGCGAAGAGGCGATCGAGCAGATCGCGCGGGTGATGCGTGCCAGCATAGATTCCGCACCCGCCCCGCTGAAAGTCGTCAAAGCCGATCCGGTGTTCGACGCGATCGAGTGGCAGGCCCAGTGCGAGGCCGAGTGGGAGGAGATAAAATTGCTACCCCCGCCCGCATCCTCGCCCGCTTCACAGGCCGCCTAGGGCGCTACCCAGCGGCCTTTCCAGCCCTGTTCCGAACGCGAAAACTGCGCACGGCTGTGGCCCGATTGGGCGAGGTAAAACCAGTCGAGTTCGGCCAGCTCGATCAGCAGAACCGCGAAATTCTCCCGCGCCGCTAGCAGTTGCGCGTCGTCCGGTTCCACGCCTTCGAATTGCGCAGGCAAGCCCGAGGTCGCGCTCTCGCTCTCGTCGCCGGGCGCATCGCCTAGATAGCAGCGCCGCGCGAAGTTGGTCGATTCCGCCCACGCTGCGTCGGTGAGCGGATCGTCGGTTAGCACTCGCCCGGTTCCCCGCACGCGGATCTGGACCTTGGCCGGCTTGTCGTAAAACAGCACGGCCATTCGCGGGTCGGCGGCAATTGCGGCAACTTTCGGCGCGCGGGCATCGGTGTGAAACCGCAGCGTCCAGCTGGCGGGATCGAAGGCGCGCAGAACCATTCCCCGCGCATCGACATCGCTCGTCACGACCGCCGGAACATGCATCGGCACGCCGCGGTTCGAGGCTGCATCACCGAGCCGACGCGCGATATCCGCCTGTATGTCCGGAAGATTGTCAAACATATCGTCTATGCCTTCGATCCATTGCATCTGCGGGTCAAGGCGTTAAGGTAAATTGCGCTGAACATGAACAGGAGGCTTACCGCGCGGTTAAGCAAGGGGTCAGCGACTCGCATGTAGACCGCAATCACTAGAGCAAAACAATCGCCGTAGGTGGTGGGGCGGTAACACTGGAGGCACATCATGGATATTTCCTTTTTTCTAAGGGGTAGTGCTTTGTCCGCGCTTGCGCTGACGCTGGCATTCGTCACCCCGCCCGAAGCAGTCGAAGCGGCGAACACCGCCTCGGTCGAGAACGGCGCCTTTGCCGAACAAGCGCGACAGGATCGCCGTGGCGACCGCCGGAGCGAGCGTCGCAGTGAACGCCGTAGCGATCGCAGCAGCCGCCGTTCGGCCGAACCCGACGCACGCCCTGTCACCCGCCAGAGCAGCGAGTCACAATCGCGCCCTGCTCGCGTGCAGGAACGCACCGACCGCCGCGCAGACCGTGTGGAACGCCGCAGTGATCGCCGTGCAGACCGTGTCGAACGTCGCAGTGATCGCCGCGCGGACAGCGTTGAACGTCGCGGTGACCGCCGCGCCGGAAACCTCGACAGCCGTGGTCAGACCGGCAGGGCCGACCGCGTAGAACGCCGCGCAGACCGTCGTTCGGACACTATCGAACGTCGCGGTGATCGCCGCGCAGATCGTGTCGAACGTCGCGGTGACCGCCGTGCAGATCGCGTCGAACGTCGCGGTGACCGCCGCGTCGATCAGACCACGCGCCGTGCCGATCGCTATGCCGGAAACCGGAATCGGACCTACACCGACCGCACCCGCAACGGCACCTATCGTGACGGCTATCGCGATGGTCGCCGTGCGGACCGCAGGGCCGACCGGCGCGCAGAACGCCGCGACCACCGTCGCTGGGACCGTCGCAGCTGGCGCAACGACCGCCGCTACAACTGGAACCACTATCGCAGCAGCAACCGCAGCATCTATCGCCTCGGTCGCTACTACGCTCCCTATCGCGGCTATAGCTATCGCCGGCTGAGCATCGGGTTCTATCTCGACAGCCTGTTCTTCGGATCGCGCTATTACATCAACGATCCGTGGCGCTATCGCCTGCCCGAGGTCTATGGCCCCTATCGCTGGGTGCGCTATTACGACGACGTGATGCTGGTCGATATCTACACCGGCGAAGTGGTCGACGTGATCTACGACTTCTTCTGGTAAGCACCGGATAGCCAACCAAACCGAGCCCCCGTCGGAGCGATCCGGCGGGGGTTTGCTTATGCACCGCCCCTTGCGGACAGGCGCACCCTTGCTAAGCAGCGGGCATGGCGAAAACGGAATCCATTCCCGATCAGGACGCGCTGCGCCGCGTCGGCAAGCAGGTGCGCGAACGGCTCGAGGCCGACCCCGGCGTCTACAAGATCGATACCGACAAGGCCGAGCTTTACGCGGTCGGCGACTTCCTCTCGAAGTCCGAATGCAAGCGCCTGTGCACGATGGTCGATCTCCATGCGCGGCCCTCTTCGCTGCACGAAATCGGCTATGACAGCGGCTTTCGCACATCCTATTCGGGCGATCTCGACCCCTACGATAGCTTCGTGATGGGCATCAGCCGCCGCGTCGACGATCTGATGGGGCTAGACCCGCTGGTGGGCGAACCGATCCAGGGTCAGCGATACCTGCCCGGACAACAGTTCAAACCGCATAACGACTGGTTCTACACATCCGAGAAATACTGGCAGCTCGAACGCAAGCGCGGCGGTCAGCGCAGTTGGACCACCATGGCTTTCCTCAACGAAGTCGAAGAAGGCGGCGAGACGCATTTCACCGAAATCGGCATCAAGATCGAGCCCAAGCCGGGCGTGCTGCTGATCTGGAACAACGCCACCATCGACGGCGCGCCCAATATCGACACGATGCACGCGGGCACGCCGGTGGTAAAAGGCGTCAAATACGTCTTCACCAAGTGGTACCGAACCAGAAAGTGGAAGTAAGCGCGGGGACTAGGCCCGCGCCAAAGCCTCCGCGATCAGCTTGCGGGTCGGTTCCACGCCGTAAAGCGCGATGAAGCTGCCCATGCGCGGACCCTGCTCGCTGCCCAGCAGCGTTTCGTAGAGCGCCTTGAACCAGTCGCGCAGGCTTGCAAAACCGTATTCCTCGCGCTTGCCGATTTCATAGACCATCGTCTGCAAATCTTCTGCGCTGGTGTCGGCAGCGGTCGCGGCGAGCTGCGCGTCGAGTTGCTTGAGCGCGTCCACTTCGCCGCCAACCGGCGCACGCTTCGACAGCGTCGGAGCTACGAAATCGCGATTGTAGTTCACCGCACATTCGATCAGCCGGACCAGAGCCGGGTCATTCACAGGCTCGCCGGTGTAGCTTGCGACATACTCCGCAAGATTGGCAGGCGTCGCCTCCAGCCCCAGTACGCTGACGAGGTTCAGCAACAGGCTGTAGGGGACAGACAACTGATCGCCCGCACCCGGCGCGTCGGGACCGTCGAAATGGTCATTCGCGCGCGCAAGGTGCCACACCGGATTGCCCAGCTGCTTGTCGAGCGGCTGGTCTGCGAGCGCCTTGCGGAACTGCCAGTAGTCGTCGATCGCCTTGGGAATGACGCCAGCATGCAACTGCTTGGCGCTGCGCGGATTGGCGAAGATGTAATAGCCGAGGCTTTCCTCGCTGCCGTATTCGAGCCATTCCTCGATCGTTAGGCCATTGCCCTTCGACTTCGAAATCTTCTCGCCCTTCTCGTCGAGGAACAGCTCGTAGATCAGCCCCTCGGGCTTGTTCCCGCCAAGGACGCGCGCGATCTTGCCCGACTGCACACCGCTGTCGGTCAGGTCCTTGCCATACATCTCGTAATCGACGCCGAGTGCGACCCAGCGCATCGCCCAGTCGACCTTCCACTGGCACTTGGACATGCCGCCAAGCGCCGATTGCTCGACGGTGTTGCCGTCTTCGTCGGTGAAGCGGATCATGCCGCTTTCCGCATCGACGACCTCGATGGGCACTTGCAGAACCACACCCGTCGTGGGCGAGACCGGCATCACCGGCGAGTAGGTCTTGCGCCGCTCTTCGCCCAGCGTCGGGAGCATGATGTCCTGAATCGCGTCGAAATTGCGCAGCACACCGCGCAGCGCATCGTCGAACGCGCCCGAATTGTACTGCTCGGACGAGCTTACGAATTCATAGTCGAAGCCGAAGCGGTCGAGAAACGCGCGCAGCATCGCATTGTTGTGCGCGGCGAAGCTCTCGTGCTCGTTGCTGAAAGGCGAAGGGATACGCGACAGCGGCTTGCCGAGGTTAGCGGCCAGTAGCTCCTTGTTGGGCACATTGTCGGGGACCTTGCGCAGCCCGTCCATATCGTCGCTGAACGCGACCAGACGGGTCTTCTGACCGGTCAGAGCCTCATAGGCGCGGCGCACCAGCGTGGTGCGCAGCACTTCCTGAAACGTGCCGATATGCGGCAGGCCCGAGGGACCATAGCCGGTTTCGAACAGCACGGGCGCACCATCGGGCTTGCCGTTGCGAAGGCGTTTGGCAAGCCGCTGCGCCTCCTGAAAGGGCCAGGCCTTGGACGATTGTGCGGTTTCGATAAGCGTGCTGTCAGTCATAGTGCCGCCGCCTTTGCGCAGCGCGCGCGATTGTGCAAGCGCGAAGGCGCCCGAGGGCCCCTATTCGAACTCGCGGCTGTAGTCGTGCGCTTCCTGAAAACGTCGCAACATGCCCGGCATCATGAACAGATCGCCGATGAGCCAGCACATCCACGCGACCAGACCGATCAGTCCGATGGGCGGGAAAATGAACAGACAAACCACGCTTACCACCAACAGCGAGACCTGGATGATTGCGCTGTCCTTGTTGCCGCAATAAGCGCGGTGGAGGCCGGTTTGCCCGATCACGAACCAGATGAGATAGGCAATGCCGAGCGAACGGCTGGCGGGATCGCCGAAAAAATAGCTGGTTCTCGCACGCCCGCCAGAGCGCGCGCCGGCATAGGATTGCTGCGACGAGGCAGTGCCAGAAGAATAGCTTTGCGCAGCGGCGCGTATCTGTTCTTCCTGATGCAGCGGAAGCCCGCTTGCACCGACCGGCCCGTTGCCGAGCGGCTGCGCGGGCCGTGTGGCGGGGAGTGTGGCGGGGCGCGCGGTGTTTCGCATCGCCTTGATGCTTGCTCCAGCAGAGGGAAGACTGCCCTCGCCGATCTCGTCGGCGCGGCGTGCGCGTTCGGATGCGATGAAAGCTTCGCGCAGGGCGGCAATCTCGTCTTCATCGGAAGCGGTTTGCGGGGCCTCTGAAACCGAGGCAGCCGTCTGTGCGCGGCCAAACCCTCCCGGTCCGGCAGGCGCGACCTGCCCCGGTGCCAATCCCTTGCGGCCAAAGCTCATGTGCGACTCCCTTTGGACAGATCAGCGGTCAAGGTTAGCGCACAGGGGTTAATTTCTGCCTATTCGTCCGGACAACGCGCCATGCTGGAGGCGACGTAGCCGATCTTGTCGCCGGCAACGCCATATTCGGAATAGCTGCAAAACAGCTGCTCACCGCTGGGCGAGACATAGCCGATGGTGAGGAACACCAGATCGCCTGCGACCTCGCTCGAATGGACGCGGATCTTCGGAGCGCCGGGTGCAAAATTGGGACGATAGGAGGCGCGTATCTGCTCGAGGCCCACAGCCGCAATACCCGGCCCGTACACTTCGGCATCGGGCGCAAAAGTCGCCATGAAACGGTCGAGATTTCCCGATCGATAGGCATCGACATGCCGCTGCACCACCGCAACGCGTGCGGCGGTTTGTTGGTCGGCAGCAGCCACTTGCTGCGGCGCGACCTGCCCCAAAGTGGGCATAGTCCAGAGCATTGCCGCAAACGCGGCAACGACTTTCACGATTCGCATTTTTCTTTTCCTTGGCGATCCGACCACAAGTCTATCAGGCCGGTCCGTTTACAAATCGTAATCACGCGCCCAACATTGCCTCTCGTGAAAACCCCTGCTCCCCTCCCCCTTCCCGCGCTGCATTCCAGCCACGGTGGCAATTGGCTGCGCCCTGCGAATGGCGTGACCGGCGCCATCTCCAAGGGCGAGGCGATCATGGCGACCGCCGATACGCCTGTGCTGCTGCTCAATGCGCCGCTGGTGGCGAACCGGCTCGGCTACCCCGATCTTTCAGGGCTGGACCTGTTGGAACTGTTCGCCTTCGTCCATCCGGCGCGCTTCTGCGTGCCCACCGCACGCGGGCTTGCAGAAGCGCTTGAACTGGAAGAGCCCGAGGGCGACGAGCATATCCCTGCCTTCCTGCAAACCGCCGCCGGAGCGCTGGTTGCGGCTTGCGAAGACCCCGAATGGTTCGAGCGCGCAGGCGCCTGGGCGGTGCTGCAATCGCTCGAACGGCTGCGTTGGCCGTGGGCGCAAGTGCTCAAACCGCATATCGCGCGGCCTGAGAAAGCTGAAAAGTGGCTGTTTTCGCGTCTGCCCGAATGGGAAGAGGCCGGTGAGCGCGCTCCCCCGCGTCAGGTCGAACTGAGCGAAGCCGATGTGCTGGCCCAGCTCGACCATCTCACCGGCGAAGGATCGGAACGCCGCGAAGGACAGCGCGCCTATTCGGGCGATGTCGCGCGCATCTTTGCGCCCCGCAACCGCTCCGAACAACCGCATATCGCGCTCGCGCAAGCAGGCACGGGTATCGGCAAGACGCTGGGCTATCTCGCCCCCTCCTCGCTGTGGGCCAAGGCATCGGGCGGGACGGTTTGGGTGTCGACCTTTACCAAGAACCTCCAACGTCAATTGCGCAGCGAAAGCCGCCGCGCATGGCCGCTGAAACGCCCTGACGGCACGCCGCCCGTGGTGGTGCGCAAGGGGCGCGAGAATTACCTGTGCCTGCTCAATCTCGAAGACGCGCTGCAAGGCGGCTTTGCAGGACGCCCCGCGATCCTTGCGCAACTGGTGGCGCGCTGGGCCAGCTTTACCCGCGACGGCGACATGATCGGCGGCGATCTGCCCGGCTGGCTCGGCACGCTGTTCCGCAAGCGCGGGATTGCCGCTCTCACCGACCAGCGCGGCGAATGCGTCTACGCAGGCTGCCCGCACTACCGCAAATGCTTCATCGAACGCGCCGCAAGGGACAGCGCGCAGGCGGATCTGGTGATCGCCAATCACGCGCTGGTGATGGTCAACGCCGCACGCGGACGCGACGCTGCGCAGCGCCCGACGCGCATCATCTTCGACGAAGGCCACCACGTGTTCGAAGCTGCGGATTCGACCTTTGCCGCCACGCTTTCGGGTCAGGAAGCGATAGAGCTTCGCCGCTGGATTATCGGGCCCGAACGCAAGAATCGCGGGCGCAGGCGCGGGCTTTCGGCAAGGCTTGCCGATATCGCCTCCTATGACGACGAAGGCGGCGTCGCGATCGAGGACGCGTGCGAGGCTGGTGCGGCTTTGCCGTCGGAGGGGTGGCTGCAACGGCTGGTCGAAGGCGAACCTTCGGGGCCGGTAGAGGCGCTGCTCGCTGCCGTTCGCACCGTAACCTATGCCCGTGACGAAAGCGGGCAGGAGGCAGGCTACGGCATTGAAACCGAGGCATCGGGTTTGCCGGGTGGCGTGATCGAAGCGGCAGGCGCGGCGGGGGAGGCGCTGGCCGCAATCCGCAAGCCCCTGATCAAGCTGGGCGGAAGGCTGGAGGCGATCATCGCCGATCCGCCCGACTGGCTCGACGGCGCAGGCCGCGCGCGGATCGAGGGCGCGCGCTTCTCGTTGCAATGGCGGGTCGATCTGCTGGCAGCATGGGAGGCGCTGCTCGATCGCTTGGGCGGGCCTGCCGACCCCGAATTCGTCGATTGGCTCGCGGTCGATCGCTCGGATGCGCGCGAATTCGATGTGGCGATCCACCGCCGCTGGCTCGACCCGATGAAGCCCTTTGCGCGGGTCGTGCTCGAACCGGCGCACGGCGTGATGTTGACCAGCGCAACACTCACCGACCGCATCGGTTCGGCCGCAGGCGACCCATGGGAAAGCGCTATACAGCGTTCGGGTGCGGCGCATGTCGACACCCAGCCTCTGCTTTCCACCGCGACCAGCCCGTTCGACTATGCCGCCCGCGCCGAAGTGCTGATCGTGACCGATGTGAAAAAGGGCGACCTACCCGGTCTGGCAGGCGCATATGCGCGGCTGATCGAGGCGAGCGAAGGCGGCGTGCTGGGCCTGTTCACCGCAATCCGCCGGATGCGCGCGGTGCATGGCCGGATTGCCGACCGGCTCGCCCGCGAAGGCCTGCCGCTTTATGCGCAGCATGTCGATCCGATCGACACCGGCACTCTGGTCGATATCTTCCGCGACGATCCGCACGCCAGCCTGCTTGGCACCGATGCCTTGCGTGACGGGGTGGACGTGCCGGGGCGGTCCTTGCGCTGCGTGGTGATGGAAGCGGTGCCTTGGCCGCGCCCCGATATTCTTCACAAGGCCCGCCGAGCCGCTTCGGACAGCGGAAGCCAGTATGATGATCGCATCATCCGCGCACGCATCGCGCAGGCGTTCGGGCGGCTGATCAGAGGCAAGGAGGATGCCGGCCATTTCGTCGTGCTCTCCTCCGCTTTTCCGACCCGTTTGCTCTCGGCCTTCCCCGAGGGCACGACCATCCGCCGCGTTACGCTCGACGAGGCTCTGGTGCGCGTCAAAGCAGGATTGATCGGCGAAGCGCCAAACCAAATCGGCGAAACGGGTGGAAACATCGCCGCAGATACCCCAGATAACGGGACATGATCGAACAGGTCGACTTTCTCGTCCGCATGATCGCCATGGGCGCTGCGCTCATGCTGATGGCGCAAGTCGTCGCGGGCGACATGAACGAGAAACTCAAATTCCCGATGGTCGCCATGATCATCGGGGTGATGGCCTATCTCATAGAATCCAGTAATTTGATGGTTGCAGACAGTCCGCTCGATCCCTGGATAAACCTTGTCGCTATCGCCACCCCGTTCTGGATCTGGCTCGTCGCGCGGCGCATGTTCGACTTTGAGCCGGAGCGTCGGCTCGCGCTGGCAGCCCTCGCGGCCCTTTTAGTCGGCTGGGTCATAGACAATTTCGTCCCCGGCTCGGGCCAATTGGGCTTCTACCTGCTTCACGTGATCAGCCTGGTGCTGATTGGCGATCTCTTGCGATTGGGTATGCAGATACGCAAACAAGGTTTGGGGCCTGACCGGGGAGCAGTCCGGCTGACGCTCCCGCTTCTTATCGGCGAACTGGCAGGCGTGGTTCTGCTGACAGAAATGATCGGTGGAAGCGCGATCCTGCATCCCATGCTCAGCCTTGCGAGCGGGATTCTGATCTTGATGCTGGCTCTCTTTGCCGGCCTGGCAATGCTGCGTACCGAGCCTGAATTGCTGGGTGCGATCCGGCCGTACTCGCCCGCAAGCAAGCCGGACGCTTCTGACGGTGAGACAAGCGAAGAATCCAAGCGCAAATGACCCAATGCTGCTACAATTGACCGTCAGGGCACTTGCGCAGCGGTGCGTTTGCCGTGAAGAGCATTGCCACGATTGACGCGCAAACGGTGGGATAAGCGAGCTTGACGAAGTATCTGGGTATCTATCGCCATGCCAAGTCCGACTGGGGCGACGGGTCGCAGCGCGATTTCGACCGCGGACTGAACGAACGCGGCGAAAAAGGCGCAGCGTTGATGGGCGATCATATCCGTTCGCATGACCTGCAATGGGATCTCGTCATCGCCAGCCCCGCCGTTCGCGTGCACGACACGCTGGAGCGCGGCCTGCCCGAATTCGATGTCATCTATGACCAGCGACTCTATCTCGCCGCATCCGACACCATCGAAGAAGTCGTGCAGGCGCTTGCTGCCGAGGCGGATGAGGAACCCGAAGCAATCCTCGTCGCGGGTCACAATCCGGGTTTGCAGGAGGTGATCCTCGATCTCGTCTCGCCCAGCCACGAGAACGATCTGTTCAAGGAGGCGACGGTGAAGTTCCCGACCGCCTCCTACGCCGTGCTCGAGTGCAATATCGACAGCTGGGCGGCTCTCAAGAATTACTGCGCAAAGCTGGTGCATTTCACCCGCCCGCGCGATCTCGACCCCGACCTCGGCCCGCAGGACTAGGTTGGCAGGACTAGGCCCGCGAGTTCAGCTCCGGTCTTCGGGCGGCAACAACACGCGCGGCCCTGCCCCCTTGGCCGCCCAGCGATCCTGCGCATTATAGAGCGCGCATTTCTTCAGGCTCAGGCATCCGCAACCGATGCAGCCTTCCAGATCTTCGCGGATGGTTTCGAGCGAGGCGATCTGCGCATCGATGCGGGCGCGGATCACCCCGCTGATCGCGCTCCAATCCTTTGCAGTGGGCGTGCGCCCATAGGGAAGTCCGCGCATCACTTCGTCGATCTCTCCCAGGCTCAGCCCAAGCTGCTGCGCAATCAGGATAAAGCTCAACCGGCGAATATCGGAACGCAAGAAACGGCGCTGGTTTCCGCCGGTGCGCACCGGCTCGACCAGCCCCTTGTCCTCGTAAAACCGGATTGCAGAGACCGACAGCCCGGTCCTGCGCGCTATTTCACCGATGGGTATGAGGTCTTTGGATGAGAGTTTTTGCGCCATGCAATCCGCCTAGCGAAGAAATATCTTGATCTCAAGTTAGGTTTAGGTTGCATTGTCGTGAGCGAGGGCGATTCGAAGGGCTTTGTGCCCCCGCATCGCTGCCACACAGGACACAAAGGGAGCCTCGCTCATGTCATACGGAAAACTCGAACACGCCAATATCACTGTCACCGATCCTGACCGCAGCGCCGCGCTGTTCAAGGCGCTGCTCGGCTGGGAGGAACGCTGGCGCGGCCCTTCCCTGCTCGGTGGCCGGTCCATTCACGTCGGCGAGCCCGATAACGGCGGCAACTACATCGCGATCTACACCAACGACGAGGTGCAGGCCGAGGCCGCCAAGAACGGCGGCCAGCGCTATTCCAAAGGCCAGCCGCTCAACCACCTTGGCCTGCTCGTCGACGACCTCGACGCAGCAGAAAAGGCGGTTGTCGAAGCCGGGCTCGAACCCTTCAGCCACGACGATTACGAACCGGGCCGCAGGTTCTATTTCTTCGACTGGGACGGGATCGAATTCGAGCTCGTCAGCTATTCGGGAGACGCCGCATGAACGAGCCGATCCATAAAGAGCCGATCTTCTCCGACGAGCGATCAGACCGAAGGTTGAACGCTTCGACAGCGACTGTATTAGTCCCGCATGACACTCACTCGGCACATCCCCGTCGTTCTGGCTTGCTTGCTGGCTTCTTGCAGCAGCTCTTCCTTGGCTCATCCCGCCTCACCGCCCACGCCATGGGAACAGGCGGGCGAGGCCAACGAGATACTTCGCGCTGACGGCACCACCGATCCGCGCGTGCGCGGCGCATGGCGGGCGCGCGGCTACGGTTGGGTGCTGGACATCGATGGGCGCGGTGTCACCCGCTATCAGGAAGGCGCAAGCTGCTACGCACCGCGGCGCGAAGGCAGCGCGTTGTCGGCGATGGACTCTGTCAGCTACCGCTACTTCCGCGAGCTGGAGCCAGGCCGCAGCGCGATATTCCAGCTGCTCGAAGGCGATACCAATGTGGTTTTCGACCGCCTCGATGCGCTGCCAGAGAATTGCACAGCGACACCTGCGCACGATCCTGTCGCTGTGGGCGAGGCGTTTCTCGATCATTTCGAGCGGCACTACGCCTTTTTCGACCGTCGCCCGCCCGATCACGAAGCGCGTGCCGAGCGTGTGCGCGAGACGCTGCGGGCCGACATGGGCGAAACCGAACTCTGGGCGGTTCTTGCGAGCTATATGGACGGTCTTTCGGACAGCCACACCAAGCTGATCGGAACCGTCGAGGGGGAGCGCGTCCGCGTGCAGGACGGGCAAGGCACCACCCTGCCCCGCATCCGCGCAAGCGAAAGCGGCGAAGGCGGCTGGCTGGGCGCTTTGATCGGCCAGACCAAGGCCGCACTCGGCGAGAGTGCACATCAGGAAGCGCAGGACCGTATCGTATGGGGCACGCTGACCACGCCTGGCGGCGCACGCGTGGGCTATATTCAGGTCTTCGTGATGGGAGGCTTCACGGAGCGAGAGGATTTCGCCAGCCCCGAATGGGCGGCTGCCGAAATGGCCGAATTCGACCGTGTCATGGATGCAGCGCTTGCCTCGTTCGATGGCTTTGAAGCGGTCATCGTCGATCTGTCCAACAATCGCGGCGGATGGGACCGGGTCGCCAAGGCCCTTCCCGCACGCTTCACAGATAACCCGTTCACGGGCTTTACCACGGTTGCACGCGGATCGGGACTTGCGCCTTTCCCGCACATGATCGAACCTGCAAATGGCGCGCGTTTCACCGGCCCTGTCTATCTGATGACAAGCGATGTGACCGTCAGCGGCGGCGAACTGGCAACGCTAGCCTTCCGCCAGCTGCCCAATGTCACACAGGTCGGCACGACCACGCGCGGCGCGTTCTCGACCCCGCTCGCAAAGCCGCTTCCCAACGGCTGGTTGCTCGAACTTTCAAACGAGAGCTTCGCCGCGCCGGATGGAACCGTGTTCGAGGAAACGGGCATTGCACCGCAGATCGAACTCGACATCTATCCCGAGGACGACCCCGTAGCGGGCCATTGGCGCGCAGTGATGCATATCGCGGAAATGGCTGACCGCTAAAGCAGGGACCGCTGGCTCGCCGCGCCGCGCACCCATGGGTCGTCGGTTCGGTCGATTTTCAGATCGCCGTTCCACGCCGCGCACAGCGCCTTGGCGTCTTCGGGCGAACCGGACACCCAGCCTGCATAGTCTTCAGGCCGCAGCAGCACCGGCATTCGGCTGTGCACATCGCTCGCAGCCGAACCGGCGCTGTCTGTCATCACCATCGAATAGCAGGTGCCGAATTCGTCGCTGTCGCGCCATACGCCTGCACAGGCGAACAGTTCGGCGTCGGGCAGCGAGAGCCATGTGCGCGTCATCGCGCCCTTTTTCCCCTGCGCCTCTGCCCATGCCGAAAGCGGGATCAGACAGCGGCGCTCCTCAAAGGAATATCGCCAGAAGAAGCTGTCGAGCTTGTCCGTTCGAGCGTTGTTGACCGGCTTGGGCTTTAACGGCTGGCCATTCTTCCCCTTCATCACGAGAGGGTAGCCCCAGTTCATCTGGCGCACCTGCCCGTCTGCCACGACAAGACCGGGGTATCCGGGATAGACTTCCTCGCCGAAATTGGCTCCGCCAGCGGCGGCGATAGCATCAAACCATTTGGCGACCTCGTCGGCGTTCTTGGTCATGCGATAGAGGTTGCACATCAGCCGGCCCCTGCATTGCCGACCACGAAGCACGCCGCCGCCATCAGCGCGCCTGCCATCCGGTTCGAGCGGAAGCGCGCGAGCGGGTTTTCGGGGTCGGAGGGATCGAGCGTTGCCACCTGCCACGCAAGATGCAGCGCCACCGGCACAAGCGCGACCAGTGCGAAGATGTCGGGCCGATAGAGCCAGATGCCTAGCCCCCAGAGCGCCGCCGCTGCAAGGTAGAACCCACCAACGCCCGCGTGGACATGCGCGCCCATCCGCAGCGCCGAGCTTCGGATGCCGACCAGCGCATCGTCCTCGCGGTCCTGCAGGGCGTAGATCGTGTCATAACCGATCACCCAGCAGATCGCGCCTGCATAGAGGCACGCGATTGCATCCCAATTGTCCCATCGCAGCTCCGTCCAGCCAACCCACAGCCCCCATGTGAAAACCAGCCCCAGCCATGCCTGCGGCCACCAGGTGATACGCTTCATAAAGGGATAAGCGGCAACCAGCGCGAGCGAGCCGAGTGCGATGATCTGCGCCTCGAGCCGCAGTTGCAGCAGTACGATCAGACCGACGAGGCACAGGCTGATCAGCCACAGCCATGCGAGTTTCTTGCCGATCCGCCCGCTCGCCACGGGTCGCGCAGCGGTGCGCGCTACGCTCGCATCGAGTTTCGCATCGACGATGTCGTTATAGACACAGCCCGCCCCGCGCATCGCTATCGCGCCGAGCAGCAGCCAGAACAGCAGCACGAATTGCGGCCCTGCTCCAGCCAGCCATACGCCCCAGACACACGGCCAGAACAGGAGCCACCAGCCAATCGGACGGTCGAACCGCGCCAATTGCGCAAGATCGCGCGGAACTTGCGGCAGGCGCTCGACCAGCCCGCGGTGCTGGCTATCGGGGACGATCGTTTCGGTCACGCAAGCTCCTCTTGTCGAGCTGCTCGCCAGCCGATCATGCAGGCAATCAGCATGGTCAGATTCCCTGCGAAATCGAGCATTCCGATGCTGGTCAGCACAGGCTCGACATAATGGAAATGATAATTGAACCAGAAGAACGGGATCAGCACCAGCGCGAAGGCCGCAAAGGCCCTGGCTCGCCATTGCACCACCAGCGCCATGATCCCGAACATCACCGCCTGCGCGCCGAAGCACGCCATCGTAAAGCGCATAATAAAGCCGGTATCGCGATAGGGCTCGGTCAAAGCCAGTTCGATGACATTTGCCGGAGCGAAAAGAGCCCAGCCGCCGAGGGCGAGAAACACCAGAGCGATGTAGTATTGGGCAAGCCTTGCGGTCATGACTTGCTCTCTAGCGCCGCGCAGGCCTAGGGGGAAGCCATGCCCGCAACGCCCGCCTGGCCGCCCAAGAGCGCACCGCGCCTGTTCGTCGAAAACCCCCTCGCGCTCGGCGCGACGGTCGTGATCGAGGGCAATCCGGCGCATTACCTTGCCCGCGTCATGCGCGTGTCGGCAGGCGATGCTGTGGTGCTGTGCGATAATCTCACAGGCGAATATGCAGCGCGCGTTACCGATGCAGGCAAACGCGATGTAACGCTCGAAGTGGCCGAACACCTGCGTCCGCGCGAGGATGTGCCCGATGTGTGGCTCTGCCCAGCCCTGCTCAAGAAGGACCGCTTCGACCTCGTGCTCGAAAAGGCGACCGAATTGGGCGCAGCGCGAATTCAGCCGGTCATCACCCGCCGCTGTGTTGCCGACAAGCTGAACCTCGAACGCGCACGCACGATCACGACAGAAGCGGCCGAACAATGCGCGCGCACCGCGCTGCCCGAACTGTCCGAGCCTGCAAAGCTCGAAGCGCTGCTGCGAGACTGGCCGGAAGATCGCAGGCTGTTCTTTGCCGATGAAGAAGGCGGAGGGGCGGCTGCCGACGAATTTGTCTATCACGAAGGTCCGGCCGCGATCCTGATCGGTCCCGAAGGCGGCTTCGACGATGCCGAGCGCGCTGCGATCCGCGCCCATCCGGCGGCGCGGCCCGTCTCGCTCGGCCCGCGTATCCTGCGCGGGGAAACCGCTGCGATCGCAGCATTATCGGTCTGGATGGCTGAATCCGGTGACTGGCTGGTAACAGAATAACTTCCTGCGCCGAAACACAGTTTGCCCTTCCCTCAAGCAAATCCGTTTTCTAGGGCAACGGTCCAAAGGGGTTCACACTTCATGAGCACACGCGAAGCATCCGACGCCGACGAGCCTATCATCGAAAGCCTCGACGATCTGATCGCGCCGATGCGCAAGGGCGAAAAGCCAAAGGATCAATGGCGGATCGGGACCGAGCACGAAAAGCTCGTCTATCGCCGCCTGCCCGAAGGCCAGACGCACGGTAACCGCCCTGCCCCATCCTATGACGAGCCTTGCGGCATCCGCGATCTGCTGATGAACCTGCGCAGCTTTGGCTGGGAACCGATCGAGGAAAACGGGCACGTCATCGCCATGAAAGGCGCAGACGGCACGGTCAGCCTCGAACCGGCGGGGCAGCTTGAGTTGTCTGGTGCGCCGCTCGAAACCTTGCACGAGACCTGCAATGAAACCGGCCGCCATCTGGCGCAGGTCAAGGAGATCGGCGAGAAATGCGGCGTCGGCTATCTCGGCCTCGGCATGTGGCCCGACAAGACCCGTGAAGAGCTGCCCGTGATGCCAAAGGGCCGCTACAAGATCATGATGAACCACATGCCCAAAGTGGGCAATCTGGGTCTCGACATGATGCTGCGGACCTGCACCATCCAGGTCAATCTCGACTATTCGTCCGAAGCCGACATGGTGCAGAAATTCCGCGTCGGGCTCGCGCTGCAACCGCTGGCAACCGCGCTGTTTGCCAATTCGCCTTTCACCGAAGGCAAGCCCAACGGCTACCTTTCCTACCGCAGCCACATCTGGTCGGACACCGACCCGCACCGCACCGGAATGTTGCCCTTCGTTTTCGAAGACGGCTTCGGATACGAACGCTGGGCGGAATATATGCTCGACGTGCCGATGTATTTCGTCTTCCGCGACGGCAAATATATCGACGCCGCCGGGCTTTCCTTCCGCGACTTCATGGACGGCAAGCTTTCGGTCCTGCCCGGCGAGCGCCCCACGGCGTCGGACTGGTGGGATCATCTTTCGACCGCCTTCCCCGAAGTGCGGCTCAAGAGCTTCCTCGAAATGCGCGGCGCCGACGGCGGCCCGTGGAGCCGCATTTGCGCGCTGCCCGCTTTCTGGGTCGGGCTGCTCTACGATCAGGGCTCGCTCGACGCGGCATGGGATCTGGTCAAGGACTGGACGATGGAAGAGCGCGAGCGGCTGCGCAATGACGCGCCCAGGCTCGCGCTCGATGCACCGATACCTGGCGGCGGGACGATGCAGGATCTGGGCCGCGAAGTGCTGGCTATCGCACACAAGGGGCTGGCCGCACGCGGCAAGCTCAACGCCAGCGGCGACAACGAAACGGGCTATCTGGAAACGCTCGACGAGATTGTTGCGAGTGGCAAGGTCCCTGCCCAGCGCCTGCTCGATGCCTATTACGGCGAATGGGGCGAGGACGTTTCGCAAGTGTATCGCCATTCGTTCTAGAACGCAGCCGCAAGGGGGAAAGCCAATGTTGTTCGTTCTGGCCGAAGCGACGCTCGGCAGAGACACCGCCGAGGCAGGCCATGCGGCGTTCGAGGCCATGGTGACCGCCTCACGCGCCGAAAAAGGCTGCCTTGGCTATAGCTATGCGATCGACGTGCTCGACCCGACCAAATTCTACGCGATCGAGAAATGGGTCGATCAGGCCGCGCTCGACTACCACTTTGCGACGCCGCACATGGCAGCCTTTCAAGCCGCGCTGCGCGACCTCGACATCACCATCACCCACCTCGCGAAATACGAGGCCGACGACGGCTCGCCCTTGAGTTAGCCGCGTCCCTGACGCAAAACTTGCCCATGATCATCGTCGCCGGCTCCTTTCGCATTCCCCCCAGCATGGTCGAGGTTATCCGTCCCGTGATGGAAACGATGATCCTCGCCAGCCGTGCGGAAGAAGGCTGCATCGAATACAGCTATGCGCTCGATGTGATCGATCAGGGGCTGGTGCGCGTGATCGAGAAGTGGCGCGACCGCGCCGCGCTGGAGGCGCATTTCCGCACCGCGCATATCGCCGAATGGCGCGCGCAGGTTTCAGCCCTTGCCGTGTCCGAACGAGAACTGACCGCGCACGAAGCCGACGACGGCTTCTACATCTGATTTATTCGGCAGGTTCCTGAGCCATAGGCTCTGCAACGCCCGCAGACCCGCGCCCTCTGCCCGAAAGGCGACCGATGAGCTTGCGCTTCAAAGCGGACAGCGGAGCGGTGACGAAGCCATTCGCCTCCATCCAGTCGTAATACTCGCGATACTTCGGGTCTTCGGACAAAAGGTGCGCTTCCTCGGTTCTGGCGCGCCAGTAATAGATCCCGTTGACGACCAGCAGGAAGAAGGTGTTGCGGATCGCATCGGTCGCAGAACCGCTCGTCACGAGGAACGGCAACACCGAGCACCACCAGAACAGGTTTTTCGACAGATAGGCCGGGTGACGGGTGAAGCGATACGGACCATTGGTCAGCACACCGCGGTAGGTGAGGTTGGAGAACCGGATACCGAAGACCACCGTGGCCCAGGCGTAGACCGCAGTTAGGAAGACGAGCCATGCGCCCCAGACCCACAACAGCGCGGGTTGGTTCGCCATCCAGAAGCCCCAGCCTTCGACATTGGCCTCATAGCTCAAAATCTGGTTGTTACCGCCGATGATGCCCCACACAAAGGGCGGATAGCACAGCAGCGCCGCCAGCCAGCCTGCGACAAACGGATTGCCCGAACGGATATGCGCGTCGAGCGGGCGTAGCGTGAAGAGGTATCCGACTGTCCCGATCTGCACATCGACAAGGAACAGCAGCGTGATCAGCAGCATCGCGATCTCGAACGGATTGCCCGCCATGGCCGAGGGGTCGGCTTCGACGACATAGGCAAAACCGCCCGGCAGAATCGAGATCATGAACGCACCGAAGAACGCCTTGATGATCCATGCGCGCCAATGCTTCTTGACCGCATCGAGGTCGATCCCGCCTTCGATTTCTCCGCCGCGGCCCAGAAGCATTGCTCCGAAATGCCATGTGCTGTCGTGCGGTTCGACCATGTGGCGGTCGAGCCAGATGACATAGGGGACCGCGAGAAAGACCATCGGCAAAATGGCGAGGCTGAGCACATCCATTGCGAACAGATACGGCCCGTCCCAATACCAGCGGCAAATGCAATACAGTCCCGCGATGATCGCCCATGTCGCCCACAAGCCGACGATCTTTACCGTCGAGACCGGCAGAACTTCCTCGACGCTGCGCTTGATATTCCAATCGAGACCTGTCGAGGCGCGCAGGTGAACCTTGTCCACCAGCAGCGACCACAAGGCCATCGGTCCGGCGGTAAAGGCCATGGCGGTGAGCGAGGCATAGGGGCCCGAGAGCACACCATAGCCGTCGCCCAAACCGACCATTTCGGCAATCGCAGGAAAGGCGCGGCAGAACAGAATCCACACCGCAAGGCCGAGCAATCCGGCAAGGCCGACGCCCGATGAAACATCGCTCTTGGGCAGAACCGGCGGCCTGCCCGATGCGGTTGAGAGGGAGTTTGCGCTCATTACCCGAAGGCGCTTAGCGCCAAAGGGTTAATTCTCCGCATGCATCCTCGCCCGCGTGCCGCCCAGAGACGGAAGGCGGGCAAAGGTTAATGCGATCTATTTCCAGGCGTGGATAGTGCCGGAATCGTCGAGAATATAGAGCATGTTGTTGGCGACGACCGGCGGCAGGCTAACGCTCTCGCCAATGTCGGCAAAGCTCTGCACCGAACCTTCTCCTGCACTCACACGCAGCACTTCACCGCGCGAGCTGGCCACCCAAAGCTGGCCGCCTGCGAGCACGGGGCCGGTCCAGAAGATCGGGTCCTTGCGCTTTTCCTCGTTGCGGAACTGCTGAAGCTGGGTGATCCAGCGCACGCGCCCGGTCGAACGTGCAATGGCGAGCAGACGCGCATCGTCGGTCAGCGTGAAAATCCACTCGCCTGCAATTGCCGGAGTGGAAATACCCGCAAGGTTCAATTCCCAGATGCGCTGGCCGGTGACCAGTTCATAAGCGGCCATGCGTCCGCCCTGCCCCAGCGCATAAACGCGGCCCGAATCGATGATCGGATCGGCGTCGATATCGGTCAGCGAGCTCACCGTGGTCGAGATATTGGTCCGTGCCAGAGCGTCGGCCCACAGCGTCCGGCCATTCTCATAGCGATAGGCGCTCAGCTCGCCCGACGAATAGCCAGCAATCACCGTGCCCTGTCCGGCAGCCGGAGCAGCCACGCCGAAAACGCCCGATTGCGCGCTCGAACCGCTTTCATTCCACAGCACGTCGCCATCGGCGCTGTCGAGCGCGATGATCTGGTTGTCCTGCGTCATCACATAGACCTGACCGAAAGCAATAGTCGGCGAACCGCGCAGCGGGCCTGCCGGCGTGGCGGTCCAGATCACTTCGCCGGTGGTCGCGTTCAAAGCCTTGGCCTCGCCCGCACCATTGGTGGCGTAGAGGCGGCCACTGTCATAGCTCACGCCGCCGCCAAAGGCCGAGGGGCGCATGTCGTCGCTCATATCCGCGTCCGAGGTCCACACCCGTGCACCAGTATCGCGGTTGAAAGCGTGGATTCGTCCATCAGAGCCGACCGCGAACAGCATATTGCCGCCGATCACGGGGGCGGCAGCGAGCCTCGCGCGGTCGCTCGATCCCTCGACCTTTGCAGTCCAGGCCTTGCCCGGGTTTTGCGGAAGGGTGAGGTGTCCGTACGATTTGCTGGCCGATCCGCCGACCTGCGCCCATTCGGCGTTGGTCTGGGCCGGGGGCAGAACCACGGTGACGGTTGCGAGCGAAGGATCGACCGCTGCACCGCTTTCGATCCGCGAAAGGATCGGAGTGCGTTCACCGATCGTCGGCGTTTCTTTCTTGTCGCCCGCACAGCCCGTGACGATCATCGCCATGGCGCCAGCGACGAGGGTCGCCTTCCATTGGTTTGCCTGCCCAAATGCTCGCATAGTCATCCGTCCGTCTTCTCTATTTCGTTGTTTCGCGGCCGCGCGTTAGCCCTGCGGTCCGGCTGCGCCCGGGCGCGGCGCTGCTACGCCTGCATCCTCGAGCAATTGATCGACGTCCTCGATCGTATCTACACCCAAAAGCCCTGCCATCTGTCTTGCGCGTTCGCGCAGGGTTTCGGGCAGGTCCTCGTTCTTCGCCATTTCTGAGAACAGTACGCCTGCTTCCTTGCGATTGCCCGCTTCGAGATGGGCGATTGCCGTGAGTTCGGCAGCGCTGCCGAAGAAGGCATTGCCCGGCAGCGCAAGCGGCGCGAGGCGCGAGATGACTTCCGAAGGCTCGCGATCGTCAAAGGTCAGCGATGTTTCGCGGATCAGCGCCAGATCGCGCAGCGGCGGCGGCGCATCGGCGTCCGCGATGATCGCTGCATACAATTCGGAAGCCTTCGCAGGTTCGTCCTGTTCGAGCGCAGCGGCTGCCTGAAGCATACGCGCAACCGTGCGTGCGCCGTCCGAGCCATTTTCAACCAGCCCGGCAACCTTTTCGTCAGCACCTGCAAAATCGCCGGCATCGACCGAATCGAGCGCGCTGATGATGGCCTCCGACTGGCCTTCGAGTTCGGCTTCGTTGGAGCTGTCCCACCACCAGTAGCCGAACATGCCGGCCAGCAGCAGCACCAGCGCGCCGCCCAGCGCGACGCCATACTTCTGGAAGAAAGCCTTGGTATCGTCCTGACGAACCGCCTCGTCGATTTCGCGCATAAGGATTTCATCCTCGCGCGACATCTGCGAACCGTCGGGTCCGGCGGGCTTGGGCTCTTGTGAAATTTCGGTCGGAGTGCGCGCCACGGGGCGAGTGTTCCTCGTTACAATTCGGTTAGGTTTGCGCCTGCCTTTAGGGAGCGCAGCGCTTCGGCGCAATGCTACTTAGAAGTGTCCTCACCCACCGCGTTTGAACCTCAGGTGAAGCGGGCATGATCAATCCGCGCGTCCCATCGCGCCCCAATAGAGTTTGCGATAGGCATCGACCATGCGCGACTGGTCGAATTGGGCCTTTGCACGCTCGCGATTGGCCTCGCCGATTTCCTTGCGCAATTCGGGATTGGCAGCCAGTTCGCCGAGCATCGCGGCGAGTGCGGAGGCGCTGCCGGGCACCGAAATGAAGGGCCGGTTGGCCTCCGACACAATCGCTTTCACATCGCCGACATCGGGCGCGGCAACCGGCAGACCCGCCGCCATCGCTTCGACCACCGAAAGCGGGAATTGCTCGCTGCGGGATGAAAGCGCGAAGATATCGAACAAGCCGATGACGCTGGCAGGATCGCTCACAGCGCCGGGCAGGTGAACGCGGTGACTGACTTCGAGGCGTTCCGCTGTCTCGCGGATTGCATCCTTTTCCGGTCCTTCGCCGAGGATGACGCAATGCCAGTTCTCGGGCAATTCGGCGCAGGCTTCGACCAGCATCGGCAATTGCTTGACCGCGCGGAGACCCGCAAGCGTGCCGATCCAACGCTCACCCTCGCGCTTCACCACCCGCAGCGCGCCTGGCGCAGCATCGTGGGCGAATGCCGCGGTGTCGATGCCATTGGGGATACGGGTCACCCGTTCTCGTGGCTGCTGCCAGAGCTTTAGCGCAATCCTTTCAAGCGTCTGGCTGGGAACCACCAGCCTGTCGGTGTTCCACAGCGCCGCGCGCCGGTAGAAATTGCGGCTGGTCTTGAGTTCGGTCGCCTCGTCCTCATTAAAGCCGTCCTCATGATGGACCAGCGGCGGCAGTTTGAGCGCATCGGCGAACACCGTATGCGCCATCACCACATCCATCGCGCCCCAATTGTAGGTGAGAATGAGATCATAACCCGCCAGCGCCTTGGCAATCGTCACCAGACGCCACGGCGTCGGCGATCCTGTGAGCGAAGGGAAGTCTTGCGGGAAATCGACCTTCACTTGTCGATCAATCAGAGCCTTGGCGCCCATCTGGTCGGGCATGCCGGAGACAATGGTGTGCTCCAGCTCCTTGCCAAAGGCATTCATCAGACGGACGCTGCGCACCTCCTTGCCGCCAGCGGCAAAGGTCGAGTGGCAGTGGAGCACTTTGGGCACGCGATTTTCGGCAGTCATGGAAGCGTGATCAGAGTTTTGCTAGAAGCGCGTCGATAGCTGCGCGCGCTTCGGGTTCGTCGAGCGTCGGTGCATGGCCGGCACGCGGCACGGTCACGCTCGTCATCGCCGGATTGCGTTCTGCCATAAGACGCTCGGTTTCCGGTGTCAGCAGATCGGACAATTCGCCGCGCACCAACACCATCGGCACATCGCGCAAAGCCTCATAGGCTTCCCACAGATTCGCCGGAACTTCCCCGCCCGGTTGGTTGAACGGCTCGGCGATTGCCATGTCGTAATCGTAGGCGATCCGCCCGTTCTGGCTCACCACCAGCGTGCGCTTGGCCATTTCGAGCCAGTCGTCGAGCGTGTAATCGGGAAAAGCGCTGCCATGCGTTTCAGCCAGCGAACGCGCCGCGTGCACCCATGTGGGATAGTTGCGCCCCTGCCCGACATAGCTCTTGATCCGCTCGATCCCTTCTGGGTTCACCTCGGGACCGACGTCGTTCATCACGACACCTTTGATGCGTCCGGGCTTTGCGGCAGCGAGCAGCATCGTCATCAGCCCGCCCATCGACGTGCCGATCGCGATGAAGCTGTCGATCCCCTCCTGCGCGAGCAATGCCTCGACGTCCTGGGCATATTGCACCGGATTGTAGGTCGCGGAATCGGGCGCATAATCGCTCTGCCCGCGCCCGCGCATTTCGGGGACGATGACGCGGCGGGTTGCGGCGATGTGCTCTGCCAACGGAGCGAAATCGCGCGAATTGCGGGTGAGGCCGTGCATGCAGACCACCGGCGGGCCGTCATAGCTTTCCGGACCCGCATAGTCGCGAAAATGGAGCGACAGCCCGTCCGCACTGGTCCAGGTCTTGTCTTCGTATGGGTTAGCCATTCGTGGCCTTGATCCTTGTGAATGCGGTTTGATTGCTGTTTGAATTTTGGGCGATTGCAGCGCTTGCGCGCCCACTTGCTTGTCCCCACTATCGCGGGATGAGCCACGAACCGCAAGCAGCCATCTACACCCCCGACCCCGCCATCACCGAGCTTGCCGACTGGCTTGCCGCGCCGGTCGAGCCTGCAGACTTTCCGCAAACGCAGATCAGGTTCCGCAATGATCGCGCAGCGGCAAGTGTCGGGCTGGCAGGTCTCGACGACACCGCCTGGGCGCAGCATTTCGGGCGGTTCGCGCCGCTTGAAGGCAATCTGCCGCAGCCCCTCGCGCTCAAATATCATGGCCACCAGTTCCGCGTGTACAATCCCGAGATCGGCGACGGACGCGGGTTCCTGTTTGCGCTGATGCGGGGACAGGAGGGGCGTTTGATGGACCTCGGGACAAAGGGTTCGGGCACCACGCCTTTTTCGCGCAGCGGCGACGGGCGGCTGACGCTCAAAGGAGCAGTGCGCGAAATCCTTGCCACCGAAATGCTCGAAGCCTTGGGCGTCAACACGTCGAAGACATTCAGCGTGGTCGAAACGGGTGAGGCCTTGCAACGCGGTGACGAGCCCTCTCCCACCCGCTCGGCAGTGATGGTGCGGCTGTCGCATTCTCATATCCGCATCGGCACTTTCCAGCGTCTGCTTGCGGTGGAGGAACGCGACCACATGGAGGCGCTGGTCACCTATTGCCTGCAGCACTTCCCCGCTCCGCCCCCGCCTGCCGACGCGCCGGGGCGCGAGGAACCGGCGGTGATGCTGATGCATGCGGTGGTCGAGCGTATGGCCGATCTCGCCGCAAGCTATATGGTCGCAGGCTTCGTCCACGGTGTGCTCAACACCGACAATATGAACATTACGGGCGAAAGCTTCGATTACGGCCCGTGGCGCTGGCTACCGAAGTGGGACGCGGGGTTCACGGCGGCCTATTTCGACCATCAGGGGCTCTATTGCTTTGGCCGGCAGCCAGAGGCGCTGCACTGGAACTGCGGACAATTGGCGGTGGCGCTGCGGATGCTTGCGGACAGCGCGCCGCTGGTGGCGGCGCTCGAACGCTTTGGGCCGCTCTACATGGAAGCAATCGCGCGGCGGTGGTGTTGGCGTCTTGGCGTCGAACCGCGTGGGCTTGAAGCGGATTCGGTGATGGTCGGGGTGTGCGAGAAAGTGATGCGCGAGGGCGCAGCGCAGCCCGACGCGTTTTTCTTCGCACATCGCGGCGGACGCGCGGCAGAAGGCGAATTGGCGGATGCTCTGGCGGACTACGCGCCGGTCGCAGACAGCCACGCCTATTGGTCGGACGATGCGCCGCAAAGCATGGTGATCGAAGAGGTCGAGGCGCTGTGGTCGCATATCGACGAGCGCGACGACTGGCAGCCTTTGATGGACAAGGTCACAGCCCTAAGGCGTATGGGCGAGGCGCATGGCCCGGCCCCGATGCCTGCCGGTCACATCTGACGCGGCAAGAGGCTTTCGTCAGTTACCGGCGGGTTGTGCTTCGACCATCTGCTGCGGCTGGATGTCGATGCCGAACAGCTTCCAACGGCCCTGTTCCCACTGGTAATAGACGTCGAACCCGATCGAGATCGGGCGCAGCTGGAACACGCCGCGCACGCGGAAGACATCATTGCTGATCATCTGGGGCGCTTCGTAATAGGTCGGCGGAACCAGCAGCGCGTTCGACAGGTCCATGTTCAGACCGCGAATACCGGCGAAAATCTCGGTCAGGCGCGCAGGATTGAAATTGACCTGGAAAGTCTGCGCCGAAATATCGCGCAGCACCGAATAATTGCCCGACTGGTTTGCGTGATCGACAGCCGCGATGGTGGACCATAGCAGCTTGGACATCTCAAGCTGGCTAGGCGTGGGCCGGATCGAGGGCGGCGGTTGGACCGTCGGCTGGGCTTGCGGCGCGGCCTGCTGGGCCGATACGGGCGCCAACGGAAGTGCGGCGGCAGCGAGCAGCAGAACGGCTTTCACAGCGGTGACACGAAATGCCGGGGCACTGGGCCCCGGCATCGCGAATTTCGAGGTCATGTTGATCATGACCTGATGTCTAACGCCTTACCAAGCAACTTGGAAGCCGCCACGTGCACCGACTTCACCGCTGTCGAAGCCGACGCCGACGCCTGCCGAGAAGGCTGCGTTTTCGCCGATACGTGCGGTGATCGCCATGGTGCCTGCACCCTGGTCTTCGAAGTAACCGACGCCGCCCGAGATGGCGAAGTTGGTGTCACCCGGAAGCATCGGGCTTTCCATGGCGAGCGCCATAGCCACACCTTCGTTCGCACGGTCGATCGCCGCACGGTTGGCAGCGGTTTCGCCGAACAGAGCGTTGATCTGCGACGTGTGGGTCGAAGTCAGCGTCTGGAGACCGGCGATAGCCGAGCTGTTCAGAGCGATGTTGCCGGCGTTGGTAGAGATACCCGCGCTGTTGGTGGCAATGCTCGCGCTGTTGGTGGCAATTGCGCCCTCGTTGGCGGTCACCCGCGTATCGAGGCCTGCAACCAGCGTGTTGTTCGCGGTGATTGCCGCCGAGTTCGCTGCAATAGCGCCTTCGTTGGTGGTCACGCGCGTATCGAGACCGGCGATGGCGGTGGCGTTGTTGCCGATTGCCGTCGTGTTGGACGCGATATTGGTGGCGTTGGTTGCAATGTTCGCCGTGTTGGTTGCGATGTTGGTGGCATTGGTAGCAATACCGGCCGCGTTGGTCGCAATATCGGCAGTGTTTGTAGCAATGGCGGTCGCATTGGTCGCGATCGCTGCCGTGTTCGTGTCGATATTGCCCTGAAGCACAGCTGCGGTGGCAGCCACTTCTGCGTCGGTTGCGAGGTCATCGACAGCGATGCCCTGACCCAGCGTACCCGAAGCATCGGTGGTGGCTACGAAGGCCGTACCGGTCTGCGCTGCGGTGCTGGCTGCGAGGTCACCGACGGTAACCGAGCTGCCTACCCCACCCAGAACGACCTGATTGGCGCGCGTGGTGGTGGCACCGAAGCCGATTGCGGTCGAACCGTCGAACGCCGCATTGGCGCTCTGACCGATCGCGGTCGACTGGAAGCCGCCTGCCGAAGCCTGACGGCCCAGAGCGGTCGACTGGTTGCCGGCTGCGCTGGTCTGCCAACCGATTGCGGTTGCACCG
This sequence comes from Erythrobacteraceae bacterium, assembly GCA_002706445.1. Lineage (GTDB taxonomy): Bacteria > Pseudomonadota > Alphaproteobacteria > Sphingomonadales > Sphingomonadaceae > Erythrobacter. The sequence goes on from PALE01000074.1 coordinate 41,219, forward strand.
TCACCCAGCGCGCTCGATTCGCCACCAACGGCGGTCGAGTGGAAGCCGGCTTCGGCGATGTCACCGATGGCGACGGCATCTTCTTCGTCGGCAACCGCGAGGTTACCTACGGCGACTGCGGTCAGACCGGCTGCGCTCGACGCTTCACCGACTGCCGTGGCGCGAACGCCCGATGCACTGGCGAGGTGACCGAGAGCGGTTGCACGCTCGGCACCGGCGCTCGAACGCCAGCCGTAAGCGGTTGCGCCCGGACCCTGTGCAAAGGCTTCGCCGCCAACTGCGGTGGTCGAGTTGCCCAGGGCAGCTGCGCCAGCACCAGCGTCGTCGCCGCCGATAGCCAGAGCATCAACGCCTGCGGCTACCGAAGCGTTACCGATTGCGATTGCGCCGTCACCAGCGGTTTCGGCCAGATCACCGACTGCAATCGAGCCTGCGCCCGCTGCGATCGACTGGTTACCCATGGCGATCGAAGTGTCGCTGAGGGCAAGCGCGGCTTCACCGACTGCCAGCGAGCGGACGCCCAGAGCGTTGGCGAGGTGGCCGAAGGCTTGCGCACGCTCGGCATCAGCGACCGAACGCCAGCCGACTGCGGTTGCACCAGGACCCTGTGCGAAGGCTTCGCCGCCCAGAGCCGTGGTCGAGTTGCCGAGGGCCTGTGCACCGGAACCGGCATCATCGCCGCCCAGAGCAACAGCATCGACGCCGTTGGCGACCGAGTTGTTACCGATGGCGATCGATGCAACGCCTTGTGCCTGAGCAATGTTGCCTTGCGCGATTGCGAAGTCCGCAGTTGCCTGCGCGGCTTCACCAACTGCCAGCGAACGAACGCCATTGGCGAGAGCGAGGTGACCGAAGGCGTGTGCACGCTCGGCATTGGCGATCGAGCGCCAGCCGATTGCGGTTGCACCCGGGCCCTGCGCGAAGGCTTCGCCGCCGACTGCGGTGGTCGAGTTGCCGACAGCTGCAGCACCTGCGCCGCCGTTGTCGCCGCCGATGGCAAGTGCATCGAGGCCCGATGCTACGGTGCCGTTACCAATGGCAATCGCGCCGTCGCCTGCCGTTTCCGACAAATCGCCGACTGCGATCGAGCCGACGCCGGTTGCGATCGACTGGTTACCCATGGCGATCGAAGTGTCGCTGTTTGCGGTTGCCGCTTCGCCGACTGCCAGCGAGCGGATGCCCAGCGCATTGGCGAGGTGGCCGAAGGCTTGCGCACGCTCGGCACCAGCGACCGAACGCCAGCCCACAGCGGTTGCGCCCGGGCCGTTAGCGAACGATTCACCGCCGATGGCAGTGGTCGAATTGCCCAGAGCAGCAGCACCGGCACCGGCATCGTCACCACCGATAGCAACCGCGTCCACGCCAGCAGCAACCGAAGCGTTGCCGATTGCGATAGCGCTGTCACCAGCGGTTTCAGCGAGGTCGCCGAGAGCGATTGCGCTCACGCCGTTCGAAATTGCGAGGTTGCCGATCGAAACCGAGCGCTCGCCGGGCGAGCTTGCATCGCGGCCGATAGCGACCGAGTTCATGCCGTCCGAAATCGCACGGAAGCCGATGGCTACGCCAAAGTCACCCGAAGCGCTCGAGCTGCGGCCCAGAGCCGTGGAGTTGTCGCCGCCTGCGGAGGCGAGCGCGCCGAGAGCGGTGCCGCCATCGCCTTCTGCACGCGAGCTTGCACCCACGGCGGTTGCGCTGGAGCCAAGCGCGCGCGCGTTGTGACCGACAGCGGTGGTTTCGTCTGCGTCGGCTACCGAGCTTTCGCCGCAAGCGAGCGAGTTGTTGCCCGTGGCGGTTGCCCCGCCGACGGTATCACCGGCCGAAGCCACGCCATCGTTGTCGGTGTCGAGCAGACACTCGTCCTGTGCGGCAGCCGGCGTTGCGACTGCACCCAGCCCCACAACGGCGGCGATTACGGCAGTTGAAGCACTAAGCCCCAGCGCCGAGAGTTTGGTTCTTGAAACGGCCATCAGATTTTCCCCCAAATTGGCGATGCACTAGGGAGTACATCGGGGTGTTGCGAACACGCGACCCAATCAAAGGGGGGGTGGATCTAAGGTCCCAAACGCTGCGCCTTGGCAGCAACTCCCCCCGGATTGCCCGGACTGCATACGCAATCATACTGGCAAGGGGAACCCGTATTCGGCAGTTTTAACCCTTTCAGCTTTTTCCTAGGATTCCACGAAATCCCCCGTTACCGAGGCACTTGCGTTGGCCCGGACCCGGAAAAATGGTCATAAATTTCGGTCACGTGGTTAATTTGAAGAGCCAGATGCGTGAGTGAGAACTTATTAGTTTCCTATGCCCCTGCCACGGGCGACGTGATCTGGCGCGGTCCGCATGGCGATGTGGGCGAAACGGTCAGCCGCTCGCGCCGGGCATGGCCGGCCTGGGCTTCGCAGCCAGCCGGTCACCGTATCGAGGTGTGCCGCCGCTTTGCGAACGAAGTGCGCGCCGATGCGGACAAGATCGCCGAATTGATAGCGCGGGAAACCGGCAAGCCCTTGTGGGAAGCCAGAACCGAAGTTGATGCCGTCATCGCCAAAGTCGACATATCGGTTCAGGCCTATGCCGAGCGTACCGGTAAAAAGAAGTTCGACAGCGCGCTGCAAGGAACCGCTGCCGTCCGGCACAAACCCCATGGGGTTATGGCGGTCCTTGGCCCTTACAATTTTCCCGCGCATCTGCCCAATGGCCATATGATCCCTGCCATTATCGCGGGCAATACAGTGGTCTTCAAACCTTCGGAGAAAACGCCGGCGGTGGGCCTTGCCCTGCTCGATTGCTGGAACCGTTGCGGTGTGCCCGAAAATGTCGTGCAGGTTCTGATCGGCGGGCCTGACGAGGGCAAGGAACTGGTCGCGCATCACGGCGTTGACGGGGTGCTCTTCACCGGATCGGCGCAGGCGGGGATTGCGATCAACCGCAAGCTGGCCGCCAATCCGGGCAAGATCGTTGCGCTGGAGATGGGCGGCAACAACCCCATCGTCGTCATCGACACGCCGCTGCTCGCCGATGCCGCAGCCACGATCATCCAGAGCGCCTTCACCACTGCCGGACAGCGCTGCACCGCCGCGCGGCGGCTGATCGTGAAAGACAGCGTGTATGACGCGCTGATGGACAAGCTTCTGCCGATGACGAAGAAGCTGATCGTGGACGAGCCCTTTGCCCAGCCCCAGCCCTTTATGGGGCCGGTGATCGACAACGCCACGGCAGACGGGTTGAACGAAAGCTTCCTCGCGCTGCTTACCGCAGGAGGGAAGGCGCTGCTGCACATGCGCCGCCCCGATCCCGACAAGCCTTTCCTGACCCCCGGCATCATCGACACAACCGACATGCCCGACCGGCCCGATATCGAGTTGTTCGGGCCTTTGCTGCAAGTGATCCGCGTCGATGATCTCGACGCAGCGATTGCCGAGGCGAACAACACGCGCTTTGGCCTGTCGGCTTCGCTGATCGGCGGCGGGCCAGATGAATACGGCAGGTTCTGGGCCAATGTAAGGGCCGGCATCATCAACTGGAACCGCCCGACCAATGGCGCTTCTTCAGCCGCTCCGTTCGGCGGCATCGGCCTTTCGGGCAATCATCGCCCGGCGGCATATTACGCGGCGGACTATTGCGCCTATCCGGTCGCCAGCACGGAGATGGACCAGCCGCGCGCGAACATCAGCGTCGGGCTGAAGGAATAGCGCAAAGCCCTGCGCTCACTTGCGCCAGTGGACCACATCGACGGCGGTCATTCCGCCGGGGCCGGGGCGCACATTCACCGACAGCTTCTGGTCGCGCCTCTCGGCCACCAATTGCGCTTCGGGTGTCTTGTATAGCGTGATGTCGAACCGCTCGCGGTCGACCTTGGTGAAATGGTATTCGAGCACGTCCTCGACCGCCACCGGCACAAGATAGCGCACGACTCGCACGACGCAGGTTCCCACGTCGGCGCCTGCCGCCTGCTGCACCATGCCGTGCGGCATGACCGAGGAGGTTGGCGGCATCCGCGTCGACCAAGAAAGCGAGGCGTCCATTCGCGGCACGCAATCGGTCCGCCCGCCAACGGCATCCAGCATCCCGTCCGCGGTGGCAACGGTCGCAAGCGACACGCCGCTATCGCCGGAATAGCCGGGCAGAGAGGGAATCTGGCCGTTTTCGAGGAGCTCCAGCCGTGAGGCTTCGCGCGCCCGGTTTGCCGCATCCTCGCGCGCTTCGATCGGGGGCAACGGATGCCCGTCGCGAAACGCGACCACCGCATTCGCTTCGGTCCGCCATGCAAGGTCGGGATCGACCATCAACGGATCGTGCAGCGCACGGGCCAGTTGCGGGTCTTGCGCAAGCACATCGACCGGCGGCGGCGCAGTCTCTTCACTGCAAGCCGCAATGCCGGCAAGCGCAAGCGGAACAAGGCCAAGTTTGAGGGCGCGGATTACCATGCGAGCCCTCCTGCCGGATTTTGGTTAATTTTCGTTTCGCATGCGTCAAAGAATTAGCGCGGCTGCCAACGGGTGCCTGAAATTGAAAACGCCCCCACACCCCCGGGAGGGAAGCATGGGAGCGTTTTCCACGGCTGGTGGGAGCCGCGCCCGGGCCGCCTGGTGGAGACGAACCCAAGGTCAAGAGAGGGAGACCGTGGTGGTGTGGGACCGGCCCCCTCGATTGTGCGTTCATATATATATGGGATAAACTGAACGAAGCGCGAGCGAGGATGTTGGCAATTGTTCAGCTTCTATGCGGGATCCGGAGGCGATTCCGGTGCCTGTCGCGCCTGCTCGATGCGCGCAGTGGACGCGCCCATTGCACGCGACTACTGGGCAGATCTGATGAACGCCGATTCCTCCCCTTCCGACACGCCTGCGCCTTCGGGTCTTCCCGCCGCACTGGGCGCCTATCTCATCTGGGGATTCCTCCCGCTCTACCTCATACTGGTGCGAGAGGTTCCGCCGTTCGAATTCGTCGGCTGGCGGATCATCTGGACGTTGCCGCTGTGTCTGTTGATCATCGCGGCGCGAAAGCAATTGCCTGCCCTGCGCGCAGCACTCACCAACCGCAGGACGTTGCTCGCCTTGTTCGTCAGCTCATTCCTGATCGCGACGAACTGGTTCGTCTATGTCTGGGCGATCATGTCGGATCAGGTCTATGCCACCAGCATCGGCTATTACATCAATCCGCTGATCAACGTTCTGCTGGGCACGCTGTTGCTGCGCGAGCGGCTGTCGCGCTGGCAGTGGCTGGCTGTAGCTGTCGCCGCGGGCGGGGTTGGTCTGCTCGCTATCGAGGCCTTGACCACGCTCTGGATCAGCCTGACACTCGGCATCAGCTTCGGGCTTTATGGCATTGTTCGCAAACAGGTTGATGTCGGCTCGCTGCCCGGCTTGACGATCGAAAGCGCGATCATGCTCGTGCCTGCCATCGGTATCGCCGCATGGTATGCTGCGGGGCCCGGCGGCTCCTCTTTCGGGCATGACGTCGGCCTTAGCCTTTCGATCATGCTGGGCGGCGTGCTCACCGCGGTGCCCTTGCTGCTGTTTGCGATTGCGGCGCGGCGGATGCCCTATTCGACGCTCGGCTTTATCCAGTTCCTCGCACCGACCATCGTCTTCTTTCTCGGGCTCTTTGTCTTCCACCAGGAATTGCGCCCTGTGCAGTTGGGCAGCTTTGTCCTCGTCTGGATCGCGGTGGCGGTCTTCTCCGCCGATCTGTGGAACAAGAGCCGCCGAGCAAAGCTGGCAGTCGCGGCCTAATCCGCGATCCGCCACCCCAGCGTCTGACCGGCGTGCCAGGGCACGATCTCTTCGCCCGCGAGCGGAAGAGTGTCGGGCACGGTTACTTCGGCGCGTTCGAGCGTGATCGTCGCTTCGTTCACGGGAAGACCGTAAAAGGCCGGACCGTTGAGCGAGGCAAAGCCCTCGAAATGATCCAGCGCGCTCTCTTCGTCGAAGACGGTCAGATAGCTTTCGAGCGCATAGGGCGCGTTGAATATCCCCGCACAGCCGCAGGCGGTTTCCTTGGCGGCGCGCAGGTGCGGCGCGCTGTCGGTGCCAAGGAAAAACTTGGGTGAACCGCTCGTCGCCGCCTTGCGCAGCGCCAGGCGATGCGTCTCGCGCTTGGCAACGGGCAGGCAGTAATTGTGCGGCTGGATACCGCCCACCAGCATCGCGTTGCGATTGATGTGAAGGTGTTGCGGGGTGATCGTTGCAGCGACATTCGCAGGCGACGCCAGAACGAAATCGGCGGCATCGCTGGTGGTGATGTGTTCGAAGACGACCTTGAGATCGGGAAAGTTCGAGACGATCGCACGCATATGCCGGTCGATGAACGCCGCCTCGCGGTCGAATACATCGATGTCCGCGCTTGTCACTTCGCCGTGGACGCACAGCACGATCCCCTCGGCCTGCATCCTCTCAAGCACGGGGTAGATTTTCTCGACATCGCTCACGCCATGCGCCGAATTGGTCGTGGCGTTGGCAGGGTAGAGCTTGGCAGCCGTGAACACGCCTTCCCCGGCACCCCGCGCCAGATCGTCGGCATCGGTGGTGTCTGTGAGATAGCAGGTCATCAGCGGGGTAAAGTCGATGCCTTCGGGCACCGCGCCCATGATCCGCTCGCGATAGGCCGCTGCCGCTTCGGCGGTGGTCACGGGAGGGGTGAGATTGGGCATCACGATCGCGCGGGCAAACTGGCGCGCAGTGTAGGGAACGACGCCGCGCATCACCTCGCCATCGCGAAAATGCAGGTGCCAATCGTCGGGGCGGCGGATTGTGAGGCGGTCTGTCATCGACAAAGCCCTTAGGCGTGCGTTCAAGGGCTTTCCAGTCCCCTGTGTCACTCCTAAATGCCCCGTGATGACTACAATTGCCTTCCTCGCCTGCGAGACCACCCTTCCCGGCTCCGCCCAGCGCCGCGCCGATGCCTTTGAGCACGATCTGATGGTCGGTGCGCTCGAACCGGCCCTGTCGGCCCGCGGGATTGCTTTGAAAGTGATCGACTGGGAGGCCGACATTGCTGATTTTGCAGGGGTTTCGCTGGCGCTTCTGGGTTCAAGCTGGAACTATCAGGACAAGCACGCAGACTTCCTCGCCCGTCTCGACGCGCTCGAATCGCAGGGCATTACCCTTTGCAATCCGTCAGACGTTGTGCGCTGGAACAGCCGCAAGACCTACCTGCGCGAACTCGCCGAGCGCGGCGCGCCGACAATTCCGACAATGTGGCGCGAAACAGTGACTTACAAAGGCGCGCTGGAAGCCTTGGACGCATTCGAGACCGATCGGATCGTGGTAAAACGGCAGATCGGCGCCGGGGCCGAAGGTCAGGTCCTGATTGCGCGCAGCTCGCTCCCCGGTCCCGAATGGAGTTTCGGCCATCCGGCGATGCTGCAACCCTACCTCCCCGCCATTGCGGAGGACGGCGAGCTGTCGCTGATCTTCATCGACGGCGCTTTCAGCCACGCCCTGCGCAAACGCGCGGCAGAGGGCGAATACCGGATCCAGTCGATCTACGGCGGACGGGAGGAAGACTACGCCCCCACATCTGACGAAATTGCGCAGGCGCAAGCCGTGATCGACGCTCTGCCGTTTGACGCCCCGCTCTATGCGCGGATCGACATGCTCCGTGACGGCGAGCAGCTTTTGCTCATGGAAGCGGAGATGATCGAACCCTATCTTTACCCCGAACAGGGACCGCAGTTCGGAGAGACCATCGCCGCAGCGATTGCGAAGAGATTGCAGATATGACCGCCAAGCTATTGAAAAACCGATCGATCATTCGCCTTTCTCCGAGTGAGCCGGACGAAGACGTGCGCGGGTTCCTGCAGGGCCTTGTCACCAATGACGTCTCGGGCGACCTGCCCGTATATGCCGCCCTCCTCAGCGCGCAGGGCAAAGCCATGTTCGATTTTCTGGTCTGGGACGGGGGCGACGGAGCGATCCTGCTCGATTGCGAAGCCGGCGTCGCTGCCGACCTCGCAAAGCGGCTCTCGCTCTACCGCCTGCGTCGCAAGATCGAAATCGGCATCGATGAAGAGCTTGCCGCGGTGTGGTCACCCGAAGCCTTTGACAAGGCCGTGGTCGACCCGCGCCTTCCCGCACTCGGCTTTCGCGCGATTGTGCCTACTGATGAGGCGGACGGCGCAGGTGAGGCCGACGAGGCCTATCTTGCCCATCGCCTTGCCCTCGGCGTTCCTGAAGGTCAGGCCGATCTAGGCGACATTCTCTGGCTCGAAACCAACGCGGTCGAGCTGAACGGCGTCAGCTTTTCCAAGGGCTGCTACATCGGTCAGGAGAACACGGCGCGCATGAATTGGCGGCAAAAGGTCAATCGGCGGCTGGTTGTGTTGCCGCTCGATCAGTCGGAGGAAAAACGCAGGAAAGCTGCCTATCCCGATCTTGGCCTCGCGATCGATCACTTGCGGGTGGAAAACCTCGACCCTGCCACCCTGCCCGCCTGGCAAGCCGCAGGCATCGAGGCCTAGGGCCCTTCCAGCTCTGCAATCGACGCTTCGAGCGCTGCCGCAGCCCGCTTGCGCGCCGTATCGCGCGGCAGGCCCAGCGATTTTGCAAGAGCAGCCCCGATCAGCGCATCACCCAGCGCCAGCAGGACCAGATTGAGCGTGTCTTTGTGGACCTGCATTGCGTCATCGGTGTGGTCAGCCTCGTTCGCCGCAATCTCGTCCACCAGTTCGTGAATGGTGGTGATGATCGGGTTGAGCGCGTCCTCATTCCCGGTCAGCAGCATCCAGCTGGTCAGCGCGCCCGCGCCTTCGCGATCAAACGCATCGAAGGCGAGATCCACCACCTCGCGCGCAGAACCGAGCCCGGCGCGGCTCGCGTGAACGGCTTCCTTGATGGTTTCGCAAACGGTGCGCGCCAGATGCTCTGCAAGCGCCTTTTGCAGCCCGGAGGCCGAGCCGAAATGATGCAGTAGATTTGCGTGCGTACGCCCGATCCGGGCTGCCACTGCCTTGAGCGTGACCGATTGCGGCCCTGCCTCGATCAACAGCGCGCGTGCAGCTTCCAATGCATGCCCGCGCGATTCCTCGGGGCTCAATCTCTTGCGACTTTTCATTGAGAAAGAGCCGTAAGCGAACGGGCACGCATTTGTCTATGCTGCGACGCGATTGTCCTCTTGCGAAGGAACAGAAAGGTCGAGCGCATACTCCGCCGTCTGAGACTTGTGACCACGCCCGCAGGAATGCCGCTCGACAACCCGTCCGGTCGGAGTGAAGCCCAACTTGCGCAGAACCTTGCCCGATGCGGGATTGTCGAGGAAGTGCGATGCTACCATCTGGCTGTGACCGAGCGTGCGGGCGATCTGCAGCACAGCTTGCCCCGCCTCGGTGGCATAGCCCTGCCCCCAGTAGGGACGCGCAATCCAGTATCCGAGTTCGACGTCGCCTTCGTGCGGGTCGATTCCGATGCAGCCGACCACCGCCGCGTCACGGGCGCGCGTGACCAGAAAGCGCGGGAACATCGGCTCGACAGGCAGAGTGGTAAAACGACGCGCATCCTCCGCGCCATAGGGCCAGGGTGCGCGCGCGAGATTGCGAACCACGCCTTCATCGGCGATTCCTGCGAATACGCCCTCCCAGTCTTCGGGCCAGATCGGTCTGAGCAGCAGGTTTTGACTGCGGTGGAACATCGGAACTCTCCTCTTCGCCCCGCGCCGGTCTCCTAGGTCGGCCACGTGACAGCTGCGTGATGGTGAAAGATTATTTCACCGCGGGTTTTCAGAGAGAGAAACGACAAGAGGGAGACGGGTCGGCCCCATCTCCCTCTTCGTCTGTCGGGTCTAACCCGACTGGGACCGTTCCGTCTGGACGATCCCTTTATCGGAGCGTCCGTTTATTCGGCTGCCTCGGCAATCATGTCTACCGACACGTATTTGCGGCCAAGCTTGCCCTTGTGGAATCGCACCACGCCTTCCGCAGTTGCGAAAAGGGTGTGGTCCTTGCCCATGCCGACATTGGCGCCCGGATAGAACTTGGTGCCGCGCTGACGCACGATGATGTTGCCGCCGATCACGTCCTGACCGCCGAACTTCTTCACACCAAGGCGACGACCGATAGAGTCGCGGCCGTTACGCGATGAACCGCCTGCTTTTTTATGTGCCATGGGTCCTGGTCCTTACTTGTCTTCGGCCTTGGGCGCTGCCTTCTTGGCAGGATCCTTCTTGGCCGGTGCTTTCTTGGCTGCGGGCTTCTTTTCAGCTGCAGCTTCGGTCTTCGGAGCAGCTGCCTTCTTGGCAGGCGCCTTCTTGGCTTCGGTTTCAGCCTTCGGAGCCGCTTCCTTCTTCGGAGCTGCAGCCTTCTTGGCCGTGCCGGTGCCGACATCGGTGATGCGCAGCAGGGTCATCTGCTGGCGGTGGCCGTTCTTGCGGCGATAGTTGTGACGGCGGCGCTTCTTGAAAACGACGACCTTCTCGCTCTTCGCCTGAGCGATGATCTCAGCCGAGACAGTCACTTTCGAAGCGTCAGCGATCGAATCGCCTTCACCTGCGAGAAGGACGTCACCCAGCGTGACCGAATCGCCCGCTTCACCAGCGAGTTTTTCAACGGCAATCTTGTCTCCGGCGGCAACCCGATATTGCTTGCCGCCCGTGCGCACTATCGCGAACATGGCTTGTTACTCTCAATCTTGCGTGTGTGTCCGACTGTCACGCCATATGCAGCGCTAACCGAACGACATTGCGGCGCCGCGAACGTGCAGCGCCGGAAAGAAGCGTGCCGTTAAGGGAAAGGGCTGCCCAAGTCAACGCCCGTGAACGCATAAAGTGGCGGCAAGATTCTTGCAAATTCTTGGCAGAGCCTGCTTTGACCTCGCAAAACCAAGTGATAACAGCGAGCGCAATCATGTTCACGAAAGTGCAAACTCTCCCGATTGCCGCTCTTGCCGGCCTCCTGCTTTCAGGGTGCGCAGGCGCCAGCGATGCCTATCCCTCGCTCGCGATCCGCGATGCCGAGAGGATTTCGGGCGAATTCACCCCAGTTGAACCGGAAACTCCGGCTCCTGCCCCGGTAGCAAGCCCGCAAGACATCGCCGCGATTCTCGCGCAGGCGAACGAATTGAACCGGAAATTCGTCTCCGAGCAATCGCAGGCCCGGCAGATAATCGGCTCAGCAAACGGCGCGGGACTTGAGAGCGCTGCCTACGCCCGCGCGCTCGTCGCATTGGCCAGCCTCACGTCGCTGCGCGGACAAACCGCGATTGCGCTGTCGAATCTGGACGAGTTGCGCGCCGAGGCGGGCATGACATTCGCGCCGGACGCCGATATTCGTGTAGCCCAAGCCGAAGTCGCAATGCTCGTGGCCGAACAGACCACAGCCATCGATTCGCTTGCTGCGACCTTGCCATCACCAACAAAGGGCGACCGATGAACAGTCTTGCCTGCGCCAGTTGTCCCGTCCGCGATAGCGCCGCTTGTGCAGTCCTGAGCGAAGCGGAGCGTGACGCGCTCGCGGCTGCGGGCCGTACACGGGTGCTGAAGCGCGGTGAAATGCTGTTTGCAGCCGGAGACGACGAAGCCGCCTGCGCCACGCTCATCAGCGGCGCGCTCAAGGTGTCGGCCATCGACCGCGAAGGCACCGAACAGATCCTCAGCCTTGTCCACCCCTCAGGCTTCATCGGCGAACTGTTCACGCCTTTCGCGCATCACGATGTCGTCGCGCTGACCGAAAGCCGCCTGTGCACATTCTCGCGCGTCGATATCGAGCGGGCGATCGAAGACTACCCCGCGCTCTCTCGCGCCTTGCTGCGGCGTAGTCAGGAAGACCTGCTGGCCACCCGCAATCTTCTGGAAATGACCGCCCACGCGAGCGCCGAAGCGCGGCTGGCGGCCTTGCTGCATGATTTCGCAGTCGCTGCGAGCGATTCCTCCTGTCACCTCGCCAGCGAATTCGAGCTACCGCTCACACGCGGAGAGATCGCCAATATGCTCGGTCTCACCATCGAAACCGTATCGCGCAAATTTGGCGAGCTTGAGGAAATCGGCGCGATCAAGCGCAAAGGAAAACGCGGGATCGAACTGGTCAATCCCGCGCTTCTGCACGAACTGTCGGGGCGCTAGCTCGTCAGCCAACGCCCCTGCTGCAATCAGGAAACCACTGCGGCAACAATCGCTGCGGTGATGCCCCAGATCACGACCAGAACGGGCAGGATCAGCACCTGAATGGTCGCATCGCGCGGGCGCAGACGGCCGGTGTTGGTTATGATGCCCTTGCGAGCGAACTCGTCGCCGGTCAGCGGCTTGCTGGCGTTGTCGCGCAGCCGTACCCAGATCGCCGGAACGCCGAAGCCTGCGATGATCGAGACGGCAAAGATGATCATCGGGATGACAAGCACCGGATTGCCGAAGGCTGCGAACATCACACCGAGAAACGCGAGATAGCATCCGACGGTCGTGGCGAAGAGCCCGGTCGGCAATTCGAAATTGCGGTCGCTTTCGACCTGATGGCGCTTCGCAGCGACCGGCGCGTTCACAATACGGGCTTCGCCGCGGGCGATGTGGTCTTGGACTAGCTTGCTCATCGAATATCTCCTTTGCTTGAAAGGAGAGATAGGCCGACCCGCAAGCGCCAACCTTGATGCAGATCAAATCAGTGCGATTTGTCTGCCCAGCGCGCCAGATCGCTATGATCTTCGGCTCGCGGTTCGATCCAGTGCCATTCTCCGGCCCGATTCTCGCGTTTCCAGAACCACGCGGCGCTTTTCAAGTGGTCCATACAGAAGTCGACCGCCTCGATCGCATCGCGCCGATGACGGGCCGCTGCGGAAACCAGTACGATATTCTCGCCGGGCTCCATCGCCCCGACCCGGTGGATCACGACCAGACCGTCGAGTGCGAATCGCGCTTCGGCGCTTGCTGCGAGCGCTTCCATGCCGGGCAAGGTCAGTGGCTCGTAATGGCTGAGCTCAAGCGCCTCCACACCCTCTCCGCAGCGCACCTTGCCGACGAAACTTGCGATTCCGCCCGCGTCCGGCGTCGCCATGGCGAGCGCGTCTATTTCTGCGTTGGGATCAAAGGGCTCTGCCACGAGGCGGATGTCGCGCACCGCTCAGCCCCCGCTAACCGGCGGAAGCAAGGCTACCTCGTCTCCGTCGGCGGCATAGAGCGCGGCCTTGTCGATCAGCACCTTGCCTGAGAGCGCGACATGGATTCGCTCGCCCTTGAGCACATCCGCCAAATCCTCTCCGACGTTATCCAGCAGGCCCGACCAATCGAGCGGTGCGGCAACATCGCGCGACGCGCCGCCAGCCAGATCGCGCAGAGGACCGAGAAACAGGATTGTTACCGCCACGCCATTACCCTCCCGTCATCGACATGTGCCGTGCGAGTGCGGGGTCTGCGCCGCGGCGGTCCATGCGAAAATGATGCTGTTCTGGCTTGATGAGCATCGCCTGATCGAAAGCGCGCGCGAGTTCCTCCTGCGGCGCTTCGGAGCGCAGCGCGGCCCGCAGATCGACCCGCTCCCCTCCGCCGAGACAGGGGTAGAGCTGTCCCGTCGCGGTCACGCGGATACGGTTGCAGCCTTCGCAGAAATTGTCAGTGTGCGGCGTGATGAAGCCAAGTCTGCCGCCCGTCTCTGCGACATCGACATAACGCGCAGGGCCGCCGGTCCTGTGCGCGCTTTCGGTAAGCGTCCAACGTTGCGAGAGGGCTGAGCGCACCTGATCGAGCGGCAGGTATTGGTCGAGCCGCTCCTCCTCGACATCGCCCAAAGGCATAACCTCGATCAGCGTGACATCGTGGCCCTGTCCATGGGCCCAGGCGATCAGTGCGGGCAATTCGTCTTCATTGGTGTCCTTGAGTGCGACCGCGTTCAGCTTGACCTTGAGCCCCGCCGCCTTCGCCGCCGCAATTCCCTCTAGCACTTGCGGGAGCGCATCGCGGCGCGAAAGCTGCGCGAATGTCTCGCGGTCGATCGTGTCGAGCGAAACGTTCACCCGCCGCACCCCCGCCTTGGCGAGCGCATCGGCATGTTCCGCCAGCTGCGTGGCATTGGTGGTGAGCGTCAGTTCTTCCAGCCCGTCTCCGATCTTGCGCCCCAGCGCAGCGAACAGATCGACGATATCGCGTCGCACCAGTGGCTCGCCGCCGGTCACGCGGATTTTGGTCACTCCGCGAGCGATGAAACCGCAGGCGAGGTCGTAGAGTTCCTCGAGGCTCAGCACTTCGCGCTTGGGCAGAAAAGTCATGCGCTCGGGCATGCAATAGGTGCACCTGAGGTCGCAGCGGTCGGTCACCGACAGCCGCAGATAGGAAATCCGCCGAAGGAATGAGTCGACCAGCGGCGCGCCTTGGGCAGCCCCGATGTCGATCCTATCGCGTTGGCGAATATCACTCATGTGCTTGCAGATACTGCCCCGTCACTCCGGGCGCATCCTCCAGATATTCGAGCAACTCGTCAAAAGCGCGGGTTTTTGGCCCCGCAGCGACATTGACCCGCTTGGGAGCGTATTCGCGTGCCAGATCGGCTGCCAGTGCGCTGCGCCATGCGTCATGCTCGTGATTGGCGGGAGCGAGCGCGATGGTGAATGACTGGCACCGAGGCTCCTCAAGCGCCTTTCTTACAGGGTCGAGATGCCTGTCGAAAAACGCGCAATGTGCATCCAGCGCTTTGCCGGGAAGATCGCCGAAGCCCCACTCGAAATGGCCTCGCTGCGTTTCCTTCACAGCTTCGGCCGCTCGCGGTGCAGGGTAATGCCGATCTGCTCGCCCGCTTCGGCGATAGCGAGTTTGACGATCTTCACCGTCACCGCCTGCACCCGCTTGTCCTGCACGAACAGCGTGCCGCAAATATGGTCCGCGACCGCTTCGATCAGCTTGAAATGGACACCTTCGGGCAAGCCTTCGGAGGCGGCGAATTTGAGATCCATGTAGTTTTTGCTTTCCGATAGCGGCGTGTCGGGATCGTAGTGATCGGCCACGTCATAGCGGGCCTGCACCGTGATGCGGAGCGGCTGCGGCTTGCCGGTTTCCTCCGAGTAAATGCCGGTGAGGACATTCACTTCAAGGTCGGCGACTTCGAGGATGAGCGAATCGGTCATGGGTCTTGGCGTGTCCTAGCGGGGATTGCTCCACCTTGCGAAGATAGCGGTGGGAAGAAGGCGCCCGTCCGGCCCTTCTTCGCGCACTGCGAGATCGCCGTGTTCAACGACGCCGGGAAGATCCCGCAGCGCCTCGGCAAGCAAACCAGCAATCGCAAGGCTGCTCATGCGCACGGCATAGACGGTGAGAAACAGAAAGCGGCTGTCGGCATCGAGCAATTGCGCGCAATCGCCAATCAGGCCGGGTAGCCCCTCTTCGATCCGCCATGTTTCGTTTTTCGGACCACGCCCGAATTTGGGCGGATCGAGGATGATGCCGTCATAGCGCCTCTCGCGCCGAACCTCGCGCGCAGTGAATTTCGCGGCGTCATCGACCAGCCAGCGGATCGGACGATCCTCCATACCTGAAAGCGCGGCATTCTCGCGCGCCTGCGCCACCGATTTCTTCGAGGCATCGACATGCGTCACACGGCCATATTCGCTGAGCGCCAGCGTGCCGAGGCCCGTGTAGCCGAACATATTGAGCGTTTCGGCGTCGGTCCGTCCTGCCAACTGCTCACCCATCCAGTCCCATACAGGGGCCATGTCGGGGAAGAATTGCAGGTGGCGGAACGGGGTCGGCAGCGCCGTAAAGCGAACGGCGTTCCAGCCTAGCTCCCAACCCTCTTCGGGCACGTCGTCGGCGAGATTCCAGCGCCCGCCGCCATCTTCATCCGAACCGGGAACGAATTCACCGCTTGCCGGCCAATCGGCCAGGCGCGGTTGCCACATGGCCTGCGGCTCCGGGCGGATGAAGGAATGGGGGCCGAAAGCCTCGTATTTGCGCCCCGCCCCGCTATCGAGCAGGCGGTACGCATCCCAGCCTCGACATTCCATCAACTGTGGTTGCTGGACGAGTTCGGCCATCAGTCGGCAGACGCCACCGCATTGGCGAGCACGAAATCGCGGGTCGACTCGTATTCGCCGCCAAGCTCGACCATGGCTTCCTCGCGTCCGAACAGATCGCCGACACGCGACGGCAACGACGGGCGTACGCCCACCGCCCTTTCGACTGCCTCGCGGAACTTCGCCGGGTGTGCGGTGCCAAGCGTGACGATGGGAGTTCCGGATGCGATCCCATCGGCATTGAGCGCAGCGTGGAGGCCAACGCCCGTGTGCGGGTCGATGACCTGATCGGCATTGCGATAGGCCCATTGCAGTGCTCGCGCAGTCTCGGTCTGGTCGGCGCGGGCACTGGTGAAGAGAGCTGCTGCGCCCTCGCGCTGGGCGTTCGTCAGCTGCATCGCCTTATTCACGTCAAAGCCGCGCATCTGCGCTGCCATGGCCGCCCCGTCACGCCCGCCGACATCGAACAGCAGCCGCTCGAAGTTCGAGCTGACCTGGATGTCCATCGACGGGGTGATCGTCGCAGTCGTCTCTCCGGTCGAATAATCGCCGTTGGTAAGAGCGCGATGAAGGATGTCGTTGACGTTGGTGGCAACGATCAGGCGCTCGATCGGCAGGCCCATTTGCGCGGCCACATAGCCTGCGAAAACATCGCCGAAATTGCCGGTGGGCACGCTGTAGGCGACCTTGCGGTCGGGCGCGCCGAGCTGGAGCGCAGAGTAGAAGTAATAGACCACCTGCGCCATCAGCCGCGCCCAGTTGATCGAATTGACCGCGCCAAGGTTCAGCGTTTCACGCACGCTCTGGTCTGCGAACATCGTCTTCACATGGCGCTGCGCATCGTCAAAGCTGCCGTCGATGGCGAGATTGTGAACATTGGGAGCGCGCACCGTCGTCATCTGGCGCCGCTGCACCTCGCTCACCCGTCCATTGGGATGGAGCATGAAAATCTCGACCCGGTCGCGACCGGCGACCGCATTGATCGCAGCGGAGCCGGTATCACCGCTCGTCGCACCGACGATGGTGAGGCGCTTTTCGCGCCGCTCGAGGAAGGTTTCGAACAGGTGGCCGAGCATCTGCAGAGCCACGTCCTTGAACGCCAACGTGGGGCCGTGGAACAGTTCAAGCAGCCAGTGCGTTTCATTCAATTGGACCAGCGGCGTCACCGCAGCGTGGCCGAAATCGCCATACACTGCCTCGCACAGCGCCTCGAGCTCGTCGTCGGTCAGCGATCCTGCAACGAAGGGACGCATGATCTGCACGGCGAGCGCCGCATAGGATAGCCCGCGGAGCTCGCGGATCTCGGCTTCGGACAGGCGCGGCCATTCGCGCGGCAGGTAGAGACCACCATCGGTCGCAAGGCCCGCAAGCGTGGCCCCTTCGAAATCGAGCGCCGGTGCGCTGCCTCGTGTGGAGATGTATTCCATTGTGCGGCTGCGGTTAGCGGGCTGTGCGGCCTTGGGCAAGCAAGGTGCGCTATGGCGTCGCTTAATCGCGCTTTTGCAGACGCGCGCGAACCGCGAAGCCGTAAATCGCCAGCGCGGTCAGCGCGAAGAAGAACCACTGGAAAGCGTAAGCGATGTGGTTGTTCGGCAGGTCACCGGGATCGGGCTTGGCTAGAGGATAGAGATCAGCCACCGGAGGATCGGCCACCAGACGCGGTCCGGGGGCAATTATTCCGCTGACTGGGCCGCCTTCCCATTCGGGCGCGGTGAGATTCTGGCTGAAGCCAAGATCGACCTGGTACTTGGAACCTCCGCCTTCACAAGTGACGCGCATTACCCAACCTTTGGCCCCGTTCGCCGCGGTCCCTGCAACCGGCTCGCTTGCGAGCACACGGTCACAGTCGACACTGCTGCGCCGGAACCAGATTTCTTCGGCGTCACCGGATTGCGGGAAAGCCACCGATTCCTCTTCGTCGAGGCCCGCTTCGTATTGCGCAATCAACGCCGCCTTCTCGTCCGCACGGCCAAGTTGCCAAATCCCGAGCGCGACCATGGTTGCAGCTGCAGCGATGACAAAGATCGTCGGGATAATCGGGATGCGCATGGCTATTCGCCTTTCTCGCGGAGCCGCTCGTAGCGGGCGTAAAGCAATGTCGTCTTGAACAGGCGCAGCGTACCAATCACCAGTGCCACCGTGACCGGAGCCCAAAAAGCCGCCTGTAGCCACAAGGGCGGGCGATAGGCCGCTTCGACAGCGTAGGCGAGCATGATCAGGATCACCGCCACCAGCGCAGTCAGAAGCCCCGCAAACCGTCCGCCACGCTCAAGTGCGCCCAAGTCCAACTCGCAGTGCGAACAGGTCAGCGCCACACGCGCGGGCGCTTCGAAAAGGGTCCGCTCGCCGCATCGGGGACATAAACCCAAAAGGGCAGCCCGGACGATGCCGGACTGCCCTTTGGTTGTCTCAGGGCCTTGGCCCGAAGTCATCAGTGGTATTCAGCGCCCCAACCGCCCCAGATGTAGACGGCGATGAAGAGGAAAAGCCACACCACGTCAACGAAATGCCAGTACCACGCAGCCGCTTCGAAGCCGAAGTGCTGGCGCGGGGTGAAGTGGCCTTTGTAAGCGCGGAACAGACACACGGCGAGGAAGATCGTACCGATCAGCACGTGGAAGCCGTGGAAGCCGGTCGCCATGTAGAAGGCCGAGCTATAGGTGTTGCCGCCGAAGACGAACGGCGCGACGCTGTACTCGTAAGCCTGGATCGCGCTGAACAGAACGCCGAGAGCGACGGTCGCCCAAAGGCCCTGCTTGAGCCCTTCGCGGTCACCATGGATAAGCGCGTGGTGCGCCCAGGTTACCGTCGTGCCGGAGCACAGCAGGATCAGCGTGTTGAGCAGCGGAAGGCTGAACGGGTCGAGCACTTCCATACCTTCGGGAATGAACGCAGCAATCGCGCCTTCGGTGCCGAACAGGCTCGTCGTGGTGCCCGCCTCGTGATTGTATTCGAGCGCGGTCGGGAACAGAGCGAAGTCGAAGAAACTCCAGAACCATCCGACGAAGAACATCACTTCCGAGGCGATGAAAAGGATCATGCCGTAGCGCATGTGGAGCTGCACCACCGGAGTGTGGTCGCCGCGCTGTGCTTCGACAACGACGTTCTTGAACCACATGAAGAAGGTGGCGATCAGGCCCATGATGCCGAGACCGAGGATTGCCGGCCAGAAACCATACTGGGCAGGGTCGGTCTCGGTTGCCGGCACGTGGTGCATGTAAAACACCATGCCGGTGGTGAAGATCAGCGCCGAAGCCGCGCCGATCAGCGGCCACGGATCGGGGTCCAGAATGTGATAATCGTGGTTTACGTTGCCAGCCATGGTCTTCGTTCCAGTCCCTTAGGATGCGTCTTGCTGCGTGCGGTCAGGAGCACTCGATACGGGCTCTTTTGCGCGGTGAAAAGTGTAACTCAAGGTAATTTGTTCGATATCGCCGATAACCTCGTCATCAAGGATCGCGGGATCGACATAATAGATCACCGGCATGACAACTTCTTGCCCCGGTTGCAGCGTCTGCTCGGTGAAGCAGAAACACTGGATCTTGTTGAAGTAGATACCCGCCTGCGCAGGCTCTACGTTGAAGGTCGCGGTGCCGGTGATCGGCACGCTGCTGTTGTTGCGGGCAACATAGGTTGCCATGTCGCGCTGCCCGATGCGCACTTCGTCCGTCGACTGCGAAGGCTTGAACGTCCATGGCATGTCACGCGCGGTCGAGGCGTCGAAACGGATCGATACCTCGCGCAGCGCCCCTGCGTTTGCCGCGGCGGTGGCATCCGCCTCGCTTGCTACCTGAGTTGTGCCGCCAAAGCCGGTGACGCGGCAGAAAAGATCGTAGAGCGGCACAGAGGCGTAGCCCAAGCCAAGCATCAGCAATGCACCGAGAAACGCGAGCGCGCCGGTCCGCGTATTCTTGCGGCTCGTTTCCGAATCGAGAGTTGCGGCGGTCATCATGCCGAACCGATCCGGACCACGGTGATCGCGTAGAACAGGATCACGAAAAACAGCAACGTCCCGCCGACGACATAATTGCGCGCTCTGCGGCGGCGCTTGAACTCGGCTTCTTCTTCAGGCGTCATGCGAACATCCCCGCACCGATCACGGCATTGGCTGCGAGCACACGGTCGGCAACCAATGCTGCGAACAAAATGAAAAGATAGAAGATCGAAAATTTGAAGAGCCGCGCTTCGGGTGCAAAGCCCTCACCTTCCTTGCGGGCCCGCAACCCGACAGGCAGCGCGAGCGCAAAGAATAGCGCGGAAAGCACGACAGCGACCGAGCCATAAACCCAGCTAGTCCCGCCGATCAGCCACGGAGCGACCGCGATGGGCGCAAGTACCACCGTGTAGGCAAGAATCTGGCGGCGGGTCGAACGCTCACCCTTTACGACGGGCATCATGGGGATGCCGACGTTGGCGTAGTCCGATTTCACGAACAGTGCGAGCGCCCAGAAATGCGGCGGCGTCCACATGAAGATGATGGCAAACAGCAACAGCGGCATCGCCGTCAGCTCGCCAGTAACGGCCACCCATCCGATCAGCGGAGGGAACGCGCCCGAACCGCCACCGATGACGATATTCTGAGGCGTGCGCGGCTTGAGCCACATGGTGTAGATTACAGCGTAATAGAGGATGGCGGCCAGCAGAAGTGCCGCAGCCAGCCAGCCAATCGCGATGCCCATCAGCACCACAGAAACGCCTGAAAGAAACACACCGAAGTCGCGCGCATCCGAACGGCGCATCCGGCCACCGGGAAGCGGGCGGTTGGCGGTGCGCTTCATGCCTGCGTCGATATCGGCTTCCCACCACTGGTTCAGCACAGCCGATCCGCCCGCACCCATGGCGATGGCGAGGATCGCGGTGAAGCCGAGCACCGGGTGGATTGTTCCGGGCGCCGCGAGCAGGCCGCAGATCGCGGTGAAGATCACCAGCGTCATCACGCGCGGCTTGGTCAGGGCGAAGAAATCACGCCACTCGGTCGGCATGCCGACGCGCGATTGCTCCGCCGATACGGTGGGGCTGGCAGCATCAATGCCGGTGTGGATGTCTACGGTCTGGCTCATCGTTCAATCTGTGAAGAGAGCGCGACCTTTCGGCGCGCCCTCCCCTTGTCTCAATGTTTCGGCCCGCTTTGGGCCACCAACCGCCGGCAGGCTTAGGCCTGACGGTGATCGTGGTAGTCGTGGTGATCCTCGATCACCGGCAGCGTTTCAAACTGGTGGTACGGCGGCGGGCTCGGCAGAGTCCACTCGAGCGTCGTTGCGCCTTCGCCCCACGGATTAGCCTCGGCCTTCTTGCCGGCGAACAGTGCGTAGAACACGTTCACGAAGAAGAAGATCATCGAGAAGGCCATGATGTAGTACCCGAAGGTGCTGACTTCGTGCCAGAAAGTGAACGCTTCTGCGTAGTCCGGATAGCGACGCGGCATACCGTTCATCCCGAGGAAGTGCTGCGGGAAGAAGATCACGTTCACACCAATGAAGAACAGCCAGAAGTGGATGTGGCTGAGCAGTTCGGAGTGCATCCGGCCGCTCATCTTCGGGAACCAGTAGTAGAAGCCGGCGAACATCGAGAACACCGCACCCATCGACAGCACGTAGTGGAAGTGAGCAACCACGTAGTAGGTGTCGTGAAGGTTGTCGTCGATACCGCCATTGGCGAGCACAACACCGGTCACACCGCCAACGGTGAACAGGAAGATGAAGCCCAGCGACCAGACCATCGGCGATTTGAATTCGAGGCTGCCGCCCCACATCGTCGCGATCCAGCTGAAGATCTTCACACCCGTCGGCACGGCGATAACCATGGTCGCGGCGGTGAAGTACATCTTCGTGTTCACGTCGAGGCCGACGGTGTACATGTGGTGCGCCCACACAACGAAGCCGACCACGCCGATTGCAACCATGGCGTAGGCCATGCCGAGGTAGCCGAACACCGGCTTACGGCTGAAGGTTGCAACGATCTGCGAGATCATGCCGAAGCCCGGAAGGATCATGATGTACACTTCGGGGTGGCCGAAGAACCAGAACAGGTGCTGGTAGAGGACCGGATCGCCACC
>PALE01000075.1 GCA_002706445.1 Erythrobacteraceae bacterium
GGGGGAGGAAATCGCGGTGGTAACAACGGGGGCCTCGATCTCGATCTCGACGTTGATTTCGCCCTTCCCGTGCTCCGACAGGCTTTCGGCACTTCGCCGCAACTGATCACCGGCTGCCCTCCGGGTCTTGCGAAGAAACGCAACGGATGCCTCCCTCCCGGGCAGGCGCGGCAACGCTATCGCAGCTATGATCCCGGCTTCTTCGGGCTGTTCGGCGCATCGGGAGGCAACTATTTCTACGATGACGGCTATCTGCTGCGTTACGGCTCTGACGGGCTTTCGGGCTACATTCCGCTGCTCGGCGGGGCGCTGCGCATCGGTGAGGCCTGGCCCGACTATTACGAGCCGCGAGCGTTGCCCAACTACTACCGCGACTACTACCGGCTGGGGGACCAGCGCAGCTATCGCTATGCGGACAACGTCATCTATCGTGTGGAGCCTGAAAGCGCCGCGATCCTCGGCGTGGCGGCACTGCTGACAGGCGACGACATCACCATCGGCCAGCCCATGCCGCGCGGCTATGACGTGTACAATGTGCCTTACGAATATCGCGATCGCTATTACGACAAGCCGGGGCGCAACTATCGCTATGCCGATGGCTATGTGTACGAGATCGACACCGAAACCGCGCTGGTGCTCACCGCGATCAGGCTCGCATCGTGAGGGGCGGCTCGATGATGCGCTCCCTCGTTGCCGGTTCCGCTGCCGCGCTTGCACTGGCGCTTGCCGCTTGCGGTCCAGCCGACCGTTCGGAGGACCTGCTCTCCGACGTGATCAGCGACCAGTCCGAGCTTTCGAGCTTTTCGAAAGGGCTTGAATCGACCGGGCTTGCAGGCGCGCTTGATGGCGATGCGACCTACACCTTGCTAGCCCCCAGTGACGAAGCGTTCGCAGCGCTTGGGGCCGACGGCAGCGCCTTGCTCGACGATCCCGCACGCGGGGCAATTCTCGCCGCAGTTCTGCGCGAACACATGCTTCCCGGCGCGCTCAGCCCCGATACCATCCGTGAGACAATAGAGGCGCGTGGCGGCGAGATCTACATGGTCAGCTTCGGCAATGGCGAGCTATCGGTCTCGCTCGAAGGCGAGCAGTTGGTGGTCAGCAATGGCGCCGGACAGCGCGCCGTGCTGGGCGATGAGGCGGTGGTGAGCAAGAACGGCGTGATCATCCCGATCGATGCCGTGCTGGTCGATGCCGAGGCGCTTTCGGTTCCTGCCGAGAGCTAGTAGTCGCGCGATATCTCGGCGAGCACGCTGTCGCGTCCAAGGGTCGAGACGCTGCCCAGCAGCGAGAGCCAACTGGTGATGCGGTATTCGACCTGCGTCGCGCTATAGCCCTGCCCGTCGGTGACGAGCTCGACATAGACGCGCCGCCCGATGTTCTTGCCCAATGCGACGCCCGTTCCGCGTCCCAGCGCAGGATCGGCGCTGACGATGCGAAGCTGGTCGAGGCCGATGGAGCGGCGCAGTTGGCCAATCGGATCGATCCCGCCGCCACCGCCCTGCAAGGCCGCAAGCGCTGCGGCGAGTTGCACGGCGTCGGTTGCCGAAAGCGAGGTGACCGATCCGCCGAACAGCAGCCGCGCGAGGATCTCCTCCTCGGGCAGAGCAGGGGTCGATGAGAAGGCAATCTGCGGGGATTGGGCATTGCCGGTGATCGCGATGTTCACATCGGTCCCGTTGGCGCTCGCCTCGGCATCGATGTCGAGCCGGGGGTCGATCGGCATGTTCTGGTCGAACTCGATGCGGCCATTGGTCAGCTCGAAACGGGTGCCTGCAAAGGTATAGTCGCCGCGCACGAGCCGCGCCTCGCCGCCAATGCGCGGATCGTCCACCGTGCCGCGCAGCGCGATGTCGATGCCCCACTCGCTGTCGAGGCCCATGCCGTCCACGGCCACGCGGCTCGGCGTCTTCGCATCGACGAGATAGCGCCACGAACCCGTGGCGGTCGAACGGCCGCTTGCCACCTGGTCACGGCGGTTGATTTCGCGTGTGGGGATATCGGGCAGCCGCATGTCCTCGGCCGCCACGCCCAGTTTCCAGCTCGCGCGATCCACCGAGACGCGCCCTGCGATAGCGCCTCCCACGCCGTTGGAGACGATCCGCAAGGGCCCGCTGATTGTCGCATCGAGGCCGTTGGCGTTGAGCAGGCGCGCATTGCTGGCGGCGGCGCGAATGTCGATCTTGGGGCCACGTTCGGCGGACATATCGGCAAGGTCGATAGTGCCGCTGCCGCTGACCTTGCCGCCGCCCCGTGTCGATCCGGCAAAGCGCGAAAGTTCAAGCCTGGACCCGGCAAAACGCCCGCGAGCGGTGATATCGGTTACATCGGTTCCCGAAATCGAGCTCTGCAGTCGCAAATTATCGGATGCCAGTGTGCCAGACAGGCGCGGCTCGGCAAGGGTTCCGGTGGCGCGTGCCTCGGCTTTCAGCGGGCCGGTGAGGTCGAATGTCTCGATGGCCGCAAGCCGCCAAAGCGACTGCGCCGGACCATCATAGGCGAAGGTTCCGTCGAGCCGCCCGCGCATGATCCGGCTGGCGAGATCGCTTCCGCTGCCAAGCGGCGTCACGCGGGCATTGATCCGTCCGAGTTCGTCGTCCCCTTCGAGCAGGCGCGCGCCCAGCGACAGCGCACGCGGGCTGAGGTCAGCGACCGCATAGACGTCCACCGGACGCGACGAGAGAACGAGGCCCGAGCGGGTGAATTCTTCGATATGCACCCGCGCATTGGCCGAAGGCGCGGCGTTGCCCTGCTGCGCCCACGTCACGATGCCCGAGACCCGTCCGCCCAGGCCAAGTTCCGCCCCGGCGAGGTCGGTGAGGCGCAGCGGCATCCGCGCAAGCCGCGCTTCTATCGCGGTCCGCTCGCCCAGCAGCGTGCCTTCGATGATGGTGTAGCCTCGAGCAAAGCCGATCTGCGTCGGGGCAAGGCGATAGCCGCCATCTTGAAGCGGAGTGAGCACGGCGCGGCGCGGCATGGTGATCTGGCGTCCGCCGTATTCACCCTGCGCGATCACAGCGATCCGTTGCGGCGCGAATTGCCCGTCGAGCTTCAGAGCGAAACGGTCGGCCCTTCGTCCGGCAATCGATGCCTGCATCGTGCCAGAGCCGTTCACAACCGAGCCTTTGGCCGAGAATGCGGCGATGTTGAGCGCGCCATACTGGAGGCCGGTTCCGTTGATATCGGCCTCGATCTGGTTGGCATTGGTGTCGAACGTGCCGCTTGCGGAAATGTCGGCATAGGCGAGCGCAATCGCCGTCTCGCCGCCGAACCGCGCTTGCCGCGCTGCAAGGTCGAGGTCGAAGCCCTGCGCCCCGCCCGCACCCGGCCTCAATCCGATGGTGCCGTTAAGCCCGCCGCCGCTGAGCGCAAGATTGCCGCTAATCCCGTTGTCGAGCAGCGCGAGATCGCCGCTCACATCGGTCCGATAGACCCGCAGCCGTTCGAGCGCGATGCGGGTTGGCGCATCGGCAGGCAGGACTAGGCCCAGCGCGCCTTCAAACGGCCCGAGCATGGAGTCTCCGGCGACATCGATGGCAAACCCGTCGCCCTCTGGCATGATCCCGATCCGCACATCCGCCAGACCTGCTGCGGGAAGCGGGTCGGCGAGCACCAGATTGGCCCGCGGACCGTCTCCGGTGACTTCGGCGTCGAAAGTGAAGGGGCCATACTGGGCCTGCCGTCCGCTCCCCGCGATAGTCGTGCGCCCGCCTGCGATGCGGCTGTCGAGCCGCGCGTCGAGGCGGTCGCTTTCGATCACCATGTCGCGCACCACCAGCGGATCGTTCGCGCTCATGCCGAGACTGCCGTCAAACCGGACCTGATCGCCCGCAAGATTGGCGACGCTCGCATTGCGAACATCGTTCACGACACCCGAGAGATTGGCATTGAGGCTCCACGGGATCGAGGGTCCGAAACGGGCGACGATCTTGGTGTTGGCGTTGAGCGTTCCGAGCGCGTCAATTTCGAAGCCACGCGCATTGACGGGGCCAGCGAGCGCATAGACGCCGGTTCCGGTATCTCCGCGCAGGGTCAGTTGGGCGGCCAGCCCGGGAAAATCGACGCGCGCATTGTCGGCATCAAGGTCGTTGCCCGACCAGCTGAGCAAACCTTGCAGCGTGCCATCGACAAGTCGCGGATCGACCAGCTCGTTGCCTGTCACAACCCTCGCCACCGAAACATCGAGCGGGAGCCGCAGCGTCTCGCCATTCCACGTCGCCACACCCGATTGCGCGAGACGCTCGGCAGTGACGGCATCGGCAGCATCCAGTCGTGCCACCGTCAGCCGGTGGTCGATGGTCAGGTCGCGAAACGGCCCGTCAATTGTTGCAAAGAGGCGTGCGCCTTCAAAGCGTGCGGCCTCACCCAGCAGGCCGGGATCGCGCAACACAGCCTGCGCTTCGAAACCGTCTGCACTGTTCCCCGCCAGATCGAGCGCGCCTTCACCGCGCAGATCGAGCGCAGAGGAAACCGCTGCAATATCGCCGTCGAACACGCTGTCTTCCAACGTGCCGGACAGCGCGAGCGAGAGTGCGTCCCCCACCGCGCGCGACAACACAGTGCCTTGCGCCAGACGCGGGCTGAACTGCCCCAGCGCGCCATAGGTCCCGGCATCGTTGGTCAGCTGGAAACCCGCGACCCGCTCGCGGCCGTCGTCGTCGAGCCGCATCACCAGCGCATGGCCGAGCCAATGGGTCCATGTCCCCTCGCCCTCGATCTTGCCCTCGTAGGTGGCGTTCAATCCCGCCAGGGCTGCAATCGGGCCGTCTTCGGCAGCGTGATAATCGAGCGCGACATCGAAGCGGTCCCCATCGGGTTCGACGTCGAGCAACAGGTCGATATTGTCTTCGGGGCCGAACACCCCTTCGGCATCGATCAGCGCGCGGCCCGAACGGATATCGACCTTGGCGGTGAAATCGACGCGCTGCACCGCCTCGCCCGCGACGCCCTTGGCGATGCTGAGATTGTCGATCTCGAACTTGTCAACGCGAATGTCGAAATCGGGCAGCAGCGGTGCATCGGGATCGCCCGGCAGCAGTTCGGGCAGGCGCGTCAAAGTGCCGCGCCGCGCGGTCAGCTCGCGAATGTCGATCCCGCTCCACAGCCAGCTGAGCGGGCGCCAGTCGAGCTCGACTTCGGGGATAGTGAGAAACGCGCCTTTGGGGTCCTTGAGCGTCACATCGTGCAACACCGCCTGACCATAGATATCGCCTTCGATCCGCCCGACTTCGAAACGCAGGCCCGAAGCAGGGGCCACCTGGGCAATTTGGTCGGCAACGAAGCGCTTGCCGATCGGAGAGGACAGAAACAGCGCGGCTGCGAGAATGGGCGCGAACAGGATCGCGAGCGTCCAGCCCAGCCGCTTGGCCCAGCGACGCTTGCGCTTGCGCTCGGGCGGGTCCTCGATGATTTCGTCCGTCTCGCTCATCAGAATGCCTGCCCGAGACTGACATAGAGCACCACTGGCGCGTCGAACGGTCCGGGGTTGAGCGGCACGCCGAGGTCGGCACGGATCGGGCCGAACGTGGTCTTGTATCGGATGCCGACCCCTGCGCCATATTTGACGAAACGGAAGTCGGGAGTGGAGCCGAGCGAGACCGAACCGGCATCGAAGAACGGTACAACCTCGACCGCGCCGTCGAGAAAGCCGGTCTGGATGCGCGCTTCGACGCCGACTTCGACTTGCGAAGCGCCGCCGGTCGGCTCGCCCAGATCGTTAAGGGGTCCGATGGCCTGATAGCCATAGCCGCGCACCGATCCGCCACCGCCCGAATAGAGCCTGCGCGACGGGGCGATTTCAAAGGCTTCCGCACCCTGGATCGTCGCCAGTCGCACCCGGCCCGCGATCACCGCGGGACCGACATCATGATACATGCTCCCGTCGACCTGCGCGCGCAGATAGAAAGTCTCTGTACCGATGCTGCGCGAAACCTCTGGGCCGAGGAAACCCGTCAGGCGGAAACCCTCGCTCGGGTCGAGCAGATCGTCCGAACTGTCGAGCGTGGCGCTGCCGAACAGCGCACCGATCAGATAGGTCTGGCGCGGACGCTCGATCCCGCTGATCACGCGGTTGCGTTCGTCCGTGTAGAGCGCTTCTGCCCCGACCGACCAGCTCAGCGGCTTTTGGAACAAGAGGTTCGACACCCGCTCGAACGCACCGCGCAGCGCAACCGTGCGGGCATCCACCGCATCGGTTTCGATATCGCTGGCATAGGCGTCGATCGTCAGAATCTGGTCGCGGTCGCGGAAGTTGTTGCGGCGATAGGTAACGCTCGCAAGCTGCTCCCTCGTGCCGACAATCCCGCGCAAGCGCAGCGCGCCTTCGGGCGGAAAGAGGTTGCGGTGCTCCCATCCGGCCTCGACCTTGATGCCGTCCTCGGTGCCGTAACCGATCGCGCCCGAAATGGTGCGCAAGGGCGCGCGTTCCATTTCGACATCGAGCGCCAGCTGGCCCGGCTGGTCGTCGGTCGGTGCGACCGTTTCGCGCGGGGTGATTACAACGCTCGACACCAGACCCGTGGCAAGGATTGCCCGACGCAAATCCGATTGCAGGCTGGTGGCATAAGTGTCGCCCGGATCGAAGCGGGCGATGCGCTGGAGGTGGCGATTGGAGAGGAAGGCCGGATCGCTGCTCGCAATCTCGGCAAATTCGTACTTCCCGCGCGGATTTACCGGAAGCGTCAAATCCCCTTCCTGCCGGGCATGGTCGATCAGCAGATCGGGCTCGTCCATCGTCGCGAAGGGATAGCCCGTTTCGCCCAATGCCAAGCGCAGCTGGGCCTGCTGGGTGATGATGCGGTCGGCATAAAGCGGGTCGCCCGGTTTGATACCGAACACGTCCCGAAGATCGCTGCCGTCAGGGGCGCCGAGATCGTCGAGCGCGCCCAGATCGACCGTGCCGAAGCTGTAGCGCACCGAAGGGATGACATCGAAACGCACCGAGGGGCTGTTGTCGACTTCGCGTTCCGGCTCGCCCTCTTCACCGCGCGCGAACCCGCGCCGGCCACCGGACAGCTGGTGCACGACTTCGCCATCGTAATAGCCGTAAGTGCGCAGCATCTGGCTCAGCAGCGCCTCGTCCGAGCGAGCGCGGGCAGCAAGCTGCGGCACGGTGTCGTCGTCGGATTCAAGCGCTTCGATCGCCGACAAGGCGCGGAAGCGGGCGACGAATTCGTCCTGCTCGGGGAACAACCCTGCCTCGGCAGGAAATGCCAGCGTGAGTTCGTCGCTCACTTCGACATCGGCGAGTTCGGGCAGGTCGATCAGGTCGGGGGCCGCAATATCGGCAAAGCTCGGGCGGTCCGGATCGGGCGTCAGCGGATCGGGCGTAGGGATCGCGATTGAGTCGATCGCTCCGTCGATGTCGAACAGCGGATCTGACGGGTCGAGCGCCTCGTCTGCCGGATATTCGACCGGAACCACCGGTCCAGCCACCTCATCTGCACCCTGCGCTGCCCAGCCTTCGGCATCGTCGGTGGCAGATTGCGGAATCAGATCATCGAGCGTTTGCGGAACGGGGCGCGGCGCGACAGGCTCGGGCGTCGCGTCAGGCTGCGGTTCGACGCTTGCTTCGGTCGGCTGCTCGATCTGTTCCTGCGGCGCGGGCGCGGCTTCTTGGCCCGCTGCACTGGTGCCGGCAAAAATGATCAGACTGGCCCCGAGAGCCAAATTGAGCCTGATTTGTCTCAAAAAACCTCAGCTTGAAGGGAATTTGACGGGTTGACCGTCCTTACCCCGTGCACCGCCCATTGCACCAGCCAATTTGTCACGCGGTGCCGTAGCTGCGGCGATCAGTCGCGATTGCTCGGTTTTCGGCATGCGCTGCCAGCCTTCACGCGTGAGCTTTTCGAGCGGACGGTAGCGCACCTTGTACTGCATGCGCGGGCTGCCATCGACCCAATAGCCGAGATAGACATAGGGCAGACCGCCCTCTGCCGCGCGGCGGATATGATCGAGGATGATGTAATTGCCGAGGCCGGCACGCTCTGCGTGATCGGGATCGTAGAAGGAATAGATCATCGACAGCCCATCACCCTGACGGTCAGTCAGACAAGCGCCGACAAGCCGGCCCGGTTCGCCGTCCTCGGTCGGCTCGCGATACTCGACCAGCGTGCTGGTGACGGGCGTATGCTCAACCATGTCGGCATAGTCCATCTCGTCCATCGTGGACATGCCGCCGTCGGGATGACGCACCGAGAGATATTTGGTCAGCAATTCGAACTGTTCGTCGGTCGCCCACGGACGACATTCGGTGACGACCAGATCGCTGTTGCGCTTGAGATCGCGCTTCTGCGTGTTCGACGGTTTGAATTCATCGGTGACAACGCGAACCGACACGCACGCCTGACAATCGAGGCAGCTGGGACGATAGGCAACCGTCTGGCTGCGACGGAAACCGATCCGGCCAAGCGCTTCGTTCAGCTGATCCGCATGCGCGCCCTTCAGCTCAGTGAACACCTTCCGCTCGCTCCGCCCCGGAAGGTACGGACACGGCGCAGGGCTGGTCACAAAGAAACGGGGAAAGCGGATCGGGGCCGTCACGGGCTGGCTTCGTCCTCTCTGAAGGCTTCGAAAACGCCAGCCTTAAACGGGCGATCGAAGAATCGTCGATGTCGTTGTTAAGACATTCTTATGCCTACAAGGCCCCGTCGGTAAAAGACCCTTAACCACAAAACAGGGTGAATTTTGGGTTACTTTGCACAGGAGTGGATACAGATTTGCGCCGGATCGGAGCAATGTTTCACAGCCGCGCAAGAGCCCGTCGCATAGCGGGACACACTGCACTCCAGCGATTAATCGGGACGCCACGCAGCGCCCTGCAGACGCGAATCAATTCAGTTCGACGACCTGCACATTGTACTTCGCCGCGCGCAGGGCCTTTACCAGCCGCTCGACCTGCTCGGCGTCGCGCGCCTCGCATTCAATGTCGGTGATCAGTCCCTTTGCGGGCAGCGTCGTGAAGATGCGCTGGTGGTAAATTTCGATGATGTTGACATTGTGCTCGTCGAACAGACGCATGACCTTGAACAGCGCGCCGGGGCGATCCTGCAAGGTGACGCGCAGACGGGCAAGTCGGCCCTGACGTGCCAGATCGCGCAGTAGCACATTGGCAAGCAGCCGCGTGTCGATATTGCCACCGCACAAGACCAGCCCGACCGATTTGCCCGCAAACCGCTCCGGATTGCTGAGGACTGCGGCCAGCCCGGCAGCGCCTGCGCCTTCGACCACGGTCTTTTCGATCTGGAGCAGCAGCGCCACGGCTTTCTCAAGATCGGGTTCGTCCACCAGCAGAATGTCATCGACCCGCTCTGCGATCACCTTTGCGGTGAATTCGCCCGGATGCTTGACCGCGATCCCTTCGGCGAGCGTATCGCCGCCGCAATCATGGCTCTCGCCCTTGATACGGTCGAACATGCTCGGAAACAGCGCCGCCTGCACACCGACGACTTCGATATCGGGATTGAGCGATTTTGCGACGGTCGACATGCCCGAAATCAGCCCACCGCCACCGATCGGAGTGACGAGGCAATCGAGATCGGGCTTCACTTCGAGCATTTCGAGCGCGACCGTGCCCTGCCCTGCGGCGATCTGCGGATCGTCGAAGGGGTGCACGAAAGTCAGCCCGCGCTCGATTTCGAGCTCGCGCGCATGGGCATTGGCTTCGTCGAAGGTTTCGCCGAACAACACGACATTGCCGCCGACACGCTCGGTCTGCATGACCTTCACCGTCGGCGTCGTCTTCGGCATGACGATAGTGACCGGCACACCCAGACGGGTGCCGTGATAGGAAAGCCCCTGCGAGTGGTTGCCCGCCGAAGCCGCAATCACGCCGCGCGCCTTCTGTTCGTCGCTCAATTGCAGCAACGCATTAAGCGCGCCGCGCTCCTTATACGCCGCGGTGAACTGGAGGTTTTCGAACTTCAGCCAAATGTCCGCACCGGTAATCTCTGACAACGTGATCGAGTGCATCATCGGCGTGCTGACCACTGCGCCTTCGATCCTTGCAGCGGCTGCGCGCACGGAATCGAGTGTGAGATCGGCGGGGCTAGCGGTGTTGGCTGTCGCGTTCATAGTGCGCGCGGGTTAGATGCACATTGCCGTAAGGGCAATTCGAAACGCCCCCGAGCGCCCAAGAATTCCTTGCCCCCTATCGCCGCCCGGCTTTGCCCTGCGTGCATTGGCAGCGACGCTTTTAGGCATTAGTGCCGAAGCACAAGCGGCACAGCGACATCGCGTCGCGCATGCCGGTCAACAGATTACCAGAGGCCGAAATCCCGTGAAAACCTCCATGATCCGCACCCTTCTCGCAGCAGGCGCCGCACTCATCGCAAGCCCCGCCTTGGCCGATACGCTGGTCTATAATGTCGATGGCGTAACAATCGACGAGAGCGGCGAGGTCAAACGCTTTACCCAGCTGGTTTTCGACGACGAGGGCGTCGTCACACACGTGCTCGAACGCGGCGAGGATCGCCCGGAGGACATCGAATTCGCGATCGACGGCAAGGGGCAGGTCATGCTGCCCGGCATGATCGATGCGCATGTGCACGTCATGGGGATCGGCTTCGGCGCGTTGACGCTCGACCTGTCGGAAACCGAGAGCCTTGAAGAAGCGCTCGCGGCAATCGGGCGGTTCGCAGAAGAAAACGAGGGTCGCCCCTGGATCCTCGGGCGCGGCTGGAATCAGGAAAAATGGGGCCTTGGCCGCTTCCCGACCGCGGCCGAGCTGGATGCAGTTGTGCCGGATCGCCCGGTCTGGCTGCAACGCGTGGACGGCCACGCGGCATGGGCCAATTCGCTGGCGATGGAACAGGCCGGAGTGACCGCTGCAACCGCCGATCCCGAAGGCGGGCGCGTAATTCGCGATGCAGCCGGCAATCCGGGCGGCGTGTTCATCGACAATGCCGAAAGCCTCGTCGCAGGCGTGATCCCTGCCCCGCGCCCCGAAGACCGCGACGCCGCGCTGGCGTTGGCGCAGGAGCGGCTGCTTGCAAACGGCATCACCGCTGTCGCCGACATGGGGACCAGCGTGGTGGATTGGCAGACCTTTCGCCGCGCGGGCGATCTGGGCCAGCTGCGCATCCGCATCATGTCCTATGCTTCCTCGCCCGAGGCCATGGAGATCATCGGCGGCCCCGGCCCGACCCCGTGGCTCTACGAAGACAGGCTGCGTCTGAACGGGATCAAGCTCTACGTCGACGGCGCGCTGGGATCGCGCGGGGCGACGCTGAAGGAACCCTATTCCGACGAAGCCTCGACCCACGGCCTTGCCCTCATCACACCTGCGCAATTGCGCAACCGCATGAGCCGGGCGGCGATGAACGACTTCCAGTCTGCCGTCCACGCAATCGGCGATGCTGCCAATGCCGATGTGCTGTCGGCGATTGAAGAGCTTTCGGAAAGCTACAAGGGCGACCGTCGCTGGCGGATCGAACACGCGCAGATCGTCGATGTTGCCGACCTCGAACGCTTTGGCGAACACGGCATCATCGCCTCGATGCAGCCGCTCCACCAGACCAGCGACCGGCTGATGGCCGAGGCGCGGCTGGGCGAGGAACGGCTGGGAGGCGCCTATGCCTGGCGCAGCATTCTCGAAGCGGGCGGCAAGCTTGCCTTTGGCTCCGACGCGCCGGTCGAGCCCGCTGACGTCTTTGCGGGTATCGCGGTGGCAATCAGCCGCACCGATGCCAATGGCGAACCCTTCGGCGGCTGGCGCGCACAGGAAACCGTCAGCCGCGAGCAGGCCCTTGCCGCATTTACCTCTGAGGCAGCCTATGCAGGCTTTGCCGATGGGCGTTTCGGGAGACTGATACCGGGCGAGCGGGCTGACTTCCTGTTTGTTGACCGCGACCCGATGCTGGCCTCGCCCGGCGACATTCGCGAAACCGAAATCCGCGAGGTCTGGGTGAGCGGGCAGCGTGTGTTCGTCGGTGAAGGCGTCAATCCTTAACGCAACCTAGCGCACACCTACGTAGTGATACGTAGGTGCTTGATTTACTTCACATTTTTCATAAATTGGTCACCGACTTCGTCGATTTGGACGGAGACGGGGATGGTGAATGTGATTCGTCATTCCCGGACAGTTGCCATCGGGAATTCCGCCCGATTGTGAGCAAACGGCGCAAAATTGCCAATGTCTGCGGCCGGTGAGTGGTGACTGGAAAAGAGATGCAACTGACCTGCCAGCCCCTGCAGGCCAGTCGTTTGGAATTCGGGGACCGCATACGCCGGGCCAGCGAACCCCTTGGGTGAGTTTGCTCTGTTCAAACCTAGGAGACGACTCAATGAAGATCCGTACCATCGCCATGGCCGCCGCCGCGCTTTCGCTTGCGGCATCGCCTGCCATTGCAGAAGCAGCCTTCGACCGCGCCAGCGCCCCATCGAGGGTGAAAGCGAAGTGCAGGGCTCGGGCATCCTGCTCGCCGTGCTTGCAGCTGCGGCTGTCATTGGCGGCATCGTCGTTATCGCTGACGACGACAATTCGGTCAGCCCGTAAGACGCTGCCTGCAAACAGACCAAGCGTGTAGTCCTAAGAAAGAGGCCCCTTGATCGGGGCCTCTTTTTTGTGCGGTATTGGGATCGGTGTCGGCAAGCTGCTTTATTCGGCAGGAAGGTTCTTCTCTTCGGCTGCGCTGTCTTCGCCCGGTTCCTTGGCCTTTGCGCGATTCACCGCGCGTTCCTGCAAGCGCATCAGGATCAGCGAGCCCTCGAAGAGCAACAACAGTGGCACCGCTAGGATGACCTGACTGCCGGGATCGGGCGGCGTTACAATCGCCGCCAGCGCGACAACGCCAACCACCACATAACGGCGCGCGCCGGCCAATTGCGCGCGCGAGACAATCCCTGCGCGGTGCAACAACAGCAGCAATACCGGCAGCAGGAAGGTGATCCCGAAGGCCAAGATGAACTGCATCACCAGGCTGAGGTAGTCGCCTGCCGTCGGCAGCGCCTGGACCGAAAGCCCGCCAGCCTCTCCACCAAAGCCGAGGAACCATTCGAACGCGGTCGGCATCACGACGTAGTAGGCCAGCGCCGCTCCGCTGAGGAACAAAACCGGCGTCATGATCAGGAACGGCAGGAACGCCTTCTTCTCGGTCGCGTAAAGGCCCGGCGCAATGAAGGCCCAAAGCTGGTTGGCAATGATCGGGAAGCTGACCATGAAGCCTGCAAACAGCGCGACCTTCAGTTCGACGAAGAATATCTCAGGCAGCTGCGTGAAAATGAGCTGCCCTTCCCCTTCGGGAAACGCCTCTTTCAGCGGCTGGACCAGAAAGCCTAGGATGGGATCGGCGAAGTAGAAGCACACGCCGAACCCGATCATCAGGGCGAACACAGAACGCACCAGCCGCGTGCGCAATTCGATCAAATGGTCGAGTAGCGGTGCGCGCGATTCGTCGATGTCCTTGATATCGAATGCCATCGTCTATTCGCCAGATTTCGTATCAGCGGAGGGCGGAGGCGCGGGCTTTTCCTCCGCTGCGGGCGCACCTTCAGGCTTCGCCTCGGAAGCCGTGGAATCGGCAACAGGTGGAGGACCGGTCATCACCGGCTCGCCCGAAGCAGCCTCGCTCGAAACGGCGGAACGGCGCATGATCTCTTCGTTCTGCGCCTTCCACTTCTTCTCCATGTCCTCAAGCTCGGCTTCGCGCACCATCGCGTCGATACCGGTGCGGAAATGGGTCGAAACCTTGCGCACCTTGCCGATCCAGCGGCCTGCGGTGCGCATGGCGTGCGGCATGTCTTTCGGCCCGATCACAAGGACCGCGACGATGATGATTACCAGTAATTCAGCGGCGCCGATGTCGAACATGCTAGGCCTTCAGGCGCGTCCTCAGGGGACTGCGCAGTGTGCGAAAAATCAGTTGGGCGATTCAGTCTTTTCGCTGGTTTTGGTCTCGCTGGGAGCGGGGTCCTTGGCCGGAGATTCGATCTGCGCGTTCGACGCAGGTTTGGAATCGTCCTCGGTCATGCCTTTCTTGAAGCTCGAAATGCCTTTGCCGAAATCGCCCATCATCTCGGAAATGCGGCCGCGTCCGAACAGGATGAGGACCACCAGCCCAACGATGACGACTTGCCAGATTCCGATACTACCCATGCGAATTCTCTCTTGATTGTCCCATCAACGGGGATGTTCGGTGCGTAATATAGAGGGGATGGCGCTTCGATGCCAGTCATCAAGCGGAGGTCAGCTTTCGGCATCCTCTTCGGCATCCTCCGATGCGTCTTCGTCTGCCTCGCAATCCTGCGCGCCCATGGCCTCTTCAAAGGCCTCATCCACCGGATCGAGCAACCCCGCCGCCTTAAGTTCGTCGATCCCCGGCAGATCGCGCCGTGATTCGAGGCCGAAGTGGTCGAGGAAATCATTGGTGGTCGCGTAGATCACCGGACGCCCGGGCACCTCGCGGCGGCCTGCCAGCTTGATCCAGCCCGCCTCCATCAGCACGTCGAGCGTACCGGAACTGGTCTGCACGCCGCGGATCGATTCGATTTCGGCGCGGCTGACCGGCTCGTGATATGCGATGATCGCGAGCACTTCGGTTGCGGCACGGCTGAGCCTGCGGACCTGTTCCTTCTCGCGCCGCAAAAGATGCGCCATGTCGGCGGCGGTTTCGAAGTGCCAGCGCTTCCCGCGCTCGACCAGATGCACACCGCGCTTGGCATAGTGTTCCTGCAGCGCGGCCAGCCCTTCGCGGATGGAGGATTTTTCGAGATCGCCCAGATGTGCCGAAAGCTGCTCGACGGTCAGCGGCTCATCGGAAGCAAACAGTGTGGCCTCAAGCCCGCGTTCGAGCTCATCGGGAGCGGTATCGTCGGTCACGCTTCAACCGCCTGTCTGACCGCTTCTTTCAGGCGACGAATTCGCAGCGGGGCGAAAGCCCCCTCCTGATCGATCTCCGCCCTGCCCAGTCGCGCCAGTTCCAACGCAGCAACGAAGCTCGATGCCAGCGCCGATTTGCGCAGCGCAGGCTCTGCGTGCGGAGGCAGGAAGTCGCGGATTTCCATCCATTCGAGCGTCACGCCGAGCATCGCCGAAACGCGGTCGAGCGCGCTGTCGAGTGTCATCACCGGGCGGTTGGAGACGTGGTAGATGCGCGGTGCGGTGCGCGCCTTGACCTGACCGTAGGCCTGAATGATCGAATAGGCATCCGACCGCCACAGCGTCTTGCGGTCGGTGCGCAGTCCTTCGGGGGCACCGCGCAGGAAAATGTCGCGCCCGATACGATCACGCGCCATCAACCGCGCTGCCGCCTCTCGCATAGCGCCGAGGCGCTGAAGACGCAGTTGCAGCCGCAGCGCGAGCTCTTCGGGCGACGGGTCTTCCTGCTCGTCCTTGGGCAACAGCAGCGCCGATTTGAGATAGGCCAGCCATGCCGCCATCACGAGGTAATCGGCCGCCAGTTCGAGCCGCAGGTCCTGCGCACGCTCGATATAGGTCAGGTACTGGTCGACCAGCGCGAGGATCGAAATCTGGCGCAGATCGACCTTCTGCCGCCGCGCGAGGTCGAGCAGCAGGTCGAGCGGCCCTTCCCACCCGTCGAGCTCAAGATAAAGCGCTTCGTCGCCCGCCTTCGCGCCCTGTTTTCGGACTTCATCTTCAGGCCAGCCTTGGGGCATTTCAGCGGTCGGTTCGGCCGCGCCCGCCGCATCGCCGGTGAGCATGAAGCCGTCTTCATTCTCGCTCGCAACGCTCACGCCGCGGCCTCCGCCAAAGCCAGCAGCGCGTCGCGCTTGGCGAGCAAATCGGGTTGTTCCTCGTCCATCGTGTCGGCGACGAAAGTACCCGCAAGAGCGCGGTCCAGCCGCGCGGCGGTGGCATCCGACACGGGCGAAAGAACCTCGCAAATGCCGGTCATGTCGTCGATCTTGGCCCAGCAATTGAGCACGATGTCACAGCCCGCGGCCTGTGCGCGGGCCGAGCGATCGGGGATCGAGCCGTCGAGCGCTTCCATGTCGATATCATCGGTCAGCAACAGCCCGTCGAAGCCGATTGCGCCGCGAATGATGTCGCTGACTATGGTGGACGAAAGCGTCGCGGGATTGTCCGCATCCCAGACCGGAAATTTGAGATGTCCGGTCATCCCTATCAACGCCGAATTGAGGCTGCGGAACGGCGCGAAATCGTGTTCCAGTTCCTCGGCGCTGGCGTGAACCGTCGGCATTTCCTTGTGCGTGTCGCACATCGAGCGCCCGTGTCCGGGCATATGCTTGATACAGCCGGTGACACCGCCGGCCGCCAACCCATCGAGAATGGCGCGGCCAATCGCAGCCACCTGCATCGGATCGCTGCCCAGCGAGCGGTCACCGATTACGTCATGCGCGCCTGCCTGCCGCACATCGAGCGGAGGGTGGTAATCGACTGTGATCCCCATCGCGGACAGCTCCAACGCCATCGCCTTGGCACTGGCGCGCGCCGCCTCGATCGCGCTCGCAGGCTCCAGCTCGTAGAGTTTGTCGAAAGCCTCGCCAGCCGGATAGGCAGCCCATTGCGGCGGGCGCAGACGAGCGACACGGCCACCTTCCTGATCGATGGAAATCAGCAGACGGTCGCGTCCATGGATTGACCGCAGATCGTCGGTCAGCGCGCGCAATTGTTGGCGGTCGACGCAGTTGCGACCGAACAGGATATAGCCCGCAGGATCAGCCTCACGGAAGAAGGCGCGCTCTTCCGCGGTCAATTCAGGGCCAGAACATCCGAAAATTGCCGGAACCATGCAGGAAACCTTGCAGCGAGGACGCGATCAGGCAAGCGCGCTAACCACGCATTTGCGCGATTTCGGGGGGAAATCTGTTGGGAAACCGGTGAATCGCGGCCCGAGCGGGCGGAAAATCAGGGTTTGACCTGACAGTCGAGCCCGTCGGCCTTGAGCCGGGCGCAAAGCTGGTCGGCTGCCGCACGGTCTCCGGCGACTGCCTGAAGGCGGTAAACCTTGCCGATGTCGACCGTGCCTTCTTCGATCCGGTAGCGTACGCCGGAAAGCGCTTCGGTCCGACTGCGGAGGTCGTTCCAGCCCTGTTCGGCCCGTGCGCGTGACGAATATGCTGCAAGCTGCACGCCGACACCGCTGCTGGAGGGTGCTTCGGTTGCAGGCTCGACCTTGGTGGCTTCGTCAGGCTCGTCAGTGGCCATCACGCCTTCACGCGTGCCGCCTTCGCCCACGACGGGTGCGACATTGCCGGTTCCGTCGAATTCCTTGCCGCCGGGATCGTCCGGGCGAACCTTGATCGGACCTTCGGGCGCTTCGATGGTGCTGCCGTCTGCGACGAATTCGGCATCGCTGTTGCGGTTGCCGAAGTACCAGATTGCACCGACCACGAGCACCAGGATCGTGATCAGGATCAGCGCGAAGGCGATAATCTGCGCCGTATCGACACCGCCCGCAGCCTCATCGTCTTCGTCGGCCTCAAGCCAAGGGAGACTGTCGTCCTCGGAGAGATCGAGCTGGCTGTCAGCGTCCCCGACCTCTTCATATTCGGCTTCGATAATCACCCTGGCGGCGTCCTCTTACATACGGTCAACGGCTTCCACGCCTAACACGCGCAGCCCATTGCGCAGCACTTGCCCGATAGAGTCGGCCAAGAAAAGCCGGGCTCCGGACAATCCCTTATCCTGTTTCACAATGAAGCGCTTTTCAACCGCCGTGTTACCGAGGCTGTAGAAGGCGTTGAGGTCGGTTGCGAGGTCATAGAGATAGAACGCGATGCGGTGCGGTTCGCGGGCTTTGGCGGCGGCTTCGACTTCGCGCGGGAACTGCGCGGCGCGCTGGATGAGGGTGATTTCCTCTGCGCCAAGCTGGTCAAGATTAGCTGCCGAGGGGCTAACGCCTTCCTCTTCGAGCGCCTTGCGCAAGGTCGACTGGATCCGCGCATGGGCATACTGGACGTACCACACGGGGTTATCCTTGGACGCCTCGACCACCTTGGCGAAGTCGAATTCCATCTGCGCTTCAGGTTTGCGGGTCAGCATGGTGAAGCGCACGACGTCTTTGCCCACTTCATCGACCATGTCGGCGATGGTGATGAAATTGCCCGAACGCTTGGACATTTTCACCGGCTCGCCGCCGCGCATCAGCTGGACCATCTGGACCAGTTTCACATCGAACGGCGTGGGCGTGCCCTTGCCTTCGGAAAGCGCCGCCACGGCGGCCTTGATCCGCTTGACCGTACCAGCGTGATCGGCGCCCCAGATGTCGATCAGTTCGTCGGCATTCTCGGCCTTCTGAATGTGATAGGCGAGGTCGGCACCGAAATAGGTCCATTTGCCGTTCGACTTCTTGATCGGGCGGTCCTGATCGTCGCCAAACTTGGTCGAGCGGAACAGTGGCAATTCCACCGGCTCCCAATCTTCCGGCGGGGCCTTGCCCTTGGGCGCTTCGAGCACGCCGTCATAGACC
This sequence comes from Erythrobacteraceae bacterium, assembly GCA_002706445.1. Classification (GTDB taxonomy): domain Bacteria; phylum Pseudomonadota; class Alphaproteobacteria; order Sphingomonadales; family Sphingomonadaceae; genus Erythrobacter. The sequence goes on from PALE01000075.1 coordinate 18,390, forward strand.
AGATCATGCGCACGCAGCCACGCTTCGGCCTCGTCGGGCTTGCCCGCAGCGTGAAGCGCGGCTTCGGAAGCGAAGACATCATGATGGATGCCAAGCAGAGCAAGATCGGACTTGATGAGGTCCATCATCTTCTCGACCGCTTCGGCGCGGAAATAGGGAAGCCATTCTTCCTCCGGCTCGTTCTGGTGCTTGTCGCCCAGTTCCTTCGCCAGCGCTTCGCCGATGGGAATCAGATAGTCGCCGGGGTAATAACCTTCGGGAATCTCGCCGATATCCTCGCCCAGCGCCTCGCGGTAGCGCAGGTGCGCCGAGCGTGCGAGCGTATCGACCTGACCGCCTGCGTCATTGATATAATATTCGCGGATGACCGTGTGGCCCGCCAGTTCAAGGAGGCTCGCCAGCGCATCGCCCACCACAGCGCCGCGGCAGTGGCCCATGTGCATCGGCCCGGTCGGGTTGGCCGAGACATATTCGACATTTACCGTCCGGCCTTCTCCCATGGTGGAGCGCCCGTATTCGTCACCCAACCGATTGATCGCCTCAAGCTCGCCCAGCCATGCGGCAGGATCGAGACGCAGGTTGATAAAGCCCGGCCCGGCGATATCGGCGCTGGCAATGCCATCATGCGCTTCAAGCTTGGCAGCGAGAGCTTCGGCCAGCGCGCGAGGATTGGTCTTGGCGGGCTTCGCCAGCACCATCGCCGCATTGGTGGCAAGATCGCCATGCGAGGCGTCGCGCGGCGGCTCCAGCGTGACGTTCGCAAAGGACGTGCCATCGGGCAGAGTGCCTTCGGCGACCAGCGCTTCGAGCGCGTTTTCAATCGTGCCCGCATAGGCGGCGTAGAGAGTTTTCGTGTCGGTCATAATATTCTCGTGCGTTTCCGCATTCAGGCGGAGGATGCAAGGAAGAAAGCTAAAGATCAGCCTCACCGATGCGGAACGGCGCGCAGCGTCGCAAGGGCGACCGCCCGCCCGTAGGTGCCCGTAGCGAAGCGGAGGAATAGCGCCGAGGAGTTCGCCCGGATGGGCGAACGCAACAAATTAGCGCGTCGCGTTATACGCCAGTTGCTCTTCGTTGAGCTGGAAGCCGATCAGCATTTCGAACCGGGTGCGGGCAATTGCCGCACGCACTTCAGGGGCTGCCAGCGGGTCGAGCGCCGCTTCGGTGTCGCCAGCCCGTCGCTTACGCGTAATACGCTCGCGGATGTCTTCGGGCAGCGTTGCGGCCGAACGATCGACGAAAGAGCCTGCACGAGCCGAAGCCTCCGCGCGTTCCTGTCCGTCGGCAAAGTTGAGCGTCACTTCACCCACGCGCTTCGACACAACCGCGCTGCCGCCCTGAAGAACGGTCACGAAGTAGGGCAGCGTTACGGTGCGTGCGCCGCGCACATCGCTGCGGCGGGCGCGAATGTCGAAAGTCGCCTCGGAATAGACCTTTTCGCCCGAATCATCGCAGGTCGAACGCAGATTGGTCATCGAGGCCGAAACGTCGAGATTGGCCAGCGTCGGATCGCCCGACGTGCGGAACGTCGTCACGTCGCCGGTGTAGTCGGGGATACCCACCGCCGGGCACGTGGTCAGCACTGCGGTGATGCCTACGCCTTGATCAACCACCAGCTCACCCTCTTTGGCGCAGCCTGCAAGAGCGGCGACCATGGCGATGGCGGGAATGATACGAGTGCGAAACTTCATGAAGGTGATCCCTCGATTTGTCCTGTCGCGCAGCATCTAAGGCCGCGCAGCGTCACGATGCCCTAGCGAGCCGGAAAGCAAAGCGCTAGGGGTTCACGCATGAACGCTCCCTTGCAATCCACTGACACCGTCGCTGCCGAACCGCTCAACCTGCTGATTGCCGCCCCGCGCGGTTTTTGCGCAGGGGTCGATCGCGCCATCGAAATCGTCGAAAAGGCGCTCGAACGCTATGGCGCGCCGGTCTATGTCCGGCACGAAATCGTCCATAACAAATATGTGGTCGAAGGTCTGAAGGCCAAAGGCGCTATCTTCGTCAAGGAACTCGACGAAGTGCCGACCGATGCACCAGTCGTTTTCAGCGCGCACGGCGTGCCCAAATCGGTTCCTGCCGAGGCCGAGCGGCGCAATATGATCTACGTCGATGCAACCTGCCCGCTGGTTTCGAAGGTTCATCGCCAGGCCGAGCGCCAGCTCGAAAAGGGGCGGCACATCATCTTCATCGGCCATCGCGGCCACCCCGAAGTGATCGGCACTATGGGTCAGGTCGAAGACGGGCAGATGACCTTGGTCGAGACGGTCGAGGACGTGGAGAACCTGCCCTTCGATGCGGATCAGCCGCTCGCCTACCTCACCCAGACCACGCTTTCGGTCGATGACACCGTCGAAGTGATCGCCGCACTCGAAGCGCGCTATCCGCATGTCAGCGGGCCGAAAGCCGAGGACATTTGCTACGCGACCTCGAACCGTCAGGCCGCAGTCAAGGAACTGGCCGCGGATTGCGATCTGGTGCTGGTCGTGGGTGCGCCCAATTCCTCCAACTCGCTCCGACTGGTCGAAGTGGCCGAGCGACTGGGCACACCCAGCAAGCTGATCCAGCGCGCCGAAGAAATCGATCCCGCATGGCTCGACGGCGTGAAGACTATCGGGCTGACCGCAGGCGCATCGGCTCCGGAAATTCTGGTGCGCGAAGTCGTCGATGCACTCGCAAAGCTGCGTAATGTGACCGAACGCACGATCACCACGGCGGAAGAGAAGATGGTCTTCAAATTGCCGCGCCAGCTGACCGAATAGGCGCTGCGCTCGCATGGCGGTCTATACTCATCTGGGCGCGGAAGACCTCGCGGCGCTGATCGCGAATTACGATGTCGGCGAACTGGTTTCGGCCAAAGGCATTGCCGAGGGGGTCTCCAATTCCAATTGGCTGATCGAAACCACGGGCCCCGACGGCAAGGGCGCGCGATACATTCTGACCATGTACGAACGGCGCATCGACCTTGATGATCTGCCGTTCTTCCTCGACCTGATGGATCACCTCGCGGCCAAGGGTTGCCCCGTGCCGCGCACGATCCACGACCGCGACGGGGCGAGCTATCGCCATATCGACGGCAAGGCGGTCGCGATGATCGAATATCTTTCTGGCGTGTCGGTCGATCATCCGACTGCGGGCCAAGCCTATTCGGTTGGGAAGGCACTGGCGCAAAACCATCTCTCGGTGGCTGATTTCGGGCAAAGCCGGGTCAATGACATGGCGCTGGCACAATGGTCTGCAACGGTCGAGCGATGCGGTCGTGACGCGCTGGCCGGAATCGACCCGAGCCTGCCCGTCATTCTGGATGAAACGCTGGCCGGATTTGCCGGAAGCTGGCCCGAAAACTTGCCGGGCGGCGTCGTCCATTGTGATCTCTTCCCCGACAATGTCCTGATGCTGGGCGACGAAGTGACCGGCCTCATCGACTTCTATTTCTCCGCCAGCGACGCGTTCGCCTATGATTTCGCGGTCACGCATGCCGCTTGGTGCTTTTCGGGCGACGGCCGAAGCTATCGCCCCGAGATCGGCGAGGCGCTCATGGCAGGCTATGAGACCATCCGCCAGCTTGGCGACGAGGAGCGCGCCTGCCTGCCGCTGTTCGCGCGCGGCGCCTGTGTGCGGTTCATCACCAGCCGCGCCGAAGACTGGATTACCACCCCTGCCGACGCGCTCGTCACCCGCAAGGACCCGATGGATTTCGTCCGGCGGCTCCAGTTTTACGGTGAACACGCCAGCGGGCTGTTTGCGCGCGGCAAATGATCGGGCAAAGCCGCCCCATGAAACAAGTCGAGATTTTCACCGACGGTGCCTGCAAGGGCAATCCCGGCCCCGGCGGCTGGGGCGCGCTGCTGCGTATGGGCAAGCACGAAAAGGAATTGTCGGGCGGCGAGGCGGATACCACCAACAACCGCATGGAGCTGATGGCCGCGATCAAGGGGCTGGAGGCGCTTACCGAGCCCTGCGCGGTGACGCTTTGGTCGGACAGCAAATATGTGCTCGACGGTATAACCAAGTGGGTTCACGGCTGGAAAAAACGCGGCTGGGTCAACGCGTCGAAAAAGCCCGTGCGCAACGCCGATCTCTGGCACGAACTGATCGAAGTGTCCGCGAGGCACACGATCGACTGGCGCTGGGTCAAAGGGCATTCGGGCCATACCGAAAACGACCGTGTCGACCAGCTTGCCAGCGACGAAGCCGACCGCATCGCTGCGGCGTGATTTAGAGGCTGCAATGCAAAACGGGCGCACCGGCTTCCCGGCACGCCCGTTTTGAATTTCATGAGACGACAGGTTTAGCTGTTGTCTTCGATCGGCGCACCCGGGCCGTTCTTCTGGATCGAAGCGATCGCGTTCTTCGCACTGTCCTTGCTCGAATAGCCTTCGGTCGAGAACATGATTTCGCTGTTGTATTTGAAGCGAACGCGGAATTCGCCAGCCTTGTCCTTATAGATTTCGAACTTGTGAGCCATATTTGGTCTTCCTCTATCAAGGTGGTTGAAACTCGACCCGTATCTTACAGATAGCGGCCCTGCTGGCTACCCCGTCCTTCGCGCTTTTTGGGCGCTGAACCGTGCAGGCGAATAGGCTTGCGGATCAATGGCGCGGGTAAGATCGTCGGGCTCCAGCCCCAGCAGCACTTGCGAAGCGAGCCGGGCGGCAGCCGGCGCGGTCTGGATGCCGAAGCCGCCCTGCCCTGCAAACCAGTTGAAGCGCGAAACTGCGGGATCGGGTCCGTAAACGGGCAGGCGGTCGGGGGCGAAACTGCGCAAGCCTGCCCAGCGCCGCTCTACCGCCTCAATGCGCCATTTGGTCACCTGCTGGAAGCGGTCGATCGCGACCGCCACGTCCATCTCTTCAGGCGCTGCATCGCAAGGATCGCTCGGGATTTCATCATGCGGACTGAGCCACAGCCGGCCGTTGTCGGGCTTGAAGTAGAAGCCGCCCGAAATATCCAGCACCAGCGGCTGATCGGCAGGCGCTTCGGGTGAGACGCGCAATTGCACGACCGTGCGCCGCAAGGGTCCGATACCGAGCGGCTGTGCGCCCGCCAAACCGGCGAGCGTGTCTGCCCACGCTCCGGCAGCGTTGACGATCTGCGCGGCGCGATAGGTCTCGCCGCGCTCGGTCCCGATCCGCCAGCCCCCCTGCTCGCGCGCAAGGTCGCTTACCCGCGCCCGGCAGACCAGATCGACGCCGCCCTGACGCAAGGCCTTGAGATAATGCTGATGAAGTGCCGCGACATCGATATCGGCGCAGGCCGGTTCGTAGATCGCATCGCACCACTCTTCATGCAACTGCGGTACCTTCGAACGCAACCCGCCCGCATCAAGCCGTTCGATAGTAACGCCTGTCCCTGCGAAATTCTCGACGAAGCCGTCCATCTTCGCCTTGTCCTCAGCCCGACCGATGTAAAGCGCGCCGCGCTGGTTCAGAAAGCCATGCTCGCGCAGATAGCCGCCCGAGGGCAGCGTCAGCGGCACGAGGCCGGGGCCGCCGTAACATTCCTCCCAGAATGCAGCCGAACGCCCGGTCGAATGATAGCCGGGCGCGTCTTCGGCTTCGAGCACAAGCACCTTGGCATGAGGCGCGAGTTCGGCGGCGATGCTCGCGCCTGCCATTCCCGCTCCGATCACCGCAAAATCGTAGAGCTTCTCGGTCATTGCGCGGGCGCTACCTCGTCGAGAAAATCGGCAATCGCGCGCATCGTCTTGTCGCGCACTTCGTCCACTTCGCGCAGGATCTCATGGTGTGCCTCATTGCCGAAGGTCACCAGCGTGCAGTTCGGCAGCCTGCGTGCAGCGCGCAAATTCGCTTCATGGCTAACCAGCCTGTCCGCCGAAGTGGAGATAATCAGCACAGGGGTAGTGACCTTCTCCAAGGCTCCCGGCGCTTCGAGCGCACGCCAGGAGGCATAGGCCCGCTCGACCCAGCCCCAGCTGGCGGGGCCCATTACAAGTTCGGGGCGATGTTCGCGCCACCATGATTCGTCGGCATAGCGATCGGCATCATGTGTCAGCAGTTCTGCACGGCCAATCGGAAGTTCGCCCGGCTTTTCGCTCCACTTCCACGCTTGCCGCGTAGGATCGCCCACCTTCGTCATCAGCTTGGCGACAAAGTGGAGCAGCGGCAGCGGCAGAGGCGGACCGTTCATCCCGAGCATGGGGGCAGAAAGCACGGCCGCGTCGGGTGTGAACAAACCATCGACGAGCGCGCGCATGATCAGATGGCCGCCCATCGAATGTCCGGCGATCACATGCGGCCCCGGCACCTCGGCAATCCATTGCTTCCAGACATGCGCAAGATCGTGCGTCCAAGTGCTGAAGTCATCGATGTGTCCGGTAACTTCATCCTTGCCGAGCCGCCCCGACCCCGCCTGCCCGCGCCAATCGGACGCGGTTACGTGCCAACCAGCGCGGTGCCATTGTTCGAGCGTTTCGAGATATTTCTCATAGGTGTCGCCGCGCCCCGGAAAAAACAGGATCGACCCGCGCGGAGCCTCCTCCTGTCCCGCCCAGTCGATCCGGCGCAGCACATGACCGTCGGCCGCCTGCCAAGTGCTCTCGCGGGCAGCGGACGGGATTGCGCGCCGGTCGATCACGCCCGTCAGACCGGCTGTCGTTTCGCTCAAAGTGCTGATGACCTGCCTCCGATCGTGGTTACTATTTGGTAAGCAGTCATCTGTAGCACCCGGTTCCCAAGGGAAAAACCGGCGGACTGGCTTAACCGACAATCCGCCCTGCCGAATGAAAGTTCCGAAGGGCCACATGCTTGCTGACTTGCTTCACTACGGACTGCTGATTGCCTTGGCAATTGCGCTGCTCTACGCCTCGTTCACCGATATTCGCAGCCGCACCATCGCCAATTGGCTAAACCTGGCAATTGCTGCGGGCGCGCCGGTGTTCTGGTTTGCGAGCGGCATGTCGGTCTGGCCGGACATGGCCTGGCAGCTCGGCTTTGCTTTGATCGTCGCCGCAATCCTTATCGGTATCTTCGCGCTCGGCCTCAAGCTCAACATGGTCATTCTCGGCGGCGGCGATATCAAGCTGCTGGGCGCGCTCGCGCTGTGGCTGTCTCCCACCATGTTCCTGCAACTGCTGATCATCATGGCTGTGGCAGGCGGCGTGCTCGCCGCGTTCTTCGTCGCGCGCAGGATCATCACAAAGCCCAAGCGACAGGCCAGCCTGCCCTACGGCGTTGCCATCACCTTCGGCGCGCTGTGGGTGCTTTACCCCATGCTCATCACCGTTCCGGCGTTCGCATAAGCCGCGCCGTGAACCCGATCTTAACCAATTCGGACTTAACGACTGCAACCATACCTGCCCGCAAACTACCGGGCTGACACAAGGGGGCTAATTAGCCATGGATAGGAAGAAACTGGTTCTGCTGCTTGGTGCGCTGGTCGTTGCGATCGGCTGTGCCTTCCTTGCTCGCAGCATGTTTGCAGGCGAAGCAGCGCCGGTTGCGGAAGCTGCGCCCGAGCCGAAAGGCCCGAAGGTGCTCGTCGCCAATCGCGCGCTGCCGGCAGGCACAATCATCACGGCTGACGCCATGGGCTATCAGATGTGGCCCCAGGAGCTGGTTCAGGACGCCTACTTCATCGAAGGCGAATCCGACATGAGCCAGCTGCTCGGCACCGTGGTCCGTTTCCCGATCACTGCTGGTGAGCCCGTTACGCAGGGCTCGCTCGTGAGCCCCGGCGACCGCGGCTTCCTTGCTGCGGCACTTGGCCCGGGCATGCGTGCTGTCACCGTTCCGGTGTCGGCCAAGACCGGTGTTGCAGGCTTCGTCTTCCCGGGTGACCGCGTCGACGTTGTTCTCACCCAGACCATCGAAGGCGAAGGCCGCCCGCTGAATGCTGCGGAAACCGTGCTTCGCAACCTTCGCGTCCTTGCAACCGACCAGACCACCGAGCAGGTGACCGACGAAGAAGGCAAGACCGTTGTCCGCGCCTTCCGCACGGTGACGCTCGAAGTGACCCCCCAGATCGCGGAAAAAGTCGCTGTGGCGCAGACCATCGGCCAGCTGACGCTGGTGCTGCGTTCGATCGCCGACAACCAGGCCGAACTCGAACGTGCGATTGCCTCCGGCGATGTCCGCATCCCGGACGATGCCACTCCCGAAGAAGAAGAGCGCATTCTCAAGACCGCAATGGGTCAGCCCGTTGACCGCGGTTCGACCTTCTCGACCGGCGGTGATGTGTCGCGCTTCCAGCGCCGCAATGTGCCGGCCCAGGACGACGGCGGCTCCGCGCGCCAGACTCCGGCGGCTCCTGGTGTGCCTTCGCAGACCAATGGCACGCCGACTTACACCGGCCCGACGGTCCGCGTGACCCGCGGCAAGGCCACCAGCGAAGTGCCCGTGGGCGGTTCGATCAGCGCATCGGTTGCACCGGGCGCAGGTCAGGTCGGCCAGGCCATGCCGGCTACCGTCAGCACGGTCCGCTGAGAGACATGACCATGCTGCTCGCATCCACACACAAGACCAATCCGGCCGTGTCGGCCGCGACGAAATCAGGGAAATCCACAGGGGGCCCCAAGATGAAAGTCAAAACCTATACCAAAGCGCTGCTGGCCGGGCTTCTTGCCGTGCCGATGGTGGCAGCGCCGACCGGCACCGCCACCGCGCAGCAGGTCGTCAGCCCGAGCCAGGAGATTGTCCTGTCGATCGGTCGCGGCGAGCTGATCACCATTCCCGGTTCGATGACCGACGTCTTTGTCGCCAACGAAACGATTGCCGATGTGCAGGTCAAATCGCAGCGCCAGCTCTACGTCTTCGGACGTGCCGGTGGTGAGACGACGATCTACGCCAGCAACGCTCGCGGCGATGTGATCTTCTCGGCCAATATCCGCGTGGGTTCGAACATCGGCAGCATCGACCAGATGCTGGCGCTGGCCATGCCGGAAGCCAAGGTGAGCGTGGCCACGATGGGCACCAACACCGTGCTGCTGACCGGCACCGTTGCCGCTCCCGAAGACGCTGCCGAGGCCGAACGCCTTGTGCAAGCCTTCCTCGGCGACGAGACCAACGTCATCAGCCGCCTCAAGACGGCAACTCCGCTGCAGGTCAATCTCAAGGTGACCTTCGCCGAAGTCAGCCGCAGCCTTGTCCGCACAATCGGCGGCAATCTGTCGACCTATGACTTCTCCGTCGGCGGCTTCCGCGGCGGTGTGGGCACGGGCCGTGCGGTCACCGTCGGTGATGCGGCCTTCGATCCTGCCGGTCCGGTTGCGGTTGCAGCCAACCCGGCGCAGATCAGCCTGACCGATGGCACCAATACGATCGTCGGGCCGGCAATCCAGACCGGTGAAGGCACGACCATCGCAGGGCTCGGCCGCCTGTTCGGCCTCGACCTCATCGGCGCGCTCGACCTGTCGGAACGTCTGGGGCTCATCACGACCCTGTCGGAACCGAACCTCACCGCGCTTTCGGGCGAAACCGCAACTTTCCTTGCAGGTGGTGAATTCCCGATCCCGATCAGCGAAGGCCTCGGCAGCGTCTCGATCGAATATAAGGAATTCGGGGTCAGCCTCGCCTACACGCCGACTGTTCTCGCCAATGGCCGTATCTCGCTGCGGGTGCGCCCGGAAGTGTCCGAGCTTTCGACCCAAGGGTCGATCACGCTCAACGGCTTCCAGGTTCCCGCGCTGACCACGCGCCGGACCGAGACGACCATCGAACTCGGCTCCGGCCAGAGCTTCATGATCGCGGGCCTTATGAGCAGCAATGCCCAGAACGCGCTCGACAAGGCCCCCGGCCTTGGCGACGTGCCGATCCTCGGCAATCTGTTCCGCAGCCGCGACTTCCGCCGCGGTGAAACCGAACTGGTCATCATCGTGACGCCGTATCTTGTGCAGCCGGTCAACGCACGCGACATCCGCCTGCCGACCGATGGCTACCACTCGGCCAACGAGCTGCAGCAGTTCATCGGCTACCAGGACAATGCCGGTGTCAGCGGCGAACAGCGCCCCGGCCCGACCGCGGCCGATCCGTCGGCGCCCAGCCCCGACATCAGCCAGGCCGATCCGGCTGCCATCGTTCCCTCGGCTCCGCGCCAGCAGGAACGCCGTGCAGATGACCGTTCGAACCGTGGCCGCGACCGTCAGGCTGACGCCGCCGCTCCCGGTTTCGACCTCTAATTGCCAAAGCGAAAGGTTCGAAAAATGAACATTGCAAAGAACAGCAAACTGGCGAGTGCAATCGCCCTCTCGCTTGGCCTCACGCTGGCGGGTTGCGGCGGTATGCCGACCAACACCTCGCTCTACAGTGTCAAGCAGCCGGTCGTGGAACGCACCAATTTTACGCTCGATGTGGACACCAACCAGAGCGGTCTGTCGATCAACGAACAGCAGCGCGTGAACGGATGGTTCGAAACCATGGACCTGCGCTACGGTGACCGCATTTCGATCGAGGATCCGTCCTCGAACCCGGCAGTGGCAGAGGCCGTCAATGACCTTGCGGGCCGTTATGGTCTCATCGTCACCGGCGTCGCTCCTACGACTGCAGGTGTGCTCCAGCCGGGCCAGGCGCGCGTGGTCATCACCCGCTCCAGCGCTTCGGTTCCCGGTTGCCCCGACTGGTCCGCCAAATCGGACATGAACTACATGAATGCCAACAGCCCCGGCTATGGCTGCGCGGTGAATTCCAACATGGCGGCGATGGTCGCCAATCCGGAAGATCTGCTTCAGGGCCAGACCGGCACCGGTCGAGCCCCTTGAGGGCTCGTATGAGTGAGGATGAGGAAGGCACCATCACGCCTGAGACGCGTATCAGCCAACTA
>PALE01000076.1 GCA_002706445.1 Erythrobacteraceae bacterium
TCGACGTGATCGGTGGCAAATGGCTGACAGAAATCAACGTCACCTCGCCAACCGGGATCGTCGCCATTTCTAACTTCGATGGAACCGATCTGCCGGGAATGATCTGGGACGCAATCGAGGCGCGCATCGCCGATAGGAAATAACGAGGCGTGCATCGCCGATAGGAAATAACGAGGCGCGCATCGCCGATAGAAAAAAACGCGGCGCGCATCGTTTAGCGTTAAAATTCTACGGGTCATCTCTTAGGGAGGCGACCAAGGGTTCTTTTGAAAGCCACCATAAAAGGCACCGTGATCAATGATTCACGGGCGTCACGGAGGCTGTCTTGTCCCAAATCGATAAATTGCGCGCAGAAGCCATTCGCGTTCTCACAATTCTGGGCGTAATCAGTGCCATCGTGCTGAGCGTGTTCGCGTTTTTGTGGGGGCAGCCGCTCTACGCAGGGATTGCCGCTGTCATCACCATCGTTCCGGTCGGGATCGCAGTCACTGGCGTTTCGAACACCAATGCACGCATCGCGATGGGAGCGACTATGCCGCTCTACGCTGCGCTTGCAGTGGCGGTCGATAGCGGCAGTTTGTGGCAAATGGATATGCACATGCTGTTCTTTGCCTATCTCGCAACGCTTGCCGTGCTGGCCGACTGGCGCGTGATCATTGCCGCCAGCGCTGTTACGGCAGTGCATCACATCGGGCTCAATTTCCTCGCACCGGCGCTGGTTTTCCCCGACGGTGCAAACTTCGGGCGAGTGCTCTTTCACGCCGCCATCGTGATCGTTGAATCTGCCGCGCTCGTCTATCTGAGCGTCAAGGTCAGCTCCTTGTTCGAAGAAATTTCGAAAACCCACGCCGAACAACACGCACAAGACGCGGCGAAGGCGGCGATGGAGAAGGAGCGGATCGAACGTCAGCTGGAAGCCGTCACCACCTTCTCCGAAGGGCTCGGACATCTGTCGCAAGGCGATTTCACTTACCGCGTCAAACTGCCGGCATCGGCAGATGCGGCGAGCACCAAGCTTGCCGATGCCTATAACGGGTCGGTCGATCGCCTCGCGCAGATCATTGAAGAGGTCCGCGCATCGGCCGCGAGCGTCAATAATTGTTCGAGCGAAATCAACGCGGCTGCAACCGATCTTGCCAATCGCAATGAACATCAGGCCGCTAATCTCGAAGAGACTGCCGCCGCCACCAACAACGCCACGGGCATGGTCAGGAAAACCGCCGAGAGCGCGGACAAGGCTCAGGCCAATATGAGCATCACCAATGAGCGCGCGCATCAGGGCGGCGAAGTGGTGCGCAAGGCAATTGAAGCCATGGGTTCGATCGAAAGCTCATCCAGCGAAATCACGCAAATCATCGATGTGATCGACGGGATTGCATTCCAGACCAACCTCCTGGCGCTCAATGCGGGGGTCGAGGCAGCGCGAGCAGGCGAAGCGGGCAAGGGTTTTGCCGTCGTCGCCAGCGAAGTCCGCGAACTCGCGCAGCGCAGCGCCAATGCGGCGCGCGACATCAAGGAACTGATTTCCAAATCGACCGCCCAGGTCGGTCAGGGTGTCAGCCTCGTCAATGAAACCGGCGAACTGCTCGAACAGATCGCGCAGCACCTTGGTGCGATGAACGAGGAAGTGGTTGAAATCGCTGGTATGGCATCGACGCAGGCGACGGATCTCGAACAGGTCAATCTGTCGATCAAATCGATTGACGGCATGACGCAGCAGAACGCTGCCATGGTCGAGGAAACCACAGCTGCGGCGCGCTCGCTACGAGGCGAGGCAGAGCGTTTGACCGAACTCGTATCGCAATTGCGTACGCAAAAGGACAGTCCGGCAGACAGCGACTACGCGCAGGCTGCCTAACCCTTCTTGGCTCTGGGATGCGCGCCGCGATAGGTCTCCAGCAGGCTCGCGGCGTCCACCTTGGTGTAGATCTGGGTGGAACCGAGCGAGGCGTGGCCCAACAGCTCTTGCAGGCTCCGCAAATCCGCGCCTGCGCCAAGCAGATGCGTGGCAAAGGAATGGCGCAAAGCATGCGGGGTAGCGGTGTCGGGCAGGCCCAGCGCATGGCGCGCGCGGGCCATCGCCTTTTGCACCATGCCTTGGGATAGCGGACCGCCTTTCGCCCCGCGAAACAGCGGTTCCTTGGCCGTGAGCGGGTAGGGGCAGGCATCTGCATAGGCCGCGGCAGCATCGCGAGTAATCGGCAGGATCGGCACAAGCCGCTGCTTGCCGCCCTTGCCGGTGACTTGCAGCGTTTCGCCCAGGGGTACGTCCGAGCCACGTAGCGAAAGCGCCTCGGCAATACGCAATCCGCTGCCATACATCAGCAGCAGCACCGCACGGTCGCGCGCGCCGATCCAGTCGTCGCTCGCGGTTCCGTCAACCAGATCGGCGAGGTTCACCGCTTCGTCGGGTGTGACGGGGCGGGGTAGGCCCTTCTTCATTCGCGGACCTCGCACGCGCGGAGCGGCGGGATCGGGATCGCCAGCCTCGCTGCGAGCGAAGGCGATGAATGCCTTGAGCGCAGACAACTCCCGCGCCGCGCTCGCATTGCCGAGCCCTTCTTCGCGGCGGGCGGCAAGGTGCGCGCGCAGATCATGCGCTTCGAGCGCGGCGACATCGCCCCATTTTTCGAGACCGGGGCCGCCCAAAAGCCGCTCTGCCGCGCCGACATAGGCGCGCACTGTATGCACCGAGCGCCGCCGCGCGTCGGTCAGGTGAGCGCGCCATGCAGCGATGACCTCCGGCACGATCATGCGCCGACCAGCCCGTCCTCAACCAGAGCGGCGATCAGCGTGTTGAGCACCGCCATGCCCTTGCGCTCCACCCCGATGCGCTCACCGCGCTGCCAGATGAAGCCGAGATCGCGATAGGTCTGAACTGCCTGCTCGCCGACCATGGACCAGCGCGGGCGGTCGAACCGCGCTTCGAAGGCTGCAAGGTCGATCCCTTCGGCCAGACGCAGCCCCATGAGCAGCGCCTCGGACACCTGCTCGTCGGGCGCGAGCATGGTCTGTTCGGAAATGCCGTGACCGCGCTCGGAGGTTTTTGCGAGGAATATCTCGGGCTTCTTGTGACGCACCGTCGCAAAGCCGCCGCGCCTGCCGTGTGCGCCCGGTCCGATCCCCGCATAGTCCTGATAGCGCCAATAGGTCAGATTGTGCGGGCTTTCCTGACCAGCGCGTGCGTGATTGCTGACCTCATAGGCAGGCATCCCCGCCGCACCTGCAAGCTCCTGCGTCAGATCGTAGAGTTCTGCGCCGGTTTCATCGTCGAGCGGTGCGAACCGACCGAGCCGCACATCGGTTTCAAACCGAGTGCCGGGTTCGATGGTGAGCTGGTAAAGCGAGAGGTGATCGGTCCCGAAAGCAAGCGCGCGCTGCAACTGGGCTTGCCATTGTGCCGCGGTTTGATCGGGGAGGGCGTAGATCAGGTCGAAACTGACCCGCTCGAACGCCTTCTGTGCCACTTCAAGCGCCTTGAGTGCCTCACTGGCCCCGTGAAGCCTTCCAAGCCATTGCAAGGCTGCGTCATCAAGTGACTGAATACCAAGCGAAACCCGATTGACTCCCGCTTTCGCAAGATCGGCAAAATTTGCCGCTTCAACCGATGACGGGTTGGCCTCCAGCGTGATCTCGACAGCCGGATCGAAGCCCCACAATTGCTCGGCCTCGGCCAGCAAGCTCTCGACCAGGGCAGGGGGCATCAGCGAAGGTGTCCCGCCGCCGAAGAAGATCGACGTCAGCGCTTCACCACCGGCAACGGCGGCTTCGGCGCGCATATCGGCGAGCAGCGCCGTCTGCCAAACCGCGATATCGACGCTCTCGCGGACATGCGAATTGAAGTCGCAATAGGGGCACTTCTTCGCGCAGAACGGCCAATGAATATAAAGCGCACGCGCCAAGGTTAATCGCTTTCCAACGGTTGTTTACCAATCTCGGTCGGTCAAAAATTTACGCAGCCCGCGCCATCCTTAAGCCATGCGACTTCTCGCGACAATTGCATGCGCCTTGACCTTCGTTGGCATAACGGCAGCACCGCCCGTGCTTGCCAATGATTACGAGCGCGCATGGCTCGACGCGCACAATGCCGAACGCGCCGATTTCGGTGTCCACCCGCTCAGCTGGTCCGAAGAGCTTGAAAACGAAGCACGCGAGTGGGCCGAAAACCTCGCCCGCGACCAGATCATGCGCCATTCGAGCTATAGCGAGCGCGGCGGAAAGGGCGAGAACCTGTGGATGGGGACCGCCGGATATTACACCGCCGAAGAAATGATCGCGCATTTCGCCGAGGAAAAGCAGTATTTCTTCCACGGGCGCTTTCCCGAAGTTTCGACCACGGGCGATTGGGGTGATGTCGGGCACTACACGCAGATGGTGTGGCCCGGCACGCGCGAAGTCGGTTGCGCCATGGCACGCGGGGCGAGCTATGATTTCCTCGTGTGCCGCTATTACCCTTCGGGCAATCGCATGGGGCAGCAAATCATGCCCGGCCGTGTCGTCAACGCTCGCGGCACGCCTGAAACTAGCGGCCGAACTGGTCGGCCACGAGTTTCGCAAACGCGTCGGCTCGGTGGCTGATCGCGTGTTTGGCTGAGGGTTCGATTTCGGCGAAGGTTTGTTCGCCGCCCTTTGGTACAAAGACGGGATCGTAGCCGAAGCCCATTTCCCCGCGCGGCGGCCAGGTGAGCGAACCCGGGCATTGGCCCTCATAGACCGCATATTCGCCGTCGGGCCATGCAATCGCGAGCACGCAATGGAAAGCGGCCGAACGGTCGGTGTCGGGGCCTTTCTGCTGCAAAAGCCCCTCGACCTTGCCCATTGCCATATACCAGTCGCGGCCCGGTTCGCCTTCGAACCATTGCCTCTCGGCCCAGTCGGCGGTGTAAACACCCGGACGCCCGTCGAGCGCATCGACGCTCAGCCCGCTATCGTCCGCCAGCGCCGCTAAGCCCGAAGCCTCGGCAGCCGCACGCGCCTTGATCAGCGCATTCTCGGTGAAGGTTTTGCCGGTTTCCGCAGGTTCCGGCAGACCCAGCGAGCCTGCCGAAATGCACTTCATCCCGTACGGGTCGAGCAGAGCCGAAATCTCTTTCAGCTTGCCCGCATTGTGCGTTGCGATGACCAGCGATCCTCCACCGAGCTTGCGGGTCACTTCACCGCGTCCATCTGCGCCTTGAAGATCGCGTCACAACCTATGTTGGCAAGACGCAGGAGGCGAAGCAGGCCTTCCTCGTCATAGGTCGCGCCTTCTGCGGTGGCCTGAACTTCGGCGATCTGGCCGCCCGAGATCAGGACGAAGTTTGCATCGGCATCGGCGCTGGAATCCTCGTCATAGTCGAGGTCGAGGACGGGCGTGCCCTTGTAAATCCCGCAAGAGATCGCGGCGACCTGACCCGAAATCGGGTTTTCCTTCAGCGCGCCCGACTTCATCAGCCCGTTGATCGCCAGTTGCAGAGCAACCCATGCGCCCGAAATCGAGGCGGTGCGCGTGCCGCCATCGGCCTGGATCACGTCGCAATCGAGCGTGATCTGGCGTTCGCCGAGCTTCTTGAGATCGACCACGGCGCGCAAGCTGCGTCCGATCAGACGCTGGATTTCCTGCGTGCGACCCGACTGCTTGCCGCGTGCCGCTTCGCGCTGGCCGCGGGTGTGCGTCGCGCGCGGGAGCATCGAGTATTCACCCGTCACCCAGCCTTCGCCCTTGCCGCGCAGCCACGGCGGAATCCGTTCTTCGACGCTTGCGGTGCACAGCACCTTGGTTTCGCCAAAGCTGATCAGGCAGGAACCTTCGGCGTGCTTGGTGAAGCCGGTTTCGATAGTGATTGCGCGCATTTCGTCAGGCGCGCGGCCAGAGGGTCGCATGAAATTCTCCGTTTAACAGTCGGGGGCCAAGTGACACCGCAGGCTTGTCGTCGCAAGCGCAAACACTAAGATTATCCGCATGGCCTCAACCCCAATCACCGAATTGACTGAAAGAGCCCGCGAAATTTTCCGCCGCGTGGTCGAGGGTTATATCGACAGCGGCCAGCCGGTCGGGTCGAAGACGCTCGCCAGTGACGGGGCTCTCAACCTGTCGCCGGCGTCGATCCGCAGCGTGCTAGCGGAGCTGGAAGGGCTGGGCCTGCTTGCCGCGCCGCACACCAGCGCCGGACGGATGCCGACCGATGCGGGTCTTCGCATCTTCGTGGATGGCATGATGCGGGTTGCAGAGCCCACGCCGGAAGAACGCGCGCGGATCGAGGCACGGCTTGGCGAGGCGGGGCCTGTGGAGCAGGCGTTGCAGGCCACAAGCGCGCTTTTGTCCGAGCTTTCGGGTGCAGCAGGCATGGTGATGGTGCCGACGCGCGAACAGCGCCTTGCCCAGTTCAGCCTCGTTTCGCTCGGGCAGGGAAGGGCGCTGGCGGTGCTCGTCGGCGAGGATGGCGGGGTTGAAAACCGCGTGCTCGACATCGACTCCTCGGCCACAGGGTCGCTCGAAACGGCGAGCAATTACATCACCGCTCGCCTCGCCGGACGCACGCTCGCCGAAGCGGCGCAGGCGATGAGCAGCGAGATCAAGGCCGGCAAGTCCCAGCTGGATGACGCCAGCCGCGACCTTGTCGAGCGCGGGCTAGCCGTGTGGAGCGAGGATGCGGACAAGCGCCCCGTGCTGATCGTGCGCGGTGCGGCTAACCTGCTCGACGAGGCGGCGATGGGCGATATCGAGCAGGTTCGCACGCTGCTCGATGATCTTGAGAACAAACAATCGGTCGCCTCGCTGCTCGACAGCGCACGCGAGGCCGAAGCCACGCGCATTTTCATCGGCGCCGAAAACCGTCTCTTCGGGCTTTCCGGCTCCTCCGTCATCGCCTCACCCTATCGCGACATGGAAGGGCGCGTCGTTGGCGTTCTGGGTGTGATCGGTCCCACGCGCTTGAATTACGCGCGCGTGGTCCCCATGGTTGATTTAACAGCCCGTTCCTTGGGCAAGCTCATCGCTTAAATACAGGTATTCAAAAGACATGAACGAGAACGACAAGCCGCAGGATCCGGCGGTGGAAGACGAATTGAAGGGTGTGCCGGAAGAGTTTCTTTCGGACGATGATTGCGAAGCTGCAGGCGGCGATGCGCTGTCCGAAGCGCTCGAAAACCTGCGCGGCGATCTCGAGACGGCGAAGCAGGAAGTGCTTTACGCCAAGGCCGAGACGCAGAATGTGCGCCGCCGCGCTGAAAAGGACGTGGCCGATGCGCGCAATTATGCCGCGACCGGTTTTGCCCGCGACATCCTGAGCGTTTACGACAACCTCAGCCGCGCGGTCGACGCAATACCAGCAGCGTCGCGCGAAGACGATCCGATGAAGGGACTCATCACCGGCATCGAAGCGACCCTGCGCGAGCTGGAAAAGGTGTTTGGCCAGAACGGCGTAAAGCGCATCGCCGCTCTCAACATGCCGCTCGATCCGAACCAGCATCAGGCGATGATGGAAATCCCCTCGGCCGATCACGAGCCGGGTACGGTGGTGCAGGAAATGCAGTCGGGCTGGATGATCAAGGACCGCCTGCTGCGTCCTGCGATGGTCGGTGTGTCGAAGAAGCCGGATTAAGGGCGAGCCGGCAAGGATTTCGTCTGCACGTCGGCCTGTGATAGCTGTGCGCTGTCGGGCGCACAGGTGGCCTTGGTTCGGCTGTTGCGGGGGTAATTCATGAAAGTCTGGCAAGCCGTGGGCTGCGCGATCGTTGCGTTTGTCCTGTTTATCGGCCTGATTGTCGGGGCGGTATTCTGGGCCACTGGCGGAATCGTCGAGGCGGCGGACGATTTCTTTGCTGCGGCAGCCGAGGGCGATTATGACAAAGCCCACGCGCTGACATCGCGGGCCATGAGGGCCGAGAAAACGCCCGAACAACTCGAACAATACCTGACTGCCAGCGGGCTGAACGAAGTGACCGACACGAGTTGGAATTCGCGCAGTATCAAGAATACAGAAGGCCGCATCGAGGGAACGCTGACCACCGAGAGCAAGGGAAAAGTCCCCGTGGTCATTGAGCTTGTCTCGGAGGATGACGTGTGGCGGGTCAGCCTGATTGAACCTCAGAAGCTCGGTCTGCAAACCTCCGGCAGCGCAATTGGAAAGGGCGATCAGTGATCTGAACCGGCGCCTGAACGAAAGGCCCAAAACAAAAGTTCCAAAACAAAAGGCGGAGCATCGCTGCCCCGCCTTTGCGTTGTTCGGTTGATGTGCGCTTTACTGCCCGCCAAGCTCGGAAATATCGAGCTGGGCGTCGATGAATTCGCCTTCCTCGAAAGAGCCGACCCAGATTTCATAGTCGCCGCTTTGCGCAGGACCGAAAACGACCGAGGGGTTCACGCCTTCGCCCTGTCCGTCGTCATTGCAATACCAGTTTCCGTCCGGCGCGTTGATCACCAGCGTGGTGTCCCCATCAGCGCGGACCGAAATGAACAGCGGCAGCGCATCATGCGTTTCGTCGCGTGTGAAGGTAAGGCGCACGTCGGGGTCTTCGGAAATATAACCCGAGCAATTGCCGATAGCTTCCTCGGCATTGATCGAGCCGCCCGAAACCAGTTCGACCGTATGCGGATCATCAGGGAAGCCCGCTTCCAGCACAACCGTGCCCGAATTGGGATCGCCGAAAATGTTCTGCGCGCTCACGGCGCCGGTGGCGCAAACGGCGAGAGCGGCAACGGAGATGGAAAGTGATTTCAACATGGATTGTCCCCCAATGGTCAAAGCGTGCGACCGTATAAGCGAATGCTCGTCCTAATCTATCATGCCTGCCGGCTGAATATCTGGTTTATCACTTGTTTCGGCTTCGTGCAGCCAGCTAGAGCGTCGCGCCTTTGAAGCGCACCAGCAGATCATAGGCCGCCTTGTCGGCAATCCCTGCGATTTTGACGCCATGCCGCAACCAGAAGGCGTGTTTTACAATCTCTGCCTGCTGCTCGATGCCATAGGCCTTGAACGGCTGCCCCGGCATGAGGCTGTATTCATATTTGCACCACGGATGGCGGTGGAGCACCAGATACCAGTCACCGCGCGTCTGGGTTTGCCAGACATGGGTAAGCTCATGGATCAGCAGGCCCTGCCGCGCCACGCTGGCGGTCGAAAAATCGTCGCAATAGCCCATGCCGTCCGGATGGAAGTGCAAGTGTCCGCGCGGCGCCATGGTGATATTCTTGGGCTGGAACGGAAACCATTTGCGCCGACGCAGCGTGATCGGTTCGTAATCGAGTGCGTCGCCGAACACCGTGCGAGCCAGCTCGACTTCACCCGGTGTCAGATGCCGCTCCCCGCCCACCGGACAGGCGGGCAGGGGAGCTACATTTGTTTTCATCACCGTTTCGCTCAGCGCTCTTCCCCGGCGGCGCGGACTTCGGCTGCAAATTTGTGCTTGTCGCCGCCCGAAATGGTCAGCGTTACCTCGACCGTGTCACCCGGCTTGATATCGGGCGAAACGCCCATGGCCATGACGTGATAGTCGCCCGGTTTGAATTCGACCTTGGTCCCGTTGGTGACGGGGATCGGCAGCGCTTCCATCATCTGCACCTTGAAGTCGTATTCGCCGAACTGGTGCATCATCGCGCTTTCCGCGCCTTCGACCGAAACGCGGCCCAGCGAGAAGGCACGGTCGCCTTCGTAAGAAAAGTCGAAATAAACCGCTGCCGGATTGCCCTCTACAGGGGCGAGCACCATGCGCGCGTTTTCGATCGTGACGCCGGGAATTACTCCTTCGGGCGCGGCTTCGACCGGCGCGGCTTCGTCTCCGCAGGCCGCCAGTGTCATGCTCAGCGCCAGCGCAATCGCGCTCGCCGCGCCTTTGATCCCCATTCCCGTCATATTCTTGTTCATTCTTCAAACACCCCTGAAACTGTCCCGCTTTGTGGACAGGGTAAAAACTAGGCCCCTGCGGTTCTTGTGCCAAGCAAAACCGCACCTATATCCGCCTCATATTCGAGCCGCCAAGCCGCTCTGCCACAGTAGGGGAGCGTGAAGGCAGGTGTCCAACAAAGTCAAACGGTAGGAAATCACATGGGTAAAGTAATCGGTATCGACCTCGGCACCACCAACAGCTGCGTTGCCGTGATGGACGGCGGAAAGCCGAAAGTGATCGAGAATTCGGAAGGCGCGCGCACCACGCCTTCGATCGTAGCCTTCACCAAGGATGGCGAGCGTCTGATCGGCCAGCCGGCCAAGCGTCAGGCGGTGACCAATCCCGACAACACGCTGTTCGCGATCAAGCGCCTCATCGGCCGCCGCTTCGATGATCCTACCACCAAGAAGGACATGGACATCGTTCCCTATAACATCGTCAAGGGCAAGAACGGCGATGCATGGGTTGCTGCGGGCGGTGAAGAGTATTCGCCTTCGCAGATCTCCGCTTTCATCCTGCAAAAGATGAAGGAAACAGCAGAGAGCTATCTGGGCGAAGACGTGACGCAGGCGGTTATCACCGTTCCGGCATATTTTAACGACGCCCAGCGTCAGGCGACCAAGGACGCCGGCCAGATCGCAGGTCTCGAAGTGCTGCGCATCATCAACGAGCCGACGGCTGCGGCGCTCGCCTATGGCATGGACAAGGACGACGGCAAGACGATCGCTGTCTATGACCTTGGCGGCGGTACGTTCGACGTCTCGATCCTCGAAATCGGCGACGGCGTGTTTGAAGTGAAGTCGACCAATGGCGACACCTTTCTCGGCGGTGAAGACTTCGACAATGCGATTGTCGAACACCTCGCTGCTGCCTTCAAGAAGAAGGAAAACATGGACCTGAAGACCGACAAGCTCGCGCTTCAGCGTCTCAAGGAAGCCGCCGAAAAGGCCAAGATCGAACTGTCGAGCTCGGCCACGACCGAAGTCAACCTGCCGTTCATCACCGCGCGCATGGAAGGTGGCTCGTCCACCCCGCTGCACCTGGTGGAAACGATCAGCCGTTCGGACCTCGAAAAGATGGTTGGCGACCTCATCACCCGCACGCTTGAGCCGTGCAAGAAGGCTCTGGCCGATGCGGGCGTGACCAAGGATGAAATCGACGAGGTAATCCTCGTTGGCGGTATGACCCGCATGCCCAAGGTGCGCGAAGTCGTCGAAAAGTTCTTCGAAGCCAAGCCGCACACTGGCGTGAACCCCGATGAAGTCGTTGCTATGGGCGCGGCCATTCAGGCAGGCGTGCTGCAGGGCGACGTCAAGGACGTGCTGCTGCTCGACGTGACCCCGCTGTCGCTGGGTATCGAAACGCTGGGCGGCGTGTTCACCCGCATGATCGACCGCAATACGACGATCCCGACCAAGAAGACCCAGACCTACTCGACCGCCGAAGACAACCAGAACGCGGTGACGATCAAGGTCTTCCAGGGTGAACGCGAGATGGCAGCCGATAACAAGCTGCTTGGCAATTTCGACCTTGTCGGAATTCCGCCCGCACCGCGCGGCGTACCGCAGATCGAAGTGACCTTTGACATCGACGCAAACGGCATCGTGTCCGTTTCGGCGAAGGACAAGGGCACCGGCAAGGAGCAGACGATCAAGATCCAGGCCTCGGGCGGTCTCAGCGATGCTGACATCGACCAGATGGTTCAGGATGCCGAGAAGTTTGCAGACGAGGACAAGAAGCGCCGCGCTGGCGCCGAGGCCCGCAACCAGGCCGACAGCCTCGTCCACGCGACCGAAAAGCAGCTCGAAGAGCATGGCGACAAGATCGACGCA
>PALE01000077.1 GCA_002706445.1 Erythrobacteraceae bacterium
CATGAAATTCCTTAATCAGATATCTGGCGAATTCGTATTGCTATGGCGGGACTGGTGCAAAGGCAACGACATCCCTTGCCCGACCTTCGCGTCGATTAGGAGATTCAAGGCAAGGCTTTTGGGAAGGCTCCGCCAACACGCCGATCTTTGTGGATCGCCAATCTACTCTAACCTCGACCACGGCGGCTCGCCCCCGTGTTCGTCGGCAGCGCGCTCGAACTGCGCAAGTGATTTGTAGCCACCCTTTGCAAGGATGGGAGCCATGATGCCGTTCACGATCCGGTAGGTGTCCTTGTCGCGGCGATCATTGCCGGAAAGCCTCTTCCACTTTTCCGCAGATCGCCTGTTCTCTTCATGAGCCTCCCTGAGATCGCGCATCGGCGCGATCATGTGGCCAAACAGCTCTCTGTCGTAGCGCTCCCCGACCTGCCATCGCAAAGGGAGGATGACATCATGCGAGTTCCAGATCAACGACCAGAACTCGAGCCATGCGTTCTTTGGTGTCGAGCGCGCTCTGGCGTCGAGAACCATCTGGGTGAACGCCAGATTGCGCTCCGCCATGATCCAGCGATACAGCGAGACACCACTCGCATCGAACGGCCCTCTGACGTGCCATTGCTCGCGCGACCGATCGAGCAGGATGTCATCGGGATGGGGCCACGGAAAGTCCGGCTCCTCGCGGCCTTGCGCAAGAGCTTCGTCCCATTCTTTTTGTCGTTTGGCCTTGAACTCTACCATATGCCGAAAGGTATCACGACCTGCTTGGATCCGCTCCTGCGCCTCATCCTTCTCGCGTTGTCGGGCGTTGGCCTCGCGCCGCGCGTCGCGCGCTTCGAGTTCCTGGGAGCGCCTGAGAACATCGCGCTGGGCGACGGTATGGCCCTTCATTGCCTGCGCCGTCTGCGAACGCATCACGACGTCTATGGCTTTGCGGGTCCGCTTACGTCCGCCTTCGGTGACGCTTATTTCCTGATCGAGGACCACGCGCTGGAGTTCATCCAGCTCGCTTCGCTCAATCAGTAGTTTTGCTTCTTTCGATTTTCTCGGCCTGCCCCTTGGGTTGCCCGACTGGCCCTTGCGGAACTGTCCGTGTCGTGGGGGACGACGGTAGCCGACATAGTCGTCATCATCGCGATCAGACATCAGCCTTCTCCTCGAGTGCCTCGAACGTCTCACCGCTCGCTTGGTGGACAGCAGCCCGGCCGGTGTAAGCTTCCCAGCGCCGGATGATCGTATCGCAGTAAAGCGGGTCATATTCGATCAGCCGCGCCCTCCTGCCTGTCTTCTCGGCTGCAATGAGAGTCGAACCGGAGCCGGCAAAGCAGTCGAGCACGATCTCGCCGCGGCGCGAGCAATCTTGAATCGCATCCGCTACCAGCGCGACCGGCTTGACCGTTGGATGCATTGCAAGCTCTTCTGCCCGCTCGCGGCCGATCGACGAGATGCCCGCATGATCCCAGACATTGGTGCGGTATCGCCCGGTATCGCCCAGACCGAACGTATTGGTGTGCTCGCCTCTACCGTGCTTGAAAACGAAGATCAGCTCGTGCTTTGAGCGATAGAAGGTGCCCATCCCGCCATTGGTCTTGTTCCAGACAACCAGGTTCTTGAGCTCGGTGAACACGGCTTCGCCAGCGCTGAGAAGCTCGCGCATATGGCGCCAGTCCATGCACACAAAGGCGATCGCTCCATCGCGCATGACGCCGGCTGCGTTGCCAAGTGTGACCGCAAGGAACCGCGTGAACTCATCCTCGCTCATTTCGCCGCTCGCGAACGCAAACTCGCGGTGTTTCACATCACCTTTGCCGCACACGTTTCCATCTATCCGCACGTTGTATGGCGGATCGGTGAACACGAGCTCGGCTTGCCTGCCATCGAGCAACTTCTCGAAGTCATCACTGACCTGCGCATCTCCGCACAGCAGCCGGTGCTCGCCGAGCAACCAGAGGTCGCCGCGCCGGGTTACTGGCCTCGCCTGCGGTTCCGGTATCTGGTCTTCTGGTGCGTCGCGGCCCTCAACGCTCGCCTCGCTCGCCGCATCGAGCGTCAGATCGATCTCAGCTAGGCTGAACCCTGTAAGCTCAATGTCGAAATCGAGATCGATCAGTTCCTGCATCTCGATCGCGAGGATCTGCGGGTCCCAGCCAGCATTGAGCGCAAGCTTGTTGTCGGCGAGCATGTAGGCCCGCCGCTCCTCCGGCGTCATGTGCGATAGCGTGAGCGTGGGAACGGTTTTCAGGCCGAGCAGCTTCGCCGCCTCGACCCTCCCGTGACCGGCGATGATCTGATCGTCATCGTCGATCAGCACTGGGTTGGTAAACCCGAACCGAGCGATGCTGTCGGCGATTTGCCTTATCTGCTTGCGGGAATGCGTGCGCGCGTTGCGCGGGGAAGGTGAAAGCTCACCGATTGGCAACTCGACAAGCGCACGGTCGCGCTGGGCCAGCTCGCCCTTGTCTGGTAGCTGACGTGCACGAGAAGTACCGCGACCACGCGGCACCACTTGGGTTTCTGATTTCCTGGACATCACCGGTCTCCTTTGGACATGTGCGCAAAGGTCGCACCGGTGTAGGGTGATCAGTATTTCATTTTCTCGCGCCCCGGAACAGGTTCCGCCCTGGTGTCCACAGATATCCGATTTCGGCTCGCCTTCGAGCCGCGGAAATGAGCTCAAATGGTCGTGAAATCTGGCTGCGTTATGCGCAGTTCGGAGCGTCGCCTAACTTCCCTGTTATGTCGAATAACAGTCCCTGATCCGTCGATTAATTTCCCTGTTATGACCGAACAAATTCCCTGTTCCGTCGAATAACAGGGAAATGGGGTTTTCGGGGCCATAACACGCTGTAAACCTGCATGAAAATCTCGCGCACATCGCCGGAATTGGGTGAATTTTCCCTGTTTTGAGCCGAAAATAAGCAAAATTCCCTGTTGCTCGCTGCAAAACAGGGAAATCAGGCAAGAGCAGCGTTCGCTCCAGACTGCGTCGCGCACCACACAGTCTCTGAGAGAACCAAAGTACTGCCTTCGGGCGCATCCTGCGTCCGAAAGCCCGCAGTTCTGCGGGGTTTCGGGAGCGTGATCTCATGGACGTGGGTCAGAGCCCCTCGGATCGGCCGCGTCTCAGCGCCCATTTCGGCCAAAGTCTCTGTCTGGATTTTCCTCGCCTCACCTGGCGAGAAGGTGATGCTCAGCAAAAAGTAGATTAGCCAGCGAAGTCGAGCAGTTTTTCCTGCTCGGTCCACGACAGCGGCAGGTCGGCATTGAGCAGTCGCTTGCGAGAAAGCCGTGCTGGCGCTCTGCCACCAACGATCGCCTCGATGATGTTCGGGCTGAGCCAGCTCAGCCGCACGAGCTTGGTCAGCTGCTTGCGGCAGCGGCCTTCACGCTTGGCGATCTGGTTGAGGCTGAGTTCGGGGCTGGCGAGAACCAACTCGCGTGCCTGCAGGGCATCGCCAAGCAGAACGATCATGCCAGCGTCGATTGGCTTTGGTGTGGCGTCCTGATCGATCCGCAACTTCGCTTCGCGGAACGGTTTGCGTTCCGGAAGCGGAATGCTCCAATCCCAGTGCTGACCGGTGGTACCACCGAGAGCATCAGCGTCGAGCCGGATATTGATCCGATCATGGCATATCTGCATCGCAGCAATCAGCTGCGGGACGATCGTCTGTCGTTGAGCTTCAAAGGCAAGGCTGGCGGATGCAAGTTTGGCCTTGGCAAACAGATCACGCAGTACGCCGCCCTCCTCCTCACCCGAGATTCGGCGCAACCCATGCTCGTCCTCAAGCAGAGCAGTCAGATGGATGATCAAGTGTCGCTCGAGCTGCCCCTGCCCGATTCGGGTTGCCGCAACATCATCCGGTCGGGCCAGATCCTTGCGAGTCTCGTAGTACGCGTATCGCCGTGTTCCCTTGGTCGCGTAGGTCGGGACCATCGGGCGTCCCTCGGGATCGGTAAGCAGTCCGCGCAGCATCGCCTGGTGCGGATCGTTCTTCGGTCGCCGCCTTGGCGGTGCCTTCTTCTGCAGCCGCTGCTGGACCGCATTCCAGAGCTCTTCGTCTACGATGGCCTCATGCTCGCCTTCATACACCTCGCCCTTGTGTACGATCTTGCCGCGATAGATCGGGTTCTTGAGCAGATGGAACAGGCTCCCTCGCCGGAACGGTATACCGCCCTTGTGCGGTCCGCTGGTGCGCTTCTGGACCTTGGTACGGATGCCCTCGTCCTTGAGCTGTGCGATCAACTCGTTGGCCGAACGCGATGCGATGTAGCGTTGCATGATCGTCCGGACCCGTTCGGCTTCTTCAGGCACGGGAATCAGTTTGCGATCGATGACCTCGTAGCCGAGCGGCACGGGGCCTCCCATCCACAGCCCCTTCTTCTTTGAGGCAGCGATCTTGTCCCTGATCCGCTCGCCGGTCACCTCGCGCTCGAACTGGGCGAACGAGAGCAGTACGTTGAGGGTCAGCCTGCCCATGCTGGTCGTGGTGTTGAACGCCTGCGTCACCGAGACGAAGCTGGCTTCCTTCGCATCGAGCCGCTCAACGATCTTGGCAAAGTCGGCAAGACTGCGGGTCAGGCGGTCGACCTTGTAGACGACGATGACATCAACAAGGCCGCTCTCAACGTCTTCTAAAAGGGCTTTCAGGCCCGGTCGCTCCATGTTGCCGCCCGAGAACCCACCATCGTCATAATGGGTCTCGACCAAGCTCCAGCCCTCGTGACGCTGGCTCAGAATAAAGGCCTCGCAAGCCTCGCGCTGGGCATGCAGGCTGTTGAACTCCTGTTCCAGCCCGTCCTCAGTCGACTTGCGGGTGTAAACCGCGCAACGTAGGGGCTTTCCTCCGCTCATTGGGTCAGCCCGAAGAAGCGCGGGCCATTGCGGTGCGTGCCGGTAATGGCCTTTGCAATCGCGGTAAGCGAGCGCCATGTCTGGCCATCGTATTCGAAGCCTTCGTCCAAAACTGTGACCGTATGGCCGGTTCCGTGCCAGTCGCGCACCAGGCTTGTGCCTGGCGTGAGCTTGCGCTGTAGAGGAGATGAGGGACGGTCGCCGCCCACATTCGCTGAGCGGGAGGTCTGCAACAGGATGCGCTTGGTCTCACGGCTGATCCCGCCATGGCGGTTCTCCTGCAGCCTGTATGCGATGCCTAACCTCAACAAGTCCGCTGACAGGTTGGGAGCGGGCGCGCCATGGCAGCGCGCCCACTCGACCCTGAGTTCGATGCTCGACAGATCTTCCAACCCTTCGAGCGACAAGCGTTCTGAGCGCCTCATCAGCTGGCCTTCGTGGCGGCCTTAACCGCACCGAATCGATAGTTGCTCTGGCCTGCCTTACCGGTCTCCCGAACAATCTCCCGTCCCTTCTTGCGCAGACCGCTCATGAATGCGCGACAGGTGTGGGCCTGCCAGCCGGTCGCCTCGCACATCTGCTCAAGCGTTGCGCCAGCGTTGCGAGCCAGCAGCGCCTCGACCTTCGAGGCCTTGGTCTGGCGCTTCTCCTTGGGGACGGCTTCGACGGTTGTCGTGTCTGTCATTGGTGGTTCTCCTTGATCGGAGCAGCGCCAGTCGCTGCTTCCACCACCCTGCGCCCCGCATCACGCTACCGCGTCGGGGCTGCGGCCCATGACGGGGCCGCGATTTAATGATAGCACCAATGCTTCGTTTGCGGAGGAAGTCGAGCGGAACCTTCGGATATCAGCGACGTCCGCTTTGCGCCTCAATATCGGACGTTTGGGTTCTCTCTGCGAATGCCTTCAAGCGGACCGGCAGCCTTGCTTCGGTAATCAGTCCAGCCAATGTCCGAGAATGGGGTGGGAAGCGGACTTCAGCGCTAGTGGTTGTCTTGGCACAGGGTCTTGATCTGGTAGAGCAGCGTAGTGCCAAATCTCTCAACATATTTTCAAAAACCGCAGAACCGACTTGCAATCGCTATAGCGGTAGTCTGCATATCTCCTTTGAATTTTGCATCTGCAGCTCATACGGAACGCGGCAGCGCAATCGGTCAGGACGCTATTACTCCACCATCGACAGATTCCAGCGCCCAAGGCCTTAACGAGCGAGCCATGGCCCTCCAAAGTCAAGGAAGGCTTGAGACCGCACTTCCCATGATGAGAGAGGCGCTAGATGTTGCGCGCAAAACTCTCGGCGAGAACAATCGCGATACTCTTAGGATTATGTCCAATCTCGCAAACCTGATGCGGGAGCTTGATATGCTGGATGAGGCCCTGGAGATAAGCGCCCAAGCGCTTCGTCTGAAAACTGAAACACTGGGTGAAACGCATGAGGACACCCTCGTCAGTCTGAATGGCTATGGAGCGATCCTCATGTCGATGGGCAGACATACAGAAGCCGAACCAGTGTTCGATCGATCCCTCCGGATCCGACGTGAAAAGTTTGGCGATGAACATCCATTAACACTCAACGCTCTTCTGAATTACTCCAATGTGCTCGCAAATTTGGGACGGATGCGCGAGGCGCTTCCGATTGTGTCAGCTGCTTTGGACGGGGCTCGCGAAGTTTACGGGAACCGCCACCCAACAACCTTAAGAATTCTGCTCTCGCGTGCTAGGGTTCTGAATAATTTGGGCAAGTACGAAGATTCGCTCACGATCTATAAAGAGGCGATACCGGCCTATTACGAGGAATTGGGCGGCCGTCATCCTGACACAATCCATCTGTTACAGAACTACGCGTCAACAATCATTGATCTTGGCCGCGCCCCTGACGCAATCGAAATCCTTGAAATGATCCAGCCGAGAAGCGAGGAAGTTCTTGGCGATTTTCATTCGACTACGCTGGCGATCATTGCGAACCTCGCCGTCGCGCACGATCGAGCTGGCAGAAAAGTTGAAGCCGAAAGAGGGTATACCTTAGCCACTCAACGTTCGCAGGATGCGTTCGGAGCGCAACACAAGCTCGCTCTCCAAAGCAAAGAGAATCTATTGGACTTTCTCGTAGACGAAGAGAAATTTCCTGCAGCAGTGACCACTGGACGAGAATTGCTGATGACGCTGCGGTGGCGAACTTCGCAGCTTCAGGGTGGCGACTTGAGAGGTGACTCCCAGTCATTGCGAGAAACCGACGCGCTTCGGCGGAACGAAAAATTGTATGCCGATGCCTTGTGGGGCGCGTTCGGTCAGAATGGAAGCGATCACGAAACGCTTTCGACTGAAGCGTTCGTTTCGTTGCAGAATGCCTCTGCGGGGTCAGCCTCCCGCGCAGTGCAGGAGGCTGCGGCTGCTCGATTTGCCTCGGCTTTGGGGTTGCAGCAAGTGATAAGGGAACGCGAGGAGCTCGCCCGCAATTGGCGAACACTTGAAGCCGATTTCGTCAAAAGCCAGGCCGGAGGAGCGGACGTCAGCTCTCTCCGCGAAGAACTGCGTCGGGCCATGTCTTCAATTGAAACGCGGATCGAAGATATCGATCAGATGCTTGAGCGAGATGCACAGCAGTATTTCTCGATCCAGAAACAGCAGTCGGTAAGCCTCGAGGAGATCCGAAAAGTTCTCAATGCCGATGAGGCGATCCTCCTTCTCGTGCCAAGTGCGCGCGGGACGCACGCGATGGCGATCTCGGGCGACACTATCGGCTGGGCTCGCTCGAGCAAAAACGCGGACGCGATAGCCAGGCTGGTCTCTGATCTCCGTGCAGGTCTCGAGATTCAGGGGGGTGATGGATACCTTCCCTTCTTCGACCTTGATCTTGCGTATGATCTTTATTCCAAACTGATTGCGCCGATTGAGGACGCGATCAAAGGTAAGTCGCGCGTTTACGTCGTCGCAGATGGAGCGCTCTCGCGTCTGCCGCTCGGAACTTTAATCACATCTCCGGTCGGACAGGGCTTCGACAGCAATGATCCGGCTGTGCTGCGCTCTGCTGATTGGCTGGCGGATCGCTATGCACTGGTGCAGCTGCCATCGCTTCAGTCGCTGGTCTACATCCGCTCGTTTGGTATCGATGAGGGAGACACTGGCGAGGCGGGTTTCGCCGGCTTTGGCGCTCCCGTGCTTGGGGGGGAAGCGCGGCTGCGCGGTGCACGTTCGGCCACGCTTGATGCCGTAGATGCGGCCTTTCTCGTCGGTGAGCTGCGCGGGTCCTCAGGTCTGCCGCTTATGAACCCCGAGGCCTTGCGTAAGCTTGCTGCGCTTCCAGGAACTAAATCGGAGCTGGAGCAGGTTCGTAGCGCATTGGGGGCTTCGGAGGCCTCGCTCTTCCTTGCAGACCGAATGACAGAAACTGCAATTCGCAGCGCTGATTTGTCGACAAAACAGATTCTGCATCTGGCAACTCACGGCTTCACCAGTGAGGAAAGCGGAGCAACTGCAGAGCCAGGCCTTGTCTTCACCCCCCCAGAAGAGGCTATGCCCGAGGATGATGGCTATCTGACCGCGTCGGAGGTCTTGGGGCTCGACCTTACTGCTGCTGAATGGGTAATCCTATCGGCCTGCAACACCGCTTCGCCTTCTGGGCAGCCAGGTGAGACGGGGCTTTCAGGACTTGCAAGAGCGTTCTTTTACGCCGGAGCGGAGAGCCTACTTGTAAGTCACTGGCCAGTCTTTGATGATATTGCGCCAGTACTCACGGTCGAAACGCTTAAGCGTTCTCAGGCCGGACAACCACGTGCCGAGGCCTTACAGGCAGCAATGCGCAAAATCCGGATGGACCCAGCGCTTGATGCTGCGCACCCTGCGGTTTGGGCACCGTTCGCTCTGGTCGGCGAGGGACGGTAAGTCTTCGTCTCTACTTCGGTCATTTGCTGAACGTCGGCATTTCCTATCGCAAGAGCTGAAAACCGACAGTCCGCTCACGGCCCAATAACGGACCTTCAGTCGCTATTTTCAGCAGAGTCCGCTTTCAGGAACGGCTCGCAGAAGTTTGAGCTTCAGCAATTGGGGTGGAAAGCGGACATCCGAGATGTTCGACTGAACAACCCCGTCTGGGCCGGGAGCGGACGGTCTTCTTTCAACTCAGAATGCTAGCATAGCGGACTTTCTGCAAACGACCCAATAGCTGGTGTTCACCCTTGGCTAATTCCAATGTCTGGAAATGGGTAAGTGACGACGATCAGTACATCGCGCGGCAACTCGCTGTCGTTGCTCTTGAGGTTGTGCTCGCGCTCGCCGCAGACTCCGATTTTTTGAGGAACTTGGAGTTTCAAATAAGATCTGCGGTTTATAATCGCCAGCGCGTCTCGGAACCGACTTTTCTATGGTCCCGGCCCGCCCATTTTTCTCAAGTAAGAATCGCAGGACGCGGCATGCAGGTGGTACGCACCCGTCCCTGGACATTTTGCGACCGTGCTAGCTCGCCCGCACTTCAGCCCCGGCACATACGCGACGCGACAAAAGCCGACAAACTTCAATGCAATACTTGCGCGTAGAGAGCGAAGCCCTAAAGTTCGTAGAGGGAATCTCCTCAATTCGCGATGGGCCGCACCGCCGACCGCTTCAGGGACGCAGCACTTCAAATGACCACGAGACTTGGCACAGTTGCCGAAAACAACAACAACGCCGAAACAGTTCTTACCGGAACCTTGGCCACCGGCGCTCTCGCCGGTCTGACCGTGCTCGGCGTGCATTTTGCTGGGCAACGCAGCGGCAATGTCGGCACAGCCTTCGAAGGCATCTACGGCAGCCTAACGGTCAATGCCAACGGCACCTTCACCTACCGTCTCGACAACACCGACACCGACACCGACCTGCTGGCGACTGGCGACAGTGCAATCGAGCGATTTACCGTCACCTATCGGCTGGGCGGCGTCGTGCACACCGTCGCGGTCGAAGTCGCGATCAACGGCGTCGATGAACCAGGTCAGGCTATCAACGTCCTAGACGATGCGGTCGAAGTCATTTCGGAAACCGTCATCGGTCGGGATGAGCGCACACATTTCACAAGTCCTCGAGGGTATGAGATTGGCACCACGACCGATAGCGACCCGCGATGGACCTTCACAAATTACGGATCGATCTCGCTGGCATCCGACGATCCCAATTCGCCCAGCGGATGGACGACAAGCGCGGTACCGCTCAATGGCGCGATGTTGAACTACGGTCGCATCACTTCGACCAATGAAGGTCCCATCCGCACTGGTGTATATGCTCAAGGCGGGTCAGGCGAAAACCACGGTGTCGTGTCTGCGATACTGAACGGCGAATACGATGGCTCGGGAACTCTCAACGGTGCTGTTGCTTGGGGCGGATCTGTCCTCAATACCGGATTGATCGAGGCGATATCAACGCTCGTCGCGACCGGGGTAGACGCTTCATACGCGAACAATATCGTGAACCACGGTTTCATCTACGTAGAAGGCGGTTCGGCCTATCCCACGGATGCCGACAGACCATATGGCCAAGCGATTTACGGCTATCGCACGAGCGGCACTTGGGCTGCGGTGAATACGGGCACGGTCCATGTTGTTTCCAACGCGCAGCAGATCGAGGCAATCGGGTTTGCTTTCGGCCAGAATGCGACCAATATCTACAACACGGTCTATTTCGACAATAGCGGAACAATCGTTGCCGACCGTGCGGTTTCCATGGCTGGCAACTATCGTTCTTCGATGAACATGGTCAACTCGGGCCATATCGAGGGCTCTCTCTTCGTCTTGGATGGGGTGAGCCAAATATTCAACACGGCTGAAGGTTTCTGGGCAGGCGATTTCGAACTCGGCCTTGATCACGACACGGTCTTCAATGCTGGCGAGATAGTCGGCTCGATCTATCTGAACATCGGGCACGACGCCTATTACGCGAACGGTGAGGGCAGCGTGTCCGGAACCGTTTTCGGTGAAGGCGGGAACGATTTGCTACAGGGCGGATCGGCGACCGAGAGGCTTTCCGGCGGCGAGGGAAATGATTGGATTTCCGGTGGCGGCAGCAGCGACGAGCTTAGTGGCGGGACCGGCGCCGATACTTTTCACTATTCTTCTTGGACAGATTCTTTCGCCGACCAGCGTGACACGATCACCGATTTTGAAAGCGGGGTTGACCGGATTGATATCTCGCAAATTGGAGCGAGCGGCTTCACTCTTACCGCAGATGGAAACGGAACGATTCTGCGCGCGACCACCACAAACGGGACGTTGGAAGTCTTTGTCACCGGGACATTGAGCCCTGGCGATATCGTGACCGCAATTCCATCGATAACGCTTACCGGGACTTTGGGGTCCGATATGCTCGTAGCCGCACGGAATGGTACGTCGCTGTTGGGCGGTGATGGATCCGACGCGCTCCATGGTAGCTCTGGCAACGACTTCCTGGATGGTGGCGCTGGGGCGGATGCCATGGCCGGCGGCGGTGGGGACGACGTCTATGTCATGGATGTGTGGAACGACCTGATCATCGAGACTGCCGATGGCGGAATCGATGAACTGCGCACATTTGTAAGCACGATTCTGCCGACCTTCGTCGAAAACGGTCGAATAATGGGAAGCGGCCTTATCGATCTTTCGGGCAATCAGCTCGACAACGTCCTGATCGGCAATTCGGCAAGCAACATCCTGCGCGGCAACGGGGGCAACGACGTGATGATCGGTAGGGGGGGCAGGGACGTCCTCTACATGAATCACGGGGACGTGCGCTCGGTCTACGAGTCCGCGAATGACTCGCTTCGCGGCGCGGCCGACATCTACTGGTACTTCGACCCTGCCGGCGACGTGATCGACCTGAGCGCTCTGGATGTCGAACATTTCACGATCGGCGAGTATGTGCGCCGGGCCGAGACAGGGGGTGCTGGGGTATTCTTCTACGACATGACCGTGGTTTCGGTGATGACGTCGCAGGGTGAGCTTGTGATCGAGCTGCCCACCGCCCCAACGCTGGATTCCTTCGACTTCCTGCGCGTCGGCGATGCGCCTGCATTGCTGTATGGCCTCGATCTCGGCGACGTGCTGTTGGGAGGAATCGGCGGAGACCGGATCGAAGGGCGAGGTGGCGACGACAGGATAGAAGGGCACGGCGGGGTCGACCTCCTGATCGGCGGTCTCGGCGACGACACGATTGACGGCGGGAGCAATGTCGACACTGCAGTGGTTGCCGGACTGATGGCGGGCTACGCGATCACGCAAACCTCCACCGGTGTGTTTCAGGTGGTTGGCGAGGACGGCACCGATGTGCTGACCAATGTCGAATATCTGCAGTTCGACGACCAGACCATCCGCCTGCTCCCCGGAATCGGGGTGTCGGTCGACTTTGAGACTTCCGATCCGAACGTTTACCAGTCGGCGCTCGAAAGTTTGCGCGACTTCGACGGCAACGACCTCGGCGGAGATGGCGCATGGCTCCGCATCGGCAGCGCCGACGTCAATGGCGATGGCGACATCGACCAGATCCTCGTCAACGACGCGATCGGGCGCTTCGCGACGGTAGGTGTCGCCGATGATGGCCTCGTCTATTTCGAGGACCATGGCTGGGCGGGCGAGACACGCGTGGCTGGCATCTACATCGACCCGCTCGTCCAGTCGGGCGACGTCGTTGCGGGCTCGGATCAGGACTCGCAGCGGCGCTTCCAGAACGACCTCGAGATCGAGAACATCAACCGCGTGCTCGGAGCCGAGGATTATGATGGCGACGGGGTGTGGGAGGTCTACTTCGCGCTCACCGACGGCAGCGCGTATCTGCGGGCACTGATGCATGAAGACGGCAATATCCGCTACGCCAATTACCAGTCCGAGCAGGAGGTCATCGATTACCTC
The DNA here is from genome assembly GCA_002706445.1 of Erythrobacteraceae bacterium. Classification (GTDB taxonomy): domain Bacteria; phylum Pseudomonadota; class Alphaproteobacteria; order Sphingomonadales; family Sphingomonadaceae; genus Erythrobacter. The sequence continues at coordinate 12,692 of PALE01000077.1, forward strand.
ACCGCCAATGGCTACGACGAAAGCACGTTCGGCGACTGGTTTACCAGCGGCTCCACCAGCACGCGCGACGAAGTAACATTCGTCAATCGCTCGGAAAAGGCCTATACCGCGGAAGTCGAGGCGCTTGCTTGGCCCGAGGCACTTCACGCCCTCCCGCTAGACGAGTGGCAGGCGGAGTATTTCGGCTGAAGCTGCAAACTGCCGCGTCTTGTGCGACTGGTGTTCACCGTACGCGGTTCGAGCTTTGCTCAATGGCCGACTTTGGGGCGCAAAGCGGACATCCTACTTAACGTCCGCAATCGGGTCGATAGCAGAAAGTCGGCTTTCGGCGCGGAGACTGCTATAGCGGCCAGTCCGCATTCGGGATCAATCCGGCTGGCCGCGAATGTCCAACATTGGGGTGTTAGTTGCCCTCGCTCAAAGACGCGAGAACCCGCTCATACTCTCGCAATTCCGCACGCTTCTTGAGCCGCCATCTTCGGAAGAAGTATCCAAACGCAAAGACTGGCAGAGCGCCGATGGACATGATGAAGACCAAAATGGGAACGTCCTGCCATTTGATCAAACCATCTCGCGCAGCCAAAAGGCCGTATAAACCTATGGCAACGATAAAGAGTGCACCGATCCCATGGTAAAAAAGCTCGAGCCAGCGAGTAGGAACGATTGGGCGTTGGAATTTCACCCGTCCTAGTAACCTGCACTCCTACGAGCGACAAGATTTCATTCCATTCAGTTACCGCTACGAATGTCCGAAATCGGCCCAGCCTGAGCCATCAAACAAGGATATTAGTTAGGTTGGGTCAGTTGCCTTCGCTCTGCAATGCGAGAACAGGCTCAAATTCGCCTAATGCCGCCGCCTTTATGAACCACTATCTTCAGAAGAAGTCTGCAAAACCAAAGACTGACAGTGCGCCAACAGAGATGCTGAAGACCCAAATGGGCAATCGCAATTCGATCAAAGCACCCCTGCAGTCGAAAGGGCAGATGATTGAATAGTCACGGTTCGCTTTGGATTGCGCCACTTGGATCCGCTCAAATGTTGCAACAAAACAAAGAATGTCGAGATAAATTAGTAGGCTATCGACAAGCGGGCACAATTCTGTGATGCGTTGTGCCGAGAACTCTTTGGGGGGCAATCAAGTGAAATTTTTCCGACGTTTCTCGGCGGTCTGCGTTCTGGTCGTTAGCATATTGGCAGCCCCAACATATGCTCAGGAACGCAGCGCAGTCAGGCATGATTTCGACACATCTACCATCAACGAGACATCCAGAATCCTGGTCTTCCGGCCCAGGATCCGCGTTGGTGAGCAGTCGACTGGTGGAATGTTCGAGCCTCGCGCAGATTGGACTGAGCTGGCACGCGAGAACCTCGGTAGATCACTCGAGAGCCAAAGGAAGCTCTACGGCTCGGTTTTAATTGATGCCCCAGAAGCATTCGGTGAGGATGCCCGCCTCAGTTACATGGCACAGGCTGGCTTTAGGCCGTCGGCTGCATCTGAAGTCTGGCGAGCCGTTATGAATGAAGAAGATCAGACCGCTATTGATCGCGGCAGACGGCCAAGACGCTACCAGAACGCTGCATTCTTCGCGAGCCACCCTACAAGTCTCGAGCGCGCCGACACGCTAAGCGCTTTGGCAAACCGGGTTCGTGGCGGTGAATATGATGGCTTTGCCACTCACCGTGAGGCGATGAAAGAATGGCTACCGATTCTTTTGGCTGACGAGCTGGCGCTTAATGATTTTGGCGGTACCGACTATTTGATCGGAAGGCTGGCGGGCGACGAGATTTCTGCAGACCTTTTGTACGCCCGAGGGGAGCTTTACCGAGGCAGAGGCAATCCTCGCGACTTGGTGAGCGCCGCTGAGTTCTATCGGCAAGCACTGAATAAGGATGAAGGCGTGAACGAAGCCTGGAGAGGCCTCGGCCTTTCGCTTCTGAGGAACAACAATGCCGACGAAGGCCGAGAAGCACTCAGAAGGTACCTCGAACTGGTACCCGAGGCCGCCGACGCGGCGATGTTGCAAAGCATAGTGGGAGACTAAACTGGTGAAACGTTTCGCTTTGGCCATAGCGGCTGTGTCGCTCGCATGTAGCTCGAATGCATTTGCACACAAGCTGATCGACGCAAATGAAGAGGTTTCAGTTGCCAAGTCCGACCTCACGCTCACACCTGCAATCGACTGGAACAGGATCAGTCGCCGCCCGGGTAACGAGGCCGAAAGGTGGACGCTCGACGGCGAGCTGCTGAACGATGTGTTGTTCTTTGGAGAACTTCGGGACGGAGATACCTTGTTCAAAGAGGTTGACCGCCGAAACAGCCCGATGCCCGAGTTCTCTAGCTCAATGCTCTTGATCGATATTCCAGACTTCTACCAATCATCGCTGCGCATACTCAAAGGTCATGCGACATTTGAAGTCGAGTCTGTCGATCCAGTCGAGTTCTTAGGGCAAGGCGCAGTCCGCTTTGAGTTCAAGACGCTGGGCAGCGATGACATCGTACGCCGTGGCACAGCGGTAGCGACCATTATCGATGGCGAACTTTACATGATGAGCTACGAGGCCCCTGAGATCTTTTTTTATGAGCGCAATCTCGTTGATTTCGAGCAGCTCGTGGCCACAGCAACATTGGACTGAAATATCTTAAAGGGGATAGCGCGCAGCAACTCTTTCCCGCGTTTGAGTAAGCGCTCCTTAAAGGTGGGTGCAAATCTGAAAGTTATGATGATCGGAGTGTCGAGAAAGAATGACGCTAATGCTCGCCCTAAGCGTAGTTGCAGTGCCCGCCGGCGAAGTTTTCGTCTGTACACCTAGTCATGTCTGGGATGGTGACGGTCCAATCTGGTGCGAAGAAGGGCCGCGCATTCGTCTCTCCGGCATCGCTGCAAGAGAAATGGAAGGCACCTGCAGCGATGGGCACCCTTGTCCATCCGCAAGTGCTGAAGAAGCCCGAGACGCTCTTGTCAAACTACTGGGAGAGCCTGTCGGTGTTGGCCGACACGGGCCTGTCTTGGTCCGCGGGCCAACGATGCAATGCACGTCCGCTGGGTCAGCGGGTGGCAACCGTACGGCCGCTTGGTGTCTGTCGCCTCGCGGAGGAGATATCAGTTGTGCGATGGTCACGGGTGGATGGGCAGCCCGATGGGATCGGTACTGGGGAGAACATAGATGCCCATAGTCAACGGGAAGGCCAGCGCTAGGTTGCGTCCTTCAACGGTCAAAGTAGGCGTCGCAGCCCTCCTTTGCCTCACCTTCAACAGCCTCGTCGGCTTCTCTCTGCCAGCAAATGCTCACCCAGGAGGGCTAGCTGCCGACGGCTGCCACAACGATCGCCAGAACGGAGGCAGGCATTGTCATCGCGGCTCGAACGCGGGGCAGCAGCAAACACAAAGGCGTGACGGAAGCGTGTACTATCCGAACTGTGATGCCGCTCGCAGAGCAGGCGCGACGCCGATTTTGCGCGGCCAACCCGGCTACGGGGCTCATCTTGATCGCGATGGAGACGGCAAGGCTTGCGAATAGACTAGCTGACTTTCATTTTTGCGAATATCGCTCCTGTATATTTCGTAGTTTTTACTTGCATAGCGCCGCATGAGTTAGATACTCAAACCCCAATACGACCTATTTGGGGGGGCAATTGGTTGCGTGACTTCCGACAGAATCATTTAATCGCGCGGCAAACTAGTCGCGAATGGCTGAAGCGCGTTGCGTTTGAGAAATTCGCCGCTGCTCACGGGAGCGGCCGCCTGATAGCGTACGTTGGTTCGTACGCATCACGCCCGCTCGATTATCCGTCGTGGACAGGTATGTGGAGCAAGTTCTGGGAGAATTTGAGGCAGGCCAACAAGGTCGGGCTGGACTGGGATAAGGAAAAGAAGAATTTTTTTGATAGTATTCTGACTGCACTTCATAACGAAGAATTTGATGCCACCACGCTAGCCGACTTAGCAGAGATATTCGCCGGAATAGATCGAGACGGAAATCCGCAGGTATTTCAAGAACTCCGCCATAAGTTCATCAAAGAGAACTTTAAGTTTCTTATCCATGATGAGGCCAAGCTGGCGAGCCTTCCACAGATTTCAAAAGCGCTCTTCACTGATCTGGACATCAGACGGATCGTCACGCTCAACTACGACATGGAGCTCGAGTGGCAAACGATGACGCTTGCATCGGAGCAAGGGGGCGATCGAAACGTTCAATGGAACAAACTCCCGCTTCAGAAAGATGCAGGGCGGTTGATTCGTAGGATGCCTGGCGGTGAAACGGTAGCGAGCGAGATGTTACTTGCAGACCAAAGTAATCGAATTGCAGAGTTCGGTCTGCGCATTCCAGACTTTGAGAGACATATTCTTCATCTGCATGGAAGGCAGGATGAGCCCACTTCTGCCCTTGTGACCCGGCGGGACTACCGCGAGCAATACTGGAAGAAAAGTGTGCATTCGCTGCCGATGAGCGAAGCGCATCGTGTGCTTTTTGCGGGGAACCCGATTCTGTTTGTCGGAACTGCAGCAACCGAACCGGATGTTATGCGCACCCTTGAGCAATTTTTGAGCAACAACGCTAATAGACGGAGAACCTCCACTTTTCTCCTCTGGAATGCTGACAAAGACAGCCATCTGAACGACCTGCGAAGGTTTTGGTATTACCGGCAGTATGGCGTCCATCTTTTGTACGACAACGAGATCAGTCAGTTCGCGAAACTTGGTAGCAGGCACCGCCCTCAAAAACTGCATGACGCCCAGCATCGCATTGAGAAGAGCTTGTCAGACCTCGCCACGGCTTCGCTCGCAACGCGTGAGATAGAGAAGCGATCAAAGTCTGATTTTCGCGACCCTCAGACTAAATTTGAGCGAAACGGCGGTGATCGATTGGTTTCACTTTGGCAGACCGACCTCAATGACGAAGGACGACCGGAACTCGAAAACCCCTTACCGCTAGTCCGCAGAATGGATGAAGGTAGGGGGCTCTACTTTGTTCGGGGTGGGCCAGGAAACTGCCGCGGGGCCTGCGCCGCCGCACTGAGTCAAGCCCTCTCTGACAGATCCGGTGAAGAGAATGAGTACCGAAGGGTCCTCGAGATCAATGCGTCCTTTTGCTTCGAGACAGATTCCATCTCAGCGATCCTTTCTGGAGCGTTTGATGGTGAAACCGCCTTTGAGAAAGAAAAGGGGCGCTTCTTCGAGGTCGCGAACCTAACCCGGTATATCAATGCCGAATTGAGAAGGGCACTCGATAGGGCGGATCGAGGCGAGGAATTCGAGGCTCCTAGGAGCGTA
>PALE01000078.1 GCA_002706445.1 Erythrobacteraceae bacterium
AACAGCGCGGTGACCGGCAGCTTGCGCTTGCGGTCGATACGCACGTTGACGATGTCCTTGGCGTCGAATTCGAAGTCGAGCCACGAACCGCGGTAAGGAATGACGCGGGCCGCGAACAGCAGCTTGCCCGAAGAGTGGGTCTTGCCGCGATCGTGATCGAACAGCACGCCCGGCGAACGGTGCATCTGCGACACGATCACACGCTCGGTGCCGTTGACGATGAAGGTGCCGTTCTCGGTCATGAGCGGCATATCGCCCATGTAAACGTCCTGCTCCTTGATATCGAGCACCGAACGGGTTTCGGTTTCCTGGTCGACCTCGAACACGATCAGACGCAGCGTCACCTTCATCGGGGCTGCGTAAGTGATGCCGCGCTGGCGGCATTCGGTCGTGTCGTACTTCGGCTCTTCGAGTTCGTAGTGCACGAAGTCGAGTTCAGCGGTGCCGGCAAAGTCGCGAATCGGGAAGACGCTGCGCAGGGTCTTCTCCAGGCCCGAAACATAGCCGACCGACGGATCGGAGCGCAGGAACTGTTCGTAGCTCTCGCGCTGGACCTCGATCAGGTTCGGCATCTGGACGACTTCGTGAATGTCGCCGAAAATCTTGCGGATGCGCTTCTTAGCGGTGCCCTGCGCCTTGCGGCTGCGGACTTTACCCTTGGTCGGTGCCTTGGTTGCCATGGAAGAGATATGCCTCTTTATAATGTGGCCTGCGGGAAGAAGTCCGCGTGCCGGATTAAGCGTCGATCGTCACGCGAGACGAAAGCCATATCCGACGCAAAAACGCCGCACCCATGACAAGCGTTCCCGCTCACCGTGGCTGCAGCTCATTCCGTCGCGAATATGGCAAGTCACCGCTTCCATTCTTGGTCCGATCCCCGCGCATGAATCAGTCCGGCTCGAAGCTGGTGTGTGAGCGCCATGTAGGAACAGGCGGCCCTTACGTCAACAGGTCTGCCTGCGATTCGGGATTCGGGCGAATCGGGAAGGTTGGCGGCGACGCGAACGAGCCCGAACGGCATATCGAAAAACAATATCTCCAGAAATATTGCTTATCAATCAGCGCATTATCGTTTTTCGATATTTATCGATTGACGATAAGTCTGGGTGCGCCTAGATGATGATTATCGAAATTCAATATGACGCTCTAAGGAGAACGATATGACCCGCCTTATGAACAACTCGATCGCCGCCGCTCTTGCGGTCATCCTCGCCGTAACCTCGATCGGCGCCATCGTGACCGTGCCCCCGGCACAGGCACAGGGTGCCGCGCCGATTACCCAGATGGCCGAACTCGCCTAATCCATCAGCTGTACGGAGGGACACCATGCAAGACCACCGCCCCAACGACCTCTTGCTCCTGGCGGGCAAGATCCTCGCCATCATCATGCAGATTGGCATGGCGATTGGCGCCACCGCTCTGGTCATCGTCTCGATTGCGCTGATGATTTTCCAGGGCAAGGTGATCGAACAATACGCCGACAAGGTCGGCGACCCCACGGTCGTCTTTCCGATTTTCCTGCTCATTGCAGTGGCGTTGATCGGCCTTGGCATCGTCTGCGCACTGTTCATCTTCTTCGGCAAGCTGCGCCAGATCATCGGCACCGTCGGCGAAGGCGATCCGTTCCAGCCTGCCAATGCCGAACGGCTCAGCCTGATGGGCTGGCTCATGCTCGGTGTCCAGCTGGCGCTGATCCCCGCCACGGTGATCGGCACGCGGCTGGCGAGCTATGCGGACGACATGGAAGATGTCCATCTGACCGTCGACAGCGGCTTCGAGCTCGACCTGACAGGTATTCTGATCGTCGTCCTGTTGTTCATCCTCTCGCGTGTTTTCAAGCACGGCGCAGCAATGCGTGAAGATCTCGAAGGGACCGTGTGATGCCAGCCGATGATGAAGGAGCAACGATCATGGTCAAACTCGACGACCTGCTGCACGAACGCCGCATGACGCTGACCGAACTGGCCGAACGGGTTGGCCTGACACTCGCCAACCTGTCGATCCTCAAGACCGGAAAGGCCAAGGCGATCCGGTTCTCCACTCTCGCCGCAATCTGCCGCGAACTGGAGTGCCAGCCGGGCGATCTTTTGAGTTATTCCGCAGAAGTCAAAAACTGAAGCAACTCAAATGTTTTGCAACGCAATATTCTTCCCGCTACAGGCGGTTTCCCAATCTAGGAGGAAAACCAAAATGAAGCGTATTGCACTCGCAGCCGCAATTCCCGCACTCTTCGCTCTGACCGCTTGCAACAGCGAACAGGACGACGTCATGGAAGCAGAAGCAGAAGTTCTGGACGCCGAAGCTGGCGTGACCGAAGCTGAAGCCGACCTCGCCGAAGAAAAGGCCGACGTTGCAGAAGAAATGGGCGACGATGCAGCAGCAGCTGGCCTCGAAGCTGACGCCGACGCTCTCGAAGCTGAAGCTGAAACCCAGGAAGACACTGCCGACGGCATGTAAGTCGCAGCGTCACCCCATGCGGGGTTGACTCTACCGACCAAAAAGATAAAGGCCCGCCACGACTGGCGGGCCTTTTGCTTGTCGGTCATCCGTCCGAGACAGTTGCTGAACGGAATTGGCCGTTCTTAATTTGCAGCCTAGGCGGGGAAATGAGATTTCTGCGGCTCCTTTGTGATCCGCAATCGGGCCATATGGCTCACCCTCCTTCCCCATCGTTGGACTTTTTGGTGTCGATGAACGGCATCAAAAGACATGAGCCGGTCGCGTGTAGAGCCATCTCGCGCGGCCATAGTGAAGGAGTATGGCATGGATCGTTCGCAAAAAGCCGACGCGGTTGCCCAGCTCAATGCAGTCTTCAACGAGGTCGGCGTGGTGGTTGTCACCCGCAACCTCGGCATGACGGTGGACCAGTCCACCGACCTGCGCGGGAAGATGCGCGATGCTGGTGCTTCCTACAAGGTTGCGAAGAACCGTCTCGCCAAGCTCGCCCTTAAGGACACCGACTACGTCGGGCTCGAGGAATTCCTCAGCGGCCCGACCGCGCTGGCCTGGTCGGAAGACCCGGTCGCGGCTGCAAAGGCCGCTGTCGAGTTCGCCAAAACGAACGACAAGCTCGAAATCGTCGGCGGTTCGATGGGCACGCAGGTGCTCGACGAAGCTGGGGTCAAGGCGCTTGCCTCGATGCCGAGCCTCGACGAACTCCGCGGCAAGATTGTTGGTCTGGTCAACGCCCCGGCGACGAAGGTCGCACAGGTCGTCAATGCCCCGGCTGCCAAGCTCGCCCGCGTGTTCGGTGCCTATGGCGCCAAGGACGCTGCTTAAGAGACGTATCTCGCAAGAGACGAAACATTTTTGGGGCATCAAGGGAAGAACCCGCAAGGCCCCGCCACATATTTGGAGTGAACCATCATGGCTGATATTGCCAAGCTTGTTGAAGAACTTTCGAAGCTGACCGTCCTGGAAGCCGCTGAGCTTGCCAAGGCGCTTGAAGAAGAGTGGGGCGTGAGCGCCGCTGCTGCTGTTGCTGTTGCTGGCCCCGCCGGTGGCGGCGACGCTGGTGCTGCTGCTGAAGAGAAGGACGAATTCGACGTCATTCTCACCGGCGACGGCGGCAAGAAGATCCAGGTCATCAAGGAAGTCCGCGCCATCACCGGCCTGGGCCTCACCGAAGCCAAGGCTCTCGTCGAAGGCGCACCGAAGGCGATCAAGGAAGGCGTCAACAAGGCTGAAGCTGAAGAAGTTAAGGGCAAGATCGAAGCAGCCGGCGGTACCGTCGAGCTCAAGTAAGCCCAAGCTTACGCTTCTTTCGAGCTTTGCTCAAAACAAGAGGGCGGTGCCAGCAATGGCGCCGCCCTTTTTGTTGGGCCTCTTGTCTGGAAGAACGATCCTGCGCGCGGTCAGCGCGGGATCTGGTCGATCATCACGCTTTCGCCCATCGCGGTGGGCGTGCCGATCTGTTCGACCTGCACCTTGCCCGCTTGCGGAGCGTCCTGATAATCGATCCCGAACTCGACCTCGTCATAGGCGGGGTTGTAGCTGATCGGGATGCCCGCGGCCTGCAATTGGCCCAGCGTCACATAGGAATTTGCCGAACGGCCCGAACGCAGCTGCTCGAACTCGCTGGCACTGAAACGGTCGCGCAGCATGTCGACCACCGATCCCAGCCGGATGGCAATCGTCCCGTCGAGTTGGCGGAACTCGACCGAGCCGGTCAGTACGCCATTGACCCGCGCACCGAGCCGCGTTTTCGGAACCATCTGCGCCTGCGCTGCAGCGGCGGCATTGAGCGCCGGATCGGGTGCCGGGATCGGCACAGCCCGCGCAACGGGTTCGCGCACGGTACGTTGGGCAACCGGGATCGCATCCCTCACCGCGCTGGAAACATCGATCGCGCCTGCAAAGGCGGCTTCGAGCGACTGGTTGCCCGCCGCGAGATTCGCATTTGCACTCTGCTCGGGTGCGAGCGAAGCTGTCGCAGCCCGCAGACCGGGAACAGGCGCGGGACGCAGGCTTCGAGAAGTCCCAATTTGCGGCATTTCGACCAGCCGCGCAAAGGGTGCAGGCGTGGTGTCGGCAACCCTGCGCACGGAAGGCCGCTCTCGCGGCGAGAGCGCACGCGGCAGATTAGCGGGAAGCCGCGTGGGCACAGGCGACGGCAGTTCGACACCGGCAAAGGCGAGATCGAACCGCTCGGACCCGGTCTCCAGAAAATCGAGCGGCACCGGCCGGTTGAAGTCCGCAATGCGCGGGCGGCTCGAGAAAGTCAGCGCGTCAGGGGAGATTTCCTCCGCCGCCATGACCGTGAGGTAAACAGGCGCGGTCGGACGCGCTGCGGGCGTCCAGACTGTCGTCGGCAGCTCCACCTGCGACCCGCCCATTTCGATCCGCGCATAGGGTGATCCCATTGCGAAGAGCGAGAAGTCGGGCACGGTCACGGCCACCGCAATCGCCGCGGTTCCGACCAGCAGCCTGGTGCCGGTGACGTATTTCGCCGGTTGCGAACCTTCGAGCGCCGCATCGATTGCGGCAAGCTCCGAGGCATTGTGCGGACCGGGCATATACCGGGTCAGCCGCTCGGGCGCTGAGTCCAGCGCGTCTGCCGCGAATGTCTGATTGTCTGGCTTACGCCCCACCTCCGGAATCCCCCCTGATATCCGTTAAGGGTAATTATGTAGGTATTCGCCCCATTGATAAAGCGAATTCTCAAACGGTTACATCAGGCGGGTCCATCGGCGAAAAAGAAACCGCTTCCCCTGCCCCGCGTCCATCCCTATTCAGGCCGGCTCGCCTTTCCGCGCGAGCGGAATGAATGATGCGCGATACGGCACCCCTCTCGAAGCCCATGGTCACCGATCAGACCTGGGGGCAGGAATTCAAGGCGACAGCGATGCTGGCCGCCCCCTTGGCGCTCGCCAACCTGCTGCAGATGCTCACCTATGCCATCGACGTGATCTTCATCGCGCGGCTTGGCGACGAGCCGCTGGCCGCCTCCGCTCTTGCGGTGTCGCTGTTCGGACTGGTGCTATGGGCGATGACATCGCTCACAGGCGCAGTCGCTCCGCTGATTGCCGAGGCGATCGGGTCTGGCGGCCCGACGCTGCGTCCGGTGCGGCGCTCGGTCCGCATGGGGCTTTGGCTAGCGGTGATTTCGGGTGTGATCGGCATGGGGCTGTGCCTGCTGCTCGGACCGATCATGCGGGCGACCGGCCAGCAGGAGCCGATCATCGCGCTTGCGGTGGAATACAATTATCTGATCGTGATCTCGCTGGTGCCGATGCTGCTTGCAGGCGTTCTGCGGAACTTCGTGTCCGCTTTGGGCCGCCCGTTCTTTGCAACGGCGATTACCGGAGCCGGTATTTTCGTGAACGGCTTTGCCAATTACGCTTTCATCTTCGGCAATTTCGGAGCGCCCGAAATGGGACTGCAGGGTGCGGCGATTGCGACGATCCTCACGTCGCTCTTCACTCTCGCTGCCTATGTCCTGGCGATCCGGCTCGATCCGAAGCTGCACCGCTATCACATCTTCGGTCGCTGGTGGTCGCCTGACTGGGAGCGCTTCCGGCTGATCGTCCGCATCGGCACGCCGATAGCGCTGACCGTGACGGCCGAGGCAGGCATCTTCGGGACGGCAGCGTTCCTGATGGGGCGCTTCGGTGCAGCGGAACTCGCCGGGCACACGGTCGCGCTGCAACTCGCTGCGCTCGCGTTCCAGATACCCTTCGGTGTCGGTCAGGCGGTGACCATCCGCGTCGGCTATTTCTACGGAGCGCGCGACCGCGAAGGGATCAAGCGCGCCGGATGGGTTGCGCTTGCCATTGGCACAGGCTTCATGACGCTGACTGCAAGCGCGATGGTGCTCGCCCCCTTGCCGCTGGTGTCGATCTATGTGGATCCCGATGCGGCGCGCAATGCGGCGCTGGTCGGGTTTGCGCTCCAATATCTTGTGCTCGCCGCCGCCTTCCAGCTGGTTGACGGCGTGCAAGCCGTTGCTGCGGGAGCCTTGCGAGGATTGCAGGATACCCGCGTGCCGATGTGGATCGCCATCTTCAGCTACTGGGTGCCCGGCTTCGGGCTTGCCGTCGGCCTCGGCTTTTTCACCCCGCTTCAGGGAACAGGCGTGTGGATCGGCCTTGCAGGCGGGCTCGCCTCGGCGGCGGTGTTCCTGCTGTGGCGCTGGACGCGGCGCGAGCATTTGGGGCTCACGCTGCGCCCGGCGGTCCAGCCTGTTACGCCGCCCTTGTCGTAACTTCGCGTTGCGGGAAGGGAATAGAAATGCCCTTCTCGTCGAACTTGGCCTTGGCGGCTTCGGTAAGGTCCCAGGTCAGTCCGAGGTAATCGGGCGTCGCGCACCACACACGCATGCCGATACCAACCGAACTGTCGTCGAGCGAAGCGACGTAAGCCACCGGCGCAGGGTCTGCGAGAACGCGATCGTCGGCTTCGGCAAGCGCGAGCAATTCCTTGCGCGCCTGCTCCATGCTGTCGCCATAGCCGATGCCAACCACCAGTTCGAAGCGGCGGACGGGATGGCGGTTGAAGTTGATGATCGGCTGGTTCCAAAGCTCGTTGTTGGGGATCATCACAAACAGGCCGTCGGGCTGTTTCAACTCGGTGGTGAACAGGCCGATTTCCTGCACGGTTGCCAGAATAGAGCCGACGCTGATCGTCTCGCCAACCTTGAACGGCTTCTGGACGAGGATCATGACGCCCGAGGCGACATTGCTGAGCGTCCCTTGCAGCGCGAGGCCAACCGCCAGAGCCATACCACCCAGTGCGGCGATAATGCTGGTGGTCTCGACCCCGAACTGGGTCAGCACGGTCACACCGACCAGCACCCACAGCGCGTATTTGACTAGACTGGAAAGCAGGCTGGCGACGCTCGGATCAAGCCTTCCGGACTTGTGCAGCATTCTCGAGATCGAGCCTGCGATCAGGCTGGCAAGCAAAAGGCCGATAACCAGCACTGCGATACCGCCGGCGATGTCCATCATATTGACCCTGAGCCACACGAAAATTTGCTCGGGAATAGTAAGGGCGGCGATGTCCTTGTCTAAAGTCACGTACAATCAAACCTTTCTGGGGGCGCTGCTTCGCGCGCGCTGACCGGGGGGATGGGAGCGTCTGCTTTTTCAAACGCTTGAATCAAGAATGGGGCGCTTACCTAGGTATTGGATACGGGATTTACCACCGCGCGACTTTTTTGCGCTCGACGTCTTGACTCCTCACCCCCGCGCAACCATTTGCGCCGCGCTGGCACTCTCGCAGGGAGAGTGCCAAAGCTGACACCAACCTTATTAGTGAGAGGTCATAACAATGGCATTTCGTCCGCTCCACGACCGCGTCGTGGTCCGCCGTATCGAAGCCGACCAGAAGACCGCTGGCGGCATCATCATTCCCGATTCCGCGCAGGAAAAGCCCAGCGAAGGCGAAATCGTCTCGGTCGGCGAAGGCGCCCGTGACGATGCCGGCAACCGCGTTGCCCTGGACGTCAAGGCCGGCGACCGCGTGCTGTTCGGCAAATGGTCGGGCACCGAAGTCAAGATCGACGGCGAAGACCTGCTGATCATGAAGGAAAGCGACATCATGGGGATCATCGGCTGATCGCCGGTCCCCTGACACTTTCCCAACCCAAATCAATTCTCAGGAGAAGAACCAATGGCTGCTAAGGACGTACAGTTCGGCCGCGAAGCGCGCGAGCGCATCATCAAGGGCGTCGACACGCTCGCCAACGCCGTAAAGGTCACGCTCGGCCCGAAGGGTCGCAACGTCGTGATCGACAAGAGCTTCGGCGCACCGCGCATCACCAAGGACGGCGTTTCCGTCGCCAAGGAAATCGAACTCAAGGACAAGTTCGAGAACATGGGCGCGCAGATGCTCAAGGAAGTGGCATCGAAGACCAACGACCTCGCCGGTGATGGCACCACCACCGCGACCGTGCTCGGCCAGGCGATTGCCCGCGAAGGCATGACCGCCGTGGCTGCCGGCATGAACCCGATGGATCTCAAGCGCGGCATCGACATGGCAACCGCCAAGGTCGTCGAAAACCTCAAGAGCCGTTCGAAGGACGTTTCGGGCTCGGCCGAAATCGCACAGGTCGGCGTGATCTCCGCCAATGGCGACCGTGAAGTCGGCGAAAAGATCGCCGAAGCCATGGAAAAGGTCGGCAAGGAAGGCGTGATCACCGTCGAGGAAGCCAAGGGCCTCGAATTCGAGCTCGACGTTGTCGAAGGCATGCAGTTCGACCGCGGCTATCTCTCGCCCTACTTCATCACCAATCCGGACAAGATGACTGTCGAACTCGACAACCCCTACATCCTGATCCACGAAAAGAAGCTGTCGAACCTGCAGGCTATGCTGCCGATTCTCGAAGCGGCTGTGCAGTCGGGTCGTCCGCTGCTCATCATCGCTGAAGACATCGAAGGCGAAGCGCTCGCGACCCTCGTCGTGAACAAGCTGCGCGGCGGCCTCAAGGTTGCAGCGGTCAAGGCACCGGGCTTCGGCGATCGTCGCAAGGCCATGCTGCAGGACATCGCGATACTCACCAAGGGTGAAATGGTCAGCGAAGACCTCGGCATCAAGCTCGAGAACGTCACCCTCGGCATGCTCGGCGAAGCCAAGCGCGTCACCCTCGACAAGGACAACACCACCATCGTCGACGGTGCAGGCAGCGAAGACGACATCAAGGCCCGCGTCGGTGAGATCAAGGCCCAGATGGAAGCCACGACCAGCGAATACGACAAGGAAAAGCTGCAAGAGCGCCTTGCCAAGCTCGCGGGCGGCGTTGCCGTGATCAAGGTTGGCGGTGCTTCGGAAGTCGAAGTGAAGGAACGCAAGGACCGCGTCGACGACGCTCTCCACGCAACCCGCGCTGCTGTCGAAGAAGGCATCGTCCCGGGCGGCGGTACCGCGCTGCTCTATGCCACCAAGGCGCTTGCCGGCATGAAGGGCGAAAACGACGACCAGACCCGCGGCATCGACATCGTTCGCCGTGCGATCATGGCGCCGGTTCGCCAGATTGCGCAGAACGCCGGTCACGACGGTGCGGTTGTTTCGGGCAACCTGCTGCGTGAAGACAACGAAAACCAGGGCTTCAACGCTGCTACCGAGATCTACGAAGACCTCGTGAAGGCAGGCGTGATCGACCCGACCAAGGTTGTCCGCACCGCGCTTCAGGACGCAGCTTCGGTTGCAGGCCTGCTCATCACCACCGAAGCCGCGATCTGCGACGCTCCGGATGATGACAAGGGCGGCCCGGCCATGCCCGACATGGGCGGCATGGGCGGTATGGGCGGCATGGGCGGCTTCTAAGCCCCTCGCGCCCTGCGCTTACGAAATCGGCCCCGGCGGATCGTTCCGCCGGGGCCTTTTTCTTGCCCGCGTGCTTCGAACGCAACGTTGCGATCCGCTTACCGAAAATCAGGCGAAGCGCCTTTGACAGTCGGCACTTGACGACATTTTCTCTCGCAATTCCCGCAAGATACCCCATCTCGAGAGCGAACAATAAGGAGAACACATTATGAAACTTCCCGCAAAATCGCTCGTCGCAGTCGTCGATGGTGAAACCTTTCTCCTGTTCCGGAACGAGGGCCAGCCGTTTGAACCCAAGCTGCGCAAGGAGGACAAGCCGAGCCTCGACGTCACCAATTTCAGCGCCGGGGTGAAGCATCAGGACGATGTCGGTCAGCGCCACGGCCGCACCGACCTTAACGAACTGGGCCACGCTGCGGCCGCTGCCGAATGGCTGAATGAGAAAGCCATTTCGAACGAGCTGGGCGAAGTGCTCATCATCGCCGATCCCAAATCGCTCGGAGAGATGCGCCAGCATTATCACAGCGAGCTCGAGAAACGCCTGATCGGCGAAATCGACAAGACGCTCACCGGTCAGCCGGTGGAGCAGATCGAAAAGGCCATCGTCGCCGCCGAGTAACAACGCAGCAACGCTGCCCTGGGCACAACCGATCACCCCGGAGGACGATTCAGACATTCGTCCTTCGGGGTTTTGTGTTGGTCGAATGGCCCCCTTCCCTTCGGCCTCGGGCTGCCGCATGAATGCAGCCAGCTATTTTTGCCGAAGGGGAATCCCATGAAAACGAAGTTCGCGAGCCTGTTGCTCGCCGCCGCTGCGCCGATTGCGCTCGCCGGATGCGATGCCGCCATGACCGGTGTCGCCACCATCGAATGCACCACCACGCAGGCCGAGTGCCTCGACCAGTGGTTCGATGAAAAGTTCGAGGAACAGCTGGCTTTCAGCCCGATGTCGCAGACCGCACTCGGACGGAAAACCGATAACGACAAGATCGACCAGTTCACCGAAGAAGCGCAGCTCGAACAGCTCGAATGGATGCGCGCCGCAACCGCCGAGATGGAAGCGAACTTCGACTATGACGATCTGCCGCCTGCCTCGCAGATTTCCTACGACATGTGGAAATACAATCTCGCGCAGGCCGAACGGAACTGGGAGTTCCGCGACCAGGCCTATATCCTCCACCAGATGGGTTCGTGGCAGTCGGGCTTGCCGACCTTCCTCCTCGCCCAGCATGTGGTCGAGGATGAAAGCGACATGGAAGCCTTCATCGCGCGTATCGGCGGGATCGGCACCGCGATGGACCAGCTGCTTGCCGCAGCGCAGGCCAATGCCGAGGCCGGAACGCGTCCGCCGCGCTTTGCCTATGAAGCAGTGATCAAGGAATCGAAGAACCTCACCACCGGCGCGCCTTTCGATGATGGCGAGCCTTCGGCGATGTGGCAGGGGGTCGAGCGCCACCTCACCTCGCTACAGGAAAGCGACAAGATCACCGCGGAACGCGCCGACGAATTGCGCGAGGAGGCCCGCAAGGCTCTGCTCGAACAATTTGCGCCCGCCTATGGCCGCGTGATCGCATGGTTCGAAGAAGACATCGCCAACACTGACAAAGTGGCCAAGGGCGTCTCCGCTCTACCCAATGGCGAAGCCTTCTACGCCGCCGCGCTGCAGGAGATGACCACCACCGATATGACTGCGGACGAGATCCACCAGAAGGGTCTCGACGAAGTTGCGCGCATCCACGGCGAGATGGAAGCGATCAAGGAACAGGTCGGCTTCGAAGGCACCTTGCAGGAGTTCTTCGAATTCACCCGCGACGATCCGCAGTTCTTCTATCCCGACAACGAAGCGGGTGCGCAGATGTATATCGATCAGGCGACCAAGGACATCGACGCCATGCGCGAGCGCCTGCCCGAATGGTTCGGCATTCTGCCCAAGGCCCCGCTCGAAGTGCGCCGGGTCGAGGCATTCCGCGAACAGGACGGCGCTGCCCAGCATTACCAGCCGGGCACGCCCGACGGCTCGCGTCCGGGTGTCTATTACGCGCACCTTTCGGACATGACTTCGATGCCGAAGACCGAGCTGGAAACGATCGCCTATCACGAAGGCATCCCCGGCCACCACATGCAGCTTTCGATCGCACAAGAGCTCGAAGGCGTGCCCAAGTTCCGCTCGCAGGGCAGCTTCAACTCGGCCTTTATCGAAGGCTGGGCGCTCTATTCGGAATATCTCGCCAAGGAGATGGGCGGTTTTGAAGATCCCTATTCGGACTTCGGACGCCTCGCCAACGAACTGTGGCGCGCGATCCGTCTGGTGGTAGATACCGGCATCCACTCGAAGGGCTGGACCGAGGAAGAAGCGGTGAAATACGCGCTCGACAGTTCGCCCGTGCAGGAAACCGGCGCGCGCAGCGAAGTGCAGCGCTATTTCGTGCTGCCTGGGCAGGCGACCTCCTACAAGATCGGCATGCTCAAGATCCTCGAACTGCGCGCCCGCGCCGAAGAGGAGCTTGGTGACAAGTTCGACATTCGCGGCTTCCACGACACCGTTCTGGGTGGTGGCACCGTGCCGCTGTCGATCCTCGAAACGCAGGTCGATCGCTGGATCGAACAGGTCAAAGCCGAAGACTGATCTGCACGGTTACGACAAACAAAAAGGGGCGGGTTGCCTGATGGCAGCCCGCCCCTTTTCTTGTTTGTGCCCTTCAGCCGGTTTTAGCCGCCCGAACGGCTCTGTGCCGCAGCATCGATATCCGCCTGAGACCAGATGACCTGCGTCTGGGTCTGCGGGTTGAAGCGGGTGTTCTGGTAAGACGCTGCTTCAGCCGCCGCGACCTCGCCTTCGGTCAGGAACTCGCTGGGTTCGAGCGCGAACACGTCGATCCCGCGCGTGATCTCGGTGCCGTAGATGCGGCCATTGTACCAGTAGGATGACCAGTAGCCGCCGACGACCAGCTGCTCCTCATCGATCGGGCCGCGATCAAAGAAGGCGATTTCCTTGGGGTTCGAACTGTCGGTGAAGTCCATCAGGCTGATGCCGCCCTGATACCATGACTGCACGAAGATATCGCGGCCCGGCACCGGCACGATCGAGCCGTTGTGCGCGACGCAGTTTTCCCACTCGCTTTGCGGCCCGGGCATCTTGTAGTGCGAACGGAATTCCAGCTTGCCGTCCACGATATCGTACACCGCATTGGCGCCCCAGGTCATCGGGTCCGACGCCTTGCAGCGCGGACGACCGCCGCCGCCCCATTCATCGGTGAAGATCACCTTGGTGCCGTCATTGTTGAAGGTTGCCGAGTGCCAATAGGCAAATCCGGTGTCGCTCACCGCATCGATCCGGACCGGGTTCATCGGGTCGGAGATATCCATCAGGATACCATTGCCCGAACATGCGCCCGCTGCGAGCTTTAGGCTCGGGAAAACGGTGATGTCGTGGCACTGGTTGGTCTGCGAGGTGCGCTGCGTCCCGTCGCCGTGATCGCCGCCTTCCCACAGGCCTGCGATTTCGCCGGTTTCACTGTCGGCAAAGACGCGCGGGCTGCTGATGATGCGCGATTGCGAGGGATCGGCCAACGGGATTTCGATCACGTCGATGCTGAACAGCGCGGTGCGCGAATCCGATGGGTTCTCGATGCAACGGGCCAGCTCTTCCTGATCGCGCACGCGCGAGGTGCCCGAGTTGTAAACAATCAGCCGCTCGTCATTGGCATCGACGATCGAGTGGGTGTGGCTGCCGCGGCAGGTCTGCACCTGCCCGACCTGACGCGGTGCGCTGAGATCGGAAATGTCGAACACGCGAAGCCCGCGGAAGCGTTCTTCGCTGACATCACCCTCGACCCCCTGCAGACCGCAATCGACGCGGCCACGGGTTTGCTCGACGCTCATGATCAGAATGTCGCCGACCACCGAAACGTCACCCTGCCCGCCCGGACAAACGACCGAGGACAGGAGGCTCGGCGCGCCATCGTCGCCGAGGCGGTAGATGTTGAAGCCGTGGTAATTGCCCGCAACCATGATGTCGTCGAAGAACGCCATGTCGGTGTTGGCAAAATCGAGCAGCGGCGAGCGTTCGGCGAACTGGGTCAGGCTCTCGCCTTCTTCCTTGGGCTCGGCGACGTCCTCTTCCGCTTCCGCAGCAGCAACGGCTTCGCCTTCCACGGCCTCGGCGGTCTCTTCGCCCTCTTCATCCTCGCGCGGGGGAACGACAGCGCGCAGATCGGCGGGGTTGTCGGGATCGAAGAAGCCCGCAGGCTTCGACAGCGAGACCACCTTGCGCAGGTTCCAGATCGCTTCGCCTGCATCGGCAAAGCCCGCCTTGAGCCCCGCACGCGGATCTTCGGAAAGGCTGGCGAGGATCACATCCATCTTCTCGATTTCCGACGTCTGTTCGTTGTCGACGTCGGTGACAAAACGGTAGAGGATCGGATCGGCGGCCGTGCCCGGCTGACCGAGAAGTTCCTCGACCATGTCGACTGCGCCCTCGTGGTGCGCAATCATCAGGGTCAGGAACATGCGATCAAAGTCGGTGTTTTCGGAAGCAGCGAGAGCCGCCATCTGCTCGGGGGTCGCCATGCCCATCATCGCCATATGGCCGGCGTGGTCGTGGCCCTGCATGCCGCCATGCGACATTCGCATGGGCTGGCCGCGTGCAGCCAGCCATTCGGTCATGAAGGCGATCTCGTCGGCCTGGCTGGCAAGAATGCGGCCCGCAGCGGCATTCACTTCTTCATTGTTGGTGCGCGCCTCGACCAGCTCGGACATATCGACCGCCTGCTGATGGTGCATGATCATCATCTGCATGAAGCGCACGTCCGCTTCGGTGAAGCTCGCTTTCGCCAGTTCGGTCGCCTGGTCGGCGGTCAGCGTCTTGCTCGCTTGTCCCGGTGCGCCCGGCTGAACGATCGGAGCCGTCTGGGCCATGGCAAGGCTGGAGCCGCCGAGCAGCATGGCGGTGATGAGCGAACGTGATCCCGAAAGGGCAATGCGTGTTTTTGTCATGAGAGTCCCTGTTGCGATTAGGCGCGCTATGTCTGCCTCACTCCTTGCCCCAGTCAAGGGGTCGTTGCGCCCCGCAGGCCGCGTGATCGACGAATGACCAAGAAGAGCCTTTGAAGCACAGGTCGCGACATTTTGCTGCGGATCTACGCAATTTCCCGAGGTCGGTCGCGCAAGCGCCACATCTCGTCGCACGCGGCGGATTGATTGCTTGTCGCGGCGAAAGCCGTGCAATTAGACTCGCGAATTAATTAGCCGCTAACCTTGTTCGGATTATTCTTTCGCGATGGCCCCACGTAAACGCACAAGCATCCTCGCTCGTTTCGCCGCACCGTTGGCTGCGCTTGCCGTCACCTTCGCTGCGCCAGCCTCTGCCCAATCGACAGACCTTCAGGCCAATTTCGACGATGCCTTCGGCACCGAAATGCGCTCGCCCGACACGTTCGAGGCGATCTACGCCAACAGCTTCGAACAGCGGATCGCCGAACTTGCCGATGGCGATCGCGGACGGATCGGGGTCGCAGCGCTCGATCTGACGACCGGCGAACAGGTCGCCGTGCTGGGCGACCAGCTGTTTCCGATGGCTTCGACCAGCAAGATCGCGATTGCCGCGACCTATCTCGAAATGGTCGAACAAGGGCGTTATTCGCTTACCAGTGAATTTCCGCTGCTAATTGCGGTTCGCTCGCCGAAATATTCCTCGCCTGCCGCGCCGGTGCGCGAAGGCAATTACATGCAGGCCATCGATCTGATTGAGATCATGATTACCCGGTCGAGCAATCCGGCAACCGATGCCCTGCTCGCCGCCGTGGGCGGTCCTGAAAAGGTCAATGACTGGATGCGGCGGCAGGGGATCAACGATTTCTCGATCGACCGCGACATCGCGACGCTGGTGCGCGACGACGGGGAATATGATCCGGCGAACTGGATCGACCCGCGCGATGCGGCGACTCCGCGCGCGATGGTGCGGCTCCTGCAAGGCCTTCATCGCGGCGATTTCCTGTCCGACCAGAGCCGCCGGGTTCTGCTCGGCGCGATGAGCCGGACTGTCACCGGGCGTCGTCGGATACCGGCGAATATGCCTGCAGAAGCGCGTGTGAGCCACAAGACCGGCTCGCTCAACAACACCTCCAGCGATATCGGCATTATCGAAAGCCCCGACGGACGCGCCATTGCGGTTGCGATCTATGTGACCGGACAAGGCTCGCGCCTCAACCGTGAAGCGCGCATCGCTTCGATCGCCCGCGCGCTTTACGATGGTTTTTATGCCCGCGCCCGCCAGAACCGCAACTGGACCAATGCGGAGCAGCGCACCGGCGGCTGATCAGCCTGCGGGCTTCGGACAAAGAAAAAGGCGGCGCCTCGCGGCACCGCCTTTTCTTTTTGCTCACTGCCGTCAGACGGCAATGGCCAAAAGCGAATTACTCGCCTTCGACGGTAGCTTCAGCGTCGGCAGCAGCTTCTTCAGCAGCTTCTTCAACAGCTTCAGCAGCGCCTTCAGCAGCTTCAGCGGTCGCGTCAGCAGCTTCTTCGCCAGCGGCGGTTGCGTCTTCCGAGATTGCTTCGGCGTCTGCAGCCATTGCTTCGTCGGTGCCTTCGACCGATTCAGCGGTTTCGCCGCAAGCAGCGAGGCCCAGAGCCGAGGTAGCGATGGCAGCAGCCAGAACGAACTTACGCATAATCAAATTCCTTGTTCAGCGAATAGAACATGTGAGGCCCAATGACTGGTCCGCACAAAAGCCGGAATTTTCCCCCCGGCTCTGCATGGTCAAATAGTGGCTGAAATATGGCATAGCAAGCGAAATGTGGCACATTCTGCCTTTTTCGCCACATTCCCGCCTCAATTCTGCCGCTTTTCCGGCTCGCTTCGCCCCGGTGCAAAGCAGCGCGTTTGGCCGCAAGATTTCGGGGCATGGCCCCTTTCAAAGCGGCTTACGCCCCTCGCCAAGCGGTGCTAGCACCCGTTCATGTCCAGTGAGCAGCAGCATCTCTATCTCGTCGACGGCTCGTCCTATATTTTCCGCGCCTATCACCGGCTGCCGCCGTTGACCGACCCCGAAGGCACGCCGGTTGGCGCGGTCTATGGCTATACGACAATGCTGTGGAAGCTGGCCGACGATCTCGATGCGGCAGAGGGTCCGACTCACCTTGCGGTGATTCTCGACAAGGATTCGAAGAGTTTCCGCAACGATATCTATCCCGAATACAAGGCCAACCGCCCCGAACCGCCCGAAGATCTGCGCCCGCAATTCCCGCTGATCCGCGACGCCACGCGCGCGTTCTCGCTGCCCTGCATCGAAGAACAGGGATTGGAGGCCGACGACCTCATCGCCTCCTATGCCCGCGCCGCACAACGCGAAGGGTGGAATGTGACGATCGTCTCTAGCGACAAGGACCTGATGCAATTGGTTGGCGAAGAGAACGGTGCGCGCATCGACATGCTCGACACGATGAAGAGCGCGCGCATCTATATCCCGGAAGTCGAGGAGAAGTTCGGTGTGAAGCCCGAACTCGTCGGCGATGTGCTCGCGCTGATGGGTGACAGTGTCGATAATATTCCGGGCATCTATGGCGTCGGCCCCAAGACCGCGAGCAAGCTGATCGGCGAGCACGGGTCGCTCGCTGCGGCGTTGGATCAGGCGCCTGACATGAAGAAGTCGAAGCTCAAGGAGCGCCTGATCGAGGGTCGCGAGGACGCGGAAATGTCGCGCGTGCTGGTGACGCTCAAGGAAGATTGCGACCTGCCGATCGCGCTCGACGAAATGAAGCTGGAAGGCATTCCGCCCGAACCGCTCGCCGCCTTCCTCGAAAAGCACGGCTTCACCTCGCTGCTCAAACGCTTGGGAGCGGGCACGGGAAGCCCCGAACGCGCCAACAATCTCAACCCCGAAAAAGCGGACAAGGCCGGAGATGCAGGCGATGCACAAGGCAATCGCCAGCCGCTGCCCGAAATGCCGAAGGTCGATCGCAGCTCCTATGAGACGGTGCAAACGCTTGAACGGCTTGAAGAATGGGTCGCGCGCGCGAAGGCGGCGCGGCTGGTTGCAGTCGATACAGAGACGTCCTCGCTCGATGCGATGCAGGCCGATCTTGTCGGCGTCAGTCTTGCGCTCGGCCCCAATGATGCATGCTACATCCCGCTCGCCCACGGTGGCAGCGACATGTTCGCCGAAAAGCCCGAACAGGTGGCGACAGACAAGGCCCTGGAGGCACTCAAGCCGATGCTAGAGGACGACAGCGTCCTCAAGGTCTTCCAGAACGGCAAGTACGACCTCAATGTGCTGGCGCGCGTCGGCATCGCCGTCGCTCCCATCGAAGACACCATGGTGATGAGCTTCGATCTCGATGCGGGCCGTGGTGAAGGCATGGGTGGCGGCCACGGAATGGACGAGCTTTCCGAACGCCACCTCGGGCACACGCCGCTCGCGTTCAAGGATGTGTGCGGAACCGGCAAAAAGGCGATTCCCTTTGGCGAAGTGCCTTTGGACCGGGCGACCGAATATGCCGCCGAGGATGCCGACGTTACCTTGCGGCTTTACCGCATGCTCAAGCCGCGCCTTTCCGAAGAAGGCGGGACCAAGGTTTACGAGCGTGTCGATCGTCCGCTGGTCCCGGTGGTTGCGGGAATGGAGCGCGAGGGCATCAAGGTTGACCGCGCGCGGCTCGCCAAGCTGTCGGAAGAATTCGCTACCACCACCGCTAGCCTCGAAAAGGAAATCCACGAGATCGCGGGTAAGGAATTCGCGGTCGGCAGCCCCAAGCAGCTGGGCGAAATCCTGTTCGACAAGATGGGCTTCAAAGGCGGCAAGAAAGGCAAGAGCGGGCAATATTCGACCGACCAGTCGGTGCTCGAAAATCTCGCCAAGGACGAAGCCGCCAAACCGATTGCCGACAAGGTGCTCGAATGGCGGCACCTGTCGAAGCTGAAATCGACTTATACCGATGCGCTGCAGGCGCAGATCAATCCGAATACCGGCCGCGTGCACACCAGCTACAGCCTTGTCGGCGCGCAGACGGGGCGCTTGTCCTCGACCGATCCGAACTTGCAGAACATTCCGATCCGCACCGAGATCGGCCGCACCATTCGTCAGGCTTTCGTCCCCGAGGAAGGCAATGTCTTGCTCGCTGCCGACTACAGTCAGATCGAACTGCGGCTTGCCGCACATATGGCGGACGTCGACTCGCTCAAGGAGGCATTTGCCAATGGCGAGGACATCCACGCCCGCACCGCGACCGAGATGTTCGGCGAAGTCACGCGCGACACCCGCGCGCGGGCCAAGACGATCAACTTCGCGATTCTTTACGGCATTTCGCGCTGGGGACTGGCAGGGCGGCTAGAGGTCGAGCCGGACGAAGCGCAGGACATGATCGACACCTATTTCCAGCGCTTCCCCGGCATCCAGCGCTATATTCACGAAACGCTCGATACCGTGCGCACCCGCGGCTATTCGGAGACGCTGTTCGGGCGCAAGACGTGGTTCCCGCGCATCAAGTCCTCGAACCAGGCCGAACGCCAGGGCTCAGAGCGCGCCGCGATCAATGCGCCGATCCAGGGCACCAGCGCCGACATCATCAAGCGTGCCATGGCCCGTATGCTCCCCGCTTTGCGTGACGAGGGGCTCACCGATGTGCGCATGCTGCTGCAAGTGCACGACGAACTCGTGTTCGAATTGCCCGAGGGCGACGTCGAGAAAGCCTCTCCGGTGATCGAGCGCGTGATGGCCGAAGCGGCGCTGCCTGCGGTCACTCTCGACGTACCGCTCGCAATCGATATCGGCACTGGCCAGTCATGGGATGCCGCGCATTGATCGAACGGTATAACCCCACGAACTGGAGCATCGACTGGGGTGCGGTAATGGCATCGGGCCTTGCCGTTTTTGTCGCTATCACGCTCGCATACATCGCCTATCTCATCGTTTTCGCGATCGTAGGCCGGCTCATCAAACTGTCCGACAGCCACGTTGACGACATCATCGTTACGCGGGTGCGCAAGCCGATCAAATGGT
Source organism: Erythrobacteraceae bacterium (assembly GCA_002706445.1). GTDB lineage: Bacteria > Pseudomonadota > Alphaproteobacteria > Sphingomonadales > Sphingomonadaceae > Erythrobacter. The sequence goes on from PALE01000078.1 coordinate 19,764, forward strand.
CCTTCTTTGCCATTGCGGTGACGCTCGTCGCGCAAGCCGATCCGGCGCTGCGCGAAGTGTGGGAGCCGTTTGCGCGCTTCCTCCGCCCTGCTCTGCTCGGCTGGATCGCTTACAATGTCGTGCGCGGGCTGACTGCAATCATGGAACTGCGCATGGCCGATGCCGATCCGCTCGCCACGCGCAGCCGCCGCACGCGGATTGCGGTGATGAGCCGGATCGCGACCTTTGCGATCATCCTCATCACGGTGGGCCTGATGCTGTTCAGCATCCCGTCGGTGCGCGACATCGGTACGACCATGCTCGCATCCGCCGGTATTGCCGCGCTCGCCATTGGCGCCGCTGCCCAGCCTGCCCTGAAATCGCTGATCGCCGGTATTCAGGTCGCGCTGACCGAGCCGATGAGGATCGGTGATCTGGTGAAGGTGGATGGCGAGACGGGCCGTGTGGAAGAGGTCCACATGAGCTTCGTCACCGTGCGCACATGGGACGAACGGCTGCTGGTGGTTCCGACCAGCCGCTTCCTCGACGAGACTTTCGAGAACTGGTCGCGCACCAATGAGGCGCTCACAGGCACGGTGTTCCTGCATCTCGATCCGATTGCCGATGTCGAGCCCATCCGTGCCGAGTTCGAAGCGTTTGTCACCGCGCACGAGCTTTACGATGGTCGCAATTGCATGCTGCTGATGACCGAGGCCTATCCCGAGAGCGTCGAGCTGCGGCTCGCCATGAGCGCCGATACAATTGGCGATCTCTGGGTGCTGCGCTGTGCGGTGCGCGAACACATGCTCGCGTGGCTGCGCGAACATCAGCCGGTTGCGCTGATTCGCCACCGGCTCGAACTTCCCGGCGGACACACCAAGGCTGGCGAAGCACCCGCTCCGTAAAGCCCCGAAGAAATGCTGCACCTGCGAAGGTTGCAGCTTTGCTGCAATGCGGTATCCTTTCCCGCATGACCGACTGGATCGACAGCTTCGCCCCGGGCCTCCCCGACTGGGTTCAGCTTCTGATCGTCACCGCATCCTCCGTCCTGTTGGCGGTGATCGCGGCTCTGGTGATCCACTGGGCGGTCTTCAGACTGCTGTTCAAAATGGTCAAGGCGAGCAGGAACGAAGCCGATGACATCGTGCTGCGCGGCCTCGCTGCACCGACCCGCTTTGCACTGGTGGCCATTGCTATCGTTCTGGCCGCGCGCGAAATACCCGAGCTGACCGCATTCTGGAACCGGATTGCGGGCTTTGTCGTTCCGGCCCTCGTTGGCTGGATAGCTATCGCCGTGCTGCATGCTTTGGTGAAGACGCTCAAGCTGCGGAACAATATCGACACCGAGGACAATCTTAAGGCGCGCAGCGCGCAGACGCGGCTAACGATCTTCAACCGGCTGGCGACCTTTCTCATCGTCTTTGCCACTGTGGGCCTGATGCTGCTGTCGATCCCGGGCGTGCGCGATGTAGGTGTGACACTAATGGCGTCCGCGGGCCTTGCCGCTCTCGCCGTGGGCGCGGCGGCACAGCCTGCGCTCAAGGCGCTGATCAGCGGTGTGCAGCTTGCGCTGCCCGAGCCGATCCGCATTGGCGATGCGGTGATCATCGGCGGCGAGTGGGGCTGGATCGAGGAGATCCGCACGACCTATGTGGTGGTCAAGGTGTGGGACGAGCGGCGGCTGGTGGTTCCGACCACGAAGTTTCTCGAAGAGATTTTCCAGAACTGGACCAAGACCACCGCGCAATTGCTCGGCACGGTCTATCTCTATGTCGATCCGACCACCAAGCTCGACCCGATCCGTCAGAAATTCTTTGCCATTGTCGAGGACAATCAGCGCTGGGACGGGCGGGTCAAGCACATGCAGGTCACCGAACTGACCCGCGATGCGATCGAAATCCGCTTGCTGATGACAGCGAAGGATTCGCCCACGCTTTATGACCTGCGCTGCGATGTGCGCGAGGCGCTGATCGAATGGCTGGCCGAAGAAATGCCCGAAGCCATTGTGCGTCAGCGCGTGCTCGTGAGCGGCGCCGAGCAAGCCAAGGGGCTGGGTCCGGCATCCGCCGAAGCGCTTGCGCAGCTTGGCGGAACCGGAAATCCAGCCGGCTGACGATCAGTCTTCGACGTTGCCGTGCTTGTTGGCGCGGGTCGGCTCCAGCGTATCGGGTGAGAAGAAGCCGATGGGATTGGCTTCTGCCGCACGCTTTTTCAGTTCGCCGCGCATCTTGCGATATTCGGCTTCCATCTTGGCGGTGACCGTCGCGCGGCTGTCTTCGAGTGCTGCCTCGAAGTCCTGCATCGAGACTTCTGTCACATCGCCGCCCGCACGGCGCAGCGCGCCAAGCCCTGCGCGGCGCACCACGTCCTCGAGGTCGGCTCCGGTGAAGCGATCGGTCTTTTCGGCAATCGCCTTCAGATCGACGTCCGTTGCCAGCGGCATGGCCTTGGTGTGGATACCGAGAATATGCTCGCGGCCCGCCTTGTCGGGGGTGCCGACATAGACCAGCTCGTCAAACCGCCCCGGACGCAGCAAGGCCGGATCGACCAGCGTCGGGCGATTGGTCGCACCGACGACGATCACCGATTGCAATTCTTCGAGCCCGTCCATCTCGGCGAGGATCGTGTTGACGACGCGGCCTGTGACCTGCGGTTCACTTTGGCCGCTCCCGCGTGCGGGAACGAGGCTGTCGATCTCGTCGATGAAGACCACGCATGGTGCAACCGCACGGGCGCGGGCGAAGAGCTTTGCGATTTGCTGCTCGCTCTCGCCATACCATTTGGACAGCAGGTCCGAGCTTTTCATCGAGATGAAGTTCGCTTCGGCTTCCTTGGCGACGGCTTTGGCGAGCAGGGTCTTGCCGGTGCCCGGAGGTCCATAGAGCAGAAAGCCCTTGGCCGGACGGATGCCCAGACGGCGGAAGGCCTCCGCATTCTTGAGCGGGAGTTCGATCCCCTCTTTGAGCTTGTCGATTGCGTCGCCGACACCGCCGATGTCGTCCCAGCCAACGTTGGGAACCTGAACCATGACTTCGCGCATGGCCGAGGGCTGGATGCGTTTCAGGGCAGAGAAGAAATCATCGCGCGTGACGCAAAGATCGTCGAGCACATCCTGCGGGATCGTGCGTTCGTCGAGGTCGAGCCTCGGCATGATGCGGCGCACGGCGTCAATCGCGGCCTCGCGGGTCAGTGCGGCAATATCCGCGCCGACGAATCCGTGCGTGACCCGCGCCAGTTCTTCGAGATCGACCGCCCCTTCGAGCGGCATGCCGCGGGTGTGGATGCTGAGGATTTCACGGCGGCCGCGCTGGTCGGGCACGCCGATCACGATTTCGCGGTCGAAGCGGCCCGGGCGGCGCAGCGCTTCGTCAATAGCATCGGGGCGATTGGTGGCGGCGATCACGACCAGATTGGCGCGCGATTCGATCCCGTCCATCAGCGTGAGCATCTGCGCCACGAGGCGCTTCTCCGCTTCGCCGGGGACCTGCGTGCGCTTGGGCGCAATCGAATCGATCTCGTCAATGAAGATGATTGCGGGCGCCGAGCGGGTGGCTTCCTCGAACACCTCGCGCAGACGCTTTTCCGATTCGCCATAGCCCGAGCCCATGATCTCGGGCCCGTTGATGGTGAAGAACTCGGCATCGCTTTCATTGGCAACCGCCTGTGCCAGCCGGGTCTTGCCGGTGCCGGGCGGGCCGTGAAGCAGCACGCCCTTGGGCGGATCGACGCCGAGGCGGGTGAACAATTCGGGATAGCGCAGCGGCAGCTCTACCATTTCGCGCAGCTGCTTGATGGTATCCTCCATCCCGCCGACATCGTCATAGTTCACGGCTGCGCGTGCATCGCGCGGTTCCTCGAACTCGGTACGCAGCTCGACCTCGGTGTTCTCGTCGATATGGACGATGCCCTTGGGCACGGTCGAATGGACCGAAAGCCTGATCTGAGTGAGCGCATAGGCGGGCGCGCGCAGCAGCTGGCGCACGTCGCTCGGCATGTTCTGGACGGGTTGCTGGCCGGTGGTCGCGACGAGATCGCCTGCAACCAGCGGTTTGCGGAAGAAATTGCGCTTCAGCGCCTGAGTCGGGCCTTGCAGCCGCATTTCGCGTTGAGCGGGAGCAAAGACCACGCGGGTCGCCGGACGCGATTCGGCAGCAGTGATATCGACATGCTCGCCCGACCCTGCCTCCGCATTGCCGCGCTGGAGACCGTCGAGACGCACGACATCAAGCGTATCGTCTTCCTGATAGGCGGCCATCGCAATCGCGGCAGTGGTGCGCTTGCCGGCGATCTCGACCACGTCGCCTTCGGTAATGCCAAGCTTCTGAAACGCCGAACGCGGCATGCGCGCAATGCCCTGGCCCGATTCCTCTTGCCGGGCAGGCGCCACCTGCAGGCGGGCTGCTCTTGTGGGGGTGTCTGCGCCAGTGTCGCTTGGGGCGTCGGCCATGAAAGGGTCCTTTGGTCAGGCTGAATCGGAACAAAAGTGATCCTGTCGGTAGCTAAGGAGCGCAGCAAGCGATTGCAAACCCGTGACTTGTGACGACGCGGCGCATGGGCGCACCGATCCCTCGCGCGGCGCGGTTTGCGCAGCGGACAGAAAAAAAGCCCGGCACATGGCCGGGCTTTGAAAGTTTGGGAGAGGATGCCTGAAAGGCAGGAACAGATATGCGCAGGATCGGCAAATTGTGCAAATGCGAAAGGTGCATAAATAGATGCATTTTTTGCAATCTGAATGGCTCTGGCAGGCCAATATATGACAATTGTTGCAAATACCACCGCCTAAAATGCGGTCATTTGCCTATTTTTAAGGCAAGTTGAAAAATGGTTCATGTTGCAATGCGGTATGTATTGCCTTCGCGGTTTAACCCTGCCAGCCGGAGGTGACACGGTGGTTGCAAGCGACTAATCACCAAGCACAATCGCCCCGGAGCGCCGTTTCGGGGAACGCCGATATCGAAGTTCACAAGCCGGAGGAACCCGTTCGCCCCATGTCGAAGATTTTTCCTGATGCCGCCGCCGCGCTCGAAGGTGTGATTGCCGACAATCTCGTTATTGCCTCGGGCGGCTTCGGCCTCTGCGGCATTCCCGAAAGGCTGCTCGACGCGATCCGCGACAGCGGCGTCACCGGCCTGACATTCGCCAGCAACAACGCCGGCATCGACAATGAAGGCATCGGCAAGCTGCTGCGCACCAAGCAGGTCAAAAAGATGATCAGCTCCTACGTCGGCGAGAACAAGGAATTCGAACGCCAGTTCCTGTCGGGCGAGCTTGAAGTCGAATTCTGCCCGCAAGGCACGCTCGCAGAACGGATGCGTGCAGGCGGGGCGGGCATCCCGGGCTTCTATACCAAGACGGGTGTCGGCACGCAGGTTGCCGAGGGCAAGGAGCATAAGGAATTCCCCGATCAGGACGGGGTCGTATCGACCTACATCCTCGAACGCGGGATTTTCGCAGACCTTGCCATCGTCAAGGCATGGAAAGCCGACGAAACCGGCAACCTCATCTTCCGCAAGACCGCGCGCAATTTCAACCAGCCCGCTGCGACCTGCGGCAAGGTCTGCATTGCCGAGGTCGAGGAAATCGTTCCCGCAGGCGCGCTCGATCCCGATGCGATCCATCTGCCCGGCGTCTTCGTCAATCGCATCGTGCTTGGCGCGCCCTATGACAAGAAGATAGAATTCCGTACCGTGCGGGAACGGGAAGAAGCCTGAAGAGGGACATATGGGGCGCAGTCGTACAACCAAGTTCATCCTGCTGGCCGGGTCGGCAACGCTGCTGCAAGGCTGCGTAGCCGCGGTGGTTCCGTTCGCGGCCGGCGGGCTTATGGGTGGGTCGAGCCTCGATCGGGGATCGGACAATGCCGTGGCACAGGCCCAGCCCGCGCCCGATCCAAGCGTCACGGTCGAGCGGTCGCCTGCGCAAGCAGCATCGCCGGTAGCCGAAGAGACACCGGCTTTGGCGGTTGCCGAAGCTCCGACCGAAGCTGCGGGCACAGCGGATCAGACCGTCGCTTTCGCCGAGGCATCCGAAGTGCCGCCCATGAGCGCGGTCGAGCCTGATCCCGCACCCGAAGTGATCGCTGCGCCTGAAGGGCCCGCGCTTGCGGATGCCGAGGTTCAGCCCGAATCCGTCAGCGCTGCCGAGGCCGTCGTCGTTGCAGAGCCTGTGCCCGTCGCCGAAGCGACGCCGGAGCCGGCTCTGGCGGCTGCACCCGTGGTTGAAGAGATGCCGACACCTCCCGCTGCAGCACCAGCGGAACAGCCCGCTTCGACAGCGCCTCTGCGCGTCATCGCCGTGAATCGTCAGGCAGCATTTGCCGATAGCGCCGCCGATGCCCCGAGCGTCTCTGCCGCACAGGCCGCCGCAGCGCTCTCCAGCGTCGCCGCGGCGGATGAGCCGGTGGAAGCCACGGTCCCGCTCGCCCGCACGCCGCGCGCGCCCGAACCCGCTCCCGCAAGTGCTCCCGCTCCCGCACCGTCGGCCACGATAGCGATGAACACCGAGGCTGCGGCGCCTGTTGTCATTCCGCCCCCGCCTCCTGCACCGGCCCCCGAGCCTGCACGCACCGCTCCGCGTCCACTTGCGACGGGCGAGTTTGCAGCGCTCATCAACTACGCCAACCGCCAGCAATCGCGTTCGGCACAGAACCGCGCGTCGGCTGTTCTCGCGGACCGTGCGTCGCTGCAACCCGATCGCGCCGCGTGCAACGGCAATGAAGCGACCGTGCTGATCGACCTCGATCCCGAAGGCGACACTTTCGATCCAACGCTGGTGGAACGCGCCGCTCCGGGCCTTCCGAGCGCGCTCGCGCAATTGCGCGCAGCGGGCGTCAAGATCGCGTGGATTTCGGCCAATCCGGCCAATCAGGTCGGCAGTATTCGCGAGGCTCTCAACCGTTCGGGCCTGGACATCGAGAACGCCGACCAATTGTTGCTGATGCGCTATCCCGAAGACCGCAAGCAGACCCGGCGCGAAGACCTCGCCGAGAACGCCTGCCTCGTCGCCATCGCGGGCGACACACGCACCGATTTCGACGAATTGTTCGAATACCTGCTCAACCCGCAAGCGGCGGCAACGCTCGACCCGCTGATGGGTAATGGCTGGTTTATCATCCCCTCTCCGCTCGCAACCGAAAGATAAAATCCATGACCCAAGCACCCACAGGCTGGACCCGCGACCAGATGGCCGCCCGCGCCGCGCGCGAGCTTGAGGACGGCTTTTACGTGAACCTGGGCATTGGCATCCCGACGCTGGTGGCCAACCACATCCCCGAAGGCATGATGGTCACGCTGCAGAGCGAGAACGGCATGCTCGGCATCGGCCCGTTCCCCTACGACGATGAAGTCGATCCCGACCTTATCAACGCCGGCAAGCAGACCATCAGCGAGCTGCCGCACAGCGCCTATTTCGACAGCGCGACGAGCTTTTCGATGATCCGCGGCGGGCATATCGACCTTACCGTGCTGGGTGCGATGGAAGTCGCGCAGAACGGCGACATCGCCAACTGGATGATCCCGGGCAAGATGATCAAGGGCATGGGCGGCGCGATGGACCTCGTCGCAGGCGTGAAGAAGATCATCGTGGTGATGGACCACACCGCCAAGGACGGCAGCGCGAAGTTCATTCCCGAATGCACCCTGCCGCTGACCGGCACGGGTGTGGTGGACATGATCATCACCAATCTCGGCGTGTTCCAGCGTGCAGAAAAAGGTGCGCCCTTCCGCCTGATCGAGCTTGCGCCGGGCGTCACCGAAGAGGACATCGCTGCGAGCACCACTGCCAGCTACGAAGTGGCTCTGGAAGCGGCGTAAACATCATGTGGCTGACGGAGCCTCGCAATCCCGATGCGCCGCTTGCGGGCCTCAAAGTGCTCGAACTGGCGCGCGTGCTGGCCGGGCCGTGGGCGGGGCAAATCCTCTCCGATCTCGGTGCGGACGTCATCAAGGTCGAAAGTCCCGAAGGCGACGGCACGCGGCAGTGGGGACCGCCCTGGGTCGAGCGCACCGACAAACACGGCAAGATCCATCGCGAGGCCGCCTATTACCACGCCTGCAACCGCGGCAAACGCTCGATCGTGGCGGATTTCGGCAAGCCGGAAGACCTCGCACGGGTGCGCGAACTGGCAGCCGAAGCCGATGTGCTGATCGAGAATTTCAAGACCGGCGGGCTGGAGAAATTCGGGCTCGATTATGCGAGTTTAAGCGCTGCGAACCCCGCGCTTGTCTATTGCTCGATCACCGGCTTCGGCCAGACTGGCCCGCGCGCGCATGAGGCGGGCTATGACTTCGTGGTTCAGGGGATGAGCGGCTTTATGTCGGTCACCGGCGAACCCGAAGGCACGCCGGTCAAAATGGGCATCTCGATCAGCGACCTTTCAACCGGCGTCTATGCCGCGAACGGCATTCAGGCGGCGCTGCTCCAGCGGGTGCGGACCGGCAAGGGGCAGCAGGTCGATATGAGCCTGCTCGATTGCTCGGTGGCTCTCCTCGCCAACCAGAACAGCTATTTCTTCACCACGGGCGAGAACCCGCCACGCATGGGAAATGCCCACGCGCAGGTCGCGCCCTATGGCGTGTTTCCGGTGAAGGACGGGCATGTCATCCTCGCGCCTGCCAATGACCGGCTCTTCACCAAGCTCGCCGGTCTGCTGGAGCGGGACGACCTCGTCAGCGACCCGCGCTTTGTCGGCAACGAGGGCCGCGTCACCCATGCGGCGGCGCTTGACGCGGAGATTGCGGCGGCGACCGCAGGCTGGACCAAGGCGGACCTGCTCAATGCCTGTCACGCCAAGGGCGTGCCGGCAGGCCCGATCAATCGGCTCGACGAAGTCTTTGCCGACCCGCAAGTCATCGCGCGCGGGCTTCGGGTTGATCTGGGCGGTATGCCGGGTGTGCGCAGCCCTTTCACCTTTTCCGAGGGCGAACTGGCTCTGGACCGCCCGTCTCCCATGCTGGGTGAGGACGGCTAGGAGAGCTTGCCCGCCGCCCGGCGCCATGCGCGCTCGAACGGGCCTTGGCCGAAGCGCTTCACCCATAGCGGCGACCAGAGCAGCATTGCGGCAACCGGAACGACGCCGAGCACAAAGGCCTGCGCACGGCTGACCTGTGCGAACAGGCCAAGCCCCCAGCTTGCGAAGATCGCGGCGAGAATGAGCGAGGTCATCAGATAGTTGGTGAGCGAAAGCCTGCCGACGGCGGCGAGCCGCCCGGTCACGGGGCCGCCCGCCGCGAAGAAGGCCATTGCGAGCGCGGCATAGGCAAGCCCCAGCAGCATGTCGAAGGGAGCCGACAACACCAGCGCCGCCGCTCCCGCAAAAGCAGCGGGAAAGCCGTTGTCCGCAACCCACCATTCAAGCGCCAGAAGCGCCGGTATCGATAAAGCCGCGCAAATGGCCGCCAACCGCTGAAGCCGGAAAGTGCGCCATTCGCCGCGCAGCATCCGGTCTTTCCATAACCCCATGCCCAGCGCCATCGCCGCAAGGTTCAAAGGCAGAGCGGCAAAGAGGGCGGTGAATTGCTGGGGTAGATCGTCCAACCGTCTTGCTACCCGCTCGATCAAGCCCTCGCGGCCCAGTTCGAGCGCGTAGCCCAGCGCCCCCTCATTGGCTCCGAACCGCCGCTCGGCCCACAGCGCGGCATCGCTTCCCGCGCGTCCGAGATAGACATCGACGACCCCGCTGCCGAAAACAACCATCCCTGCGCCCAGATGCAGCACGACCAATCCGACAGCCATCGCGTAAAGCGCTTTTGCCCTCATGGGCGCGAGCAAGGGGATGGCGAGCCCCGCCAACGCATAGGCGCGCAGCACGTCATTGCTCGCCAGCAGCACAGAATGGGCGATCCCGATCAGGAAAAGCACCCCCATACGCGCAAGGTGCGGGCGCCAGACCTTATCGCCCGAACGTTCGATCAGGATAAGGCATCCTGCGCCGAAGAGCATGGCGAACAATGTGCGGAACTTGTCCTCGACGAAGACAAAACTCGCGGCCCAGACCCAGCCGTCTGCCGCGCCGTCCCCGCCCCACACCACCGGATTGGTGTAGGCCTGAAACGGCAGCGCGAAGACATAGACATTCATCCAGACGATACCGATCACCGCCAACCCGCGCAGCGCGTCGAGCTCGGCGATCCGGCCGGATGATGGGGTGGGCGTCACCATGGTGTGACGCCCTACCAGATCAGGCGATTGCTGCCTTCAGGTCATCGACCAGATCGGTGCGCTCCCACGGGAACAGGTCGCCTTCGGCGGTGCGCCCGAAGTGGCCGTAAGCCGCGCTGGTGCGATAGATCGGCTTGTTGAGGCCCAAATGCGTGCGGATGCCGCGCGGGGTCAGGCCGCCGAGCTTTCCGATGCCCTGGATCGCCTTTTCGATAGCGGCGTCGTCCACACCTTCGGCAGCGGTGCCGTGGGTATCGACATAGAGCGAGAGCGGCTCGCTGACGCCGATCGCATAGGCGATCTGGATCGTGCAGCGCGTGGCAAGGCCTGCGGCGACCACGTTCTTTGCCAGATAGCGGGTGATGTAGGCCGCGCTGCGGTCAACCTTGGTCGGGTCCTTGCCGCTGAACGCACCACCACCGTGGGGCGAGGCGCCGCCATAGGTGTCGACGATGATCTTGCGGCCGGTCAGGCCTGCGTCACCGTCGGGTCCGCCGATCACAAAGCTGCCGGTCGGGTTGATGTGCCACTGCGTTTCGTCCGAGAGGAAACCGTCGGGCAGGATGGCGGCGACAACGCCCTTCACGTAATCCTTGAGCTCGGTTTCCTTGTCGCCCTTGTCATAGCCCTCGGCGTGCTGCGTGCTGACCACGACTGCGGTGCAGGCAACAGGCTTGCCGTTCTTGTAGCGCAGCGTGACCTGGCTCTTAGCATCGGGTTCGAGGAAGGGCGCTTTGCCCGAATGGCGGTCTTCGGCCATCTGGTGCAGGATCTTGTGGCTGTAATCGAGCGTTGCGGGCATCAGATCGGGCGTTTCGTCGCAGGCAAAGCCGAACATGATGCCCTGGTCGCCTGCGCCCTCGTCCTTGTTCGAACCCTCGACACCGGCATCAACGCCCTGCGCGATATGTGCAGACTGGCCGTGGAGGTGGTTTTCGAAGGTCAGCGTCTTCCAGTGGAAGCCGTCCTGCTCGTAGCCGATATCGCGCACCGTGCCGCGTACGGCCTGCTCGATCTCTTCCTTCGCGCCCGGCGCCCAGCCGCCGTTGACCGCCCATTCCTCGTTATTCTCGTCATACATCGGCGCGCAGCGAATCTCGCCCGAGAGGATGACGCGCTGCGTTGTCGTCATGGTTTCGCAGGCGACGCGTGCCTCGGGGTCCTTCGCCAGCATCAGATCGACAATGGCATCCGAAATCTGGTCGGAGACCTTGTCGGGGTGGCCTTCGGAGACGCTTTCGGAAGTGAAGAGATAGTCGCTGCGCATGGATACTCCTGACGCTTTCGCTGTCTGATGATGGTGCCTTATGCAGATATAAGGAAACCTTTATGTCTATACTCTTGCGCCCTAGCTGCGTGGACCCCGCAGCGCAAGCAATCTCGGCACGCCAAGCCCCAGCAAAAGGAGCAGCGCCGCCCATGCGAGCGGCAGAGCATTGCCCCATTGCGAAAACAGCGTCGGCGGCTTGGCGGCGGGAACGATGCCCTCCAGCTTGCCCGCCTCGCCGCTCGGAACATGCTGGCGCACGATGCCGTTTGCATCGATCACCGCGCTGATTCCGGTGGTGGTCGAGCGCAGCACCGGAAGACCTTCTTCCAGCGCACGCATCCGCGCCTGCGCGAGATGCTGTGGCGGCCCCCAGCTGCCGAACCAGCCGTCGTTCGAGGGATTGAAGAGGTAATCGGGGCGATTGTCGCGATCGACCACTTGGCCCGAGAAGACGATCTCGTAGCAGATCTGCACACCCGCGCGCCCGTGTTCGCCCAGATCGAGCGTTTGCGGACCGGGGCCGGGATCATAGGGAACCGTGCCGGTTGTCAGCCGCGCCAGCCCGATTGCGCTCAGCCAGTCTTCGAGCGGAAGATACTCGCCATAGGGCACCAGATGCGACTTGGCGTAGTGGTGAGTGATCTCGCCCTCGCCATTGAGCGCTAGCACCGAATTGCGCGCGGTGACTGCGCCCTCGGTCCCGTCTTCACGGATGCCGATGTCGAGATTGACCACGCCGGTCAACAGCGTCGATTGCGCGCCGATGACCGCCCCGACCCGTTTTCGCGCCATGCTCGGGCTCGCGGCATAGGTGGTGGAGCGATAATAGCGGTCAGGATAACCGTCTTCGAGGAAATCGGGCAGCGCGCTTTCGGGCCACAGCACGATGCGCGATTGCCCGGCGTTGTCCATGGTCAGCGAAGCGGTTCGCTGGAACTGCTCCTCGAATTTCGAGCCGTCGTTCATCTCCTCCTGCGGGATAAGCGGCTGGACGAGGGTGTAGCGGATGCCATCATTGGGGGAGGTGAGGACGAGGCCAGGCCAGATCATACCCACGCAGACTGCAAGGGAAACCCCTCCAAGGATGAGCCAGCGCCGCTGTGTTGCAAGCCACAGAAGCAAAGCGGCAATAACGATAGCCATACCCGAAAGGGCATAGGTCCCGAGCAGTGGCAAACTTGTGGCAAGCCCCGCGCTTTTCCATCCGCCAAGCAACATCAACCCCAACGGCGGCCACGGATAGCCGGTAAAGACCCAGCTGCGCAGCCATTCGGTGACAATCCACGCAGCGGCAAACACCGCGCCGAAAGCCAACGGTCCCGCACGTTTCGCCACCAAATGTGCCAACAGCGCCGCCAGTGCGGGATATACCGCGAGGTACACGCACAACAGCGGCACCGCCGCCCAGCCCAATAGCTCGGGCATTTTCGCCTGATAGGTGAAGGCGGTCGCTATCCAGTTGTTGGCGAGCGTCAGATGCCCCCAGCCAAATGCCCAGCCGCGCCACAGGGCAGAGCGCCAATTGGGTGCGGCATGGATATGGGCAATAAACAGAGCGAGCGCGGGAAGCGCGATATACCACGCATGAAGCGGCGGAAATCCGCAGGCCGCGACCAGCCCGAGCATTGCCGCAGCCAGCCCCGGCCAACTGCGCGCAAAAGCGCCCACCCGCCGCACAAGCGGTTCTAACGGATACTCACGGGGTTCCAGCGCAGCATCGGCCATCGCTCAGCCCTTTTGCCCGCGCAACCGGTTGATCAGCCGACCGCTTCCAGGCTGTCGTCGTCGTCCGAAGTGCTGGCGGCGCTGATCGAGGGCGGGAGAACCGAGGAATCGATCTCGCCTGCATCATCATCCTTGCGCTTGCGAGTGCTGGCGCGCGGCTTGCGGCGCGGTGCATCGCCGTCAGCATCCGCCTTGGGCTTGCGCGTGCGAGCCTTCGGCTTGGGCTTGGCTGCCTCTTCGTCACCATTGGCAGCTTCGCCTTCGACGCCGGGCTGACCTTCCTCGAAGGAACTGTCATCCTGATCATCACGCTGATCGTCGCGCTGATCATCACGGCGGCCGCGCGAGCGACGGTTGTTCTTGCGGCGGTTGTCGCCGTCATCATCATCGTCGTCGCTGTCGTCATTGGCCTGGCCGCGCTCGTCATTGCGCTTGGCTCGCGCCTCGTCCTGACGCGCCTTGTTGTCGGCGATGACGCGGAAATAGTGGTCGGCGAATTGCAGATAGTATTCCATCTGCACCCGGTCGCCGTTGTGCTGTGCGTCCTGTGCCAGCTTCTTGTACTTGTCGAGCAGTTGGGGCGCATTGCCGCGCGCGCGGCTGTCAATCCGGTTCTGGTTGTTACCGCCGCCCGAGTTGTTGCGATTGCCACGACCGCGGCGACGATTGTTATTGCGATTGTTATTCAAGGAAATTCATCCCTTTAACGACCTGGCGCGATCCTCTTGATCCTGCCCTTGGCCTTTAGACCTTTCGTCTCGCGCCGCACATCGGCGCCTTGTATAATGCGCCGCACATCGGCGCGCGCTCCGCGCTGCCTGTGGCCTGGGGCATGCCCTGAAGGCCATGTGACATCGAATTTGGAGCTTGGCTCAGCGATTTGCGTGTCCGCGGATCGGTGACCTGATTCGGGGGTAGCGAGCAGAATTGCTTTTGCCAAGCCCTCACTAACATTTCGTCACCGAAGGACTGCGCAGCGTGGCCGATTTGCAAGATCGTTGCGGATCGAGACAGCGAAGCCGCTGTTTTCGGCGATTTTCGTGACCGCTTCGGCCTGCGTATAGCCGATTTCCAGAATCGCGACGCCGCCGGAATTCAGGAGCTTGCCAAGCTGCGGGATAATTACGCGATAGTCGTCAAGCCCGTCTTCGCCTGCAAACAGAGCGCTTGCCGGCTCATAGGCGCGCACATCGGGATCAAGCGCAGCTTGCGCCTCGACATAGGGTGGATTGCACAGGATCAGGTCGAACGTGCCGAGCGCCGCGCTCCACCCCTCCTCGGTCCAGTCGCCTTCGAGAAAACGCGCCTTCGCCCCGATCAGGCCGAGCGACTGCGCGTTGCTTTCTGCGACGGCGACCGCCGCCGGCGAAGCGTCGATACCGATCCCGACCGCGCCTTCGATTTCCAACAAGGCGGTCACGAGCAGCGCTCCCGACCCCGTGCCCATGTCGAGCACCCGCTTGGCTTGCGGGACACTTTCGAGCGCGGTTTCGATAAGTACCTCGCTATCACCGCGCGGGATCAGGACATCGGGCGATACGCGAAAGCTGCGACCGTAAAATTCCTGCATGCCCGTGATGTAGGCGACGGGCTCATGCGCCGCGCGGCGCTCGATGAGAGCGCTAAAGCCGTCGGGAGCCGCATCGGACATGTGGCGAAGCAAAAGATCCGAGCGGGTCACATCCAGTGTGTGCGCCATCAGCAATTCGGCATCGAGCCGCGCCGTGCCGCTGGTGTCCGCAAGTCTTTCAGCCGCCGCGCGAATGGCACCGGCGACGGTCATTTGCGCGGTCATTCGCTAAGGACAGCCAGTCGCTTGCCCTCATCCTCGGCAATCAGCGCATCGACCAGTTCGGTCAGCCCCGTTCCTGCAAGCACTTCTTCGAGCTTGTGCAGCGTCAGACCGATACGGTGATCGGTCACGCGGCCTTGCGGGAAATTATAGGTGCGGATGCGTTCGGAACGGTCGCCGCTGCCGACCATCGCCTTGCGCGCCTCGGCCTCGGCACCCTGCGCTGCTTCGCGCTGGGCATCGAACAGCCGGGTGCGCAGAACCTGCATCGCCTGTTCGCGGTTCTTGTGCTGGCTGCGCCCGTCCTGACAGGTAACGACCGTGCCCGTGGGCAGGTGCGTGATGCGGATCGCTGAATCGGTGGTGTTGACGTGCTGTCCGCCTGCGCCGGATGCGCGATAGGTGTCGATCTTGAGGTCGCCCGGATCGATGTCGATATCGACTTCGTCGGGTTCGGGCAGGACAGCGACGGTCGCCGCCGAAGTGTGGATGCGCCCGCCGCTTTCGGTGACAGGCACGCGCTGCACGCGGTGGACCCCGCTTTCGAACTTGAGCTTGGCGAACACGCCATTGCCCGTGACATTGGCGACGATTTCCTTAAAGCCGCCGACTTCGCTGGCGTTCATGCTGACAGGCTCGACCCGCCAGCCCTGCTCGGCGGCGAATTTCTCGTACATGCGGTAGAGATCGCCTGCGAACAGCGCAGCCTCGTCGCCGCCGGTTCCGGCACGGATTTCGAGCATGGCGGGTTTCGCATCGGCGCTGTCCCGCGGCAGCAGCGCAATGGCAAGCTGGCGCTCCATTTCGGGCAGAGCCTCGCGGATATTCGCCAGCTCTTCCTCGGCCATCGCCTTCATTTCGGGGTCGGCGAGCATTTCCTCGAGCCCGCCGATCTCCTCGCGCATGGCCTTCAAATCATTGGCGATCTTGGCGACGGGTTCGAGCTCGGCATAGTCGCGGCTCGCCTTGACGAATTCGTCGCCCTCAAGCGTGCCCGAAGCCATACGCGCTTCGAGTTCAGCGAAGCGGTTGGCGATCTGGTCAAGGCGTTGGGCGGGGATTTGCATCAGAGCAGCGGCGCCAGAAGCGCATCGATCCGGCTCGTCAGTCCGGCCTGATCGCCTGACCGGACATTGGCGGACGGAGCACCATCCCGCATATCGATCGCGATCAAGGCACGGGCGTTCACCTTGGAGGCCTTGTCGAAGCGTTTCTTGGGAGACCCGGAGGCGATGGCATCCACCGTCAGCCCTGCGTCGCGCAGCTTTCGCATGGCGCTGATCGCAAAGGCCATGGCCTGATCATTTTCGACCGCAACGATCACATCGAGAGGGGGCTCGGCTCCCTTGTCGTCCACCAGCATCGCCAGCCGCTCGATCCCTGCGGCCCAGCCGACCGCAGGAGTTGCTGCGCCACCGAGGCTTTCCATCAGACCGTCATAGCGCCCCCCGCCAAGGATGGTGCTCTGGCTGCCGAGCTTGCCGGCGGCTTCGCTGCCCTCGTCGGGGATGAATTCAAACGCCGTGTGGCGATAGTAATCGAGCCCGCGCACGAGACTTTCGGCGCGCGCCCATTTGACGCCCGCCGCATCCAGCCCGCTCGTCACACTCTCGAAGAACGCCAGCGCCTCGTTCGATAGATAGGCGTCGATCTTGGGCGCGTCGGCGACGAATGCCCGGTCACGCGGGTCTTTCGAATCGAGGATACGCAACGGGTTCTTGTCGAGCCGCTCCTGCGAATCTTCGGACAGCTCGCCGCGCACCTTGCCGAAATAGTCGATCAGCCCCGCGCGCCACGCATCGCGGCTCGCCGCATCGCCAAGCGTGTTGAGGTGCAGCGTCACACCTTCGATCCCCAGTTCCTTCAGCAGCTGGTCGGCCATGGCGAGCAGTTCCACATCCGCCTGCGGCTCGCCTGCGCCGATGATTTCGGCGTCGATCTGGTGGAACTGGCGATAGCGGCCCTTCTGCGGGCGCTCGTAGCGGAACAGCGGGCCGTGGGTCGCAACCTTCAGCGGCGCGTGTTGCTGCCAGCCATTGGTCAAAAAGGCGCGTGCGATCCCCGCGGTGAATTCGGGGCGCAAAGTCAGCGAGTCGCCGCCGCGATCCTCGAACGAATACATTTCCTTCGACACGACATCGGTCGTCTCGCCGATGGCGCGGCTGAAAACTTCGGTCTTTTCGAACACCGGCATTTCGACCCGGCGGAAGCGG
Source organism: Erythrobacteraceae bacterium (assembly GCA_002706445.1). Taxonomy (GTDB): domain Bacteria; phylum Pseudomonadota; class Alphaproteobacteria; order Sphingomonadales; family Sphingomonadaceae; genus Erythrobacter. The sequence goes on from PALE01000078.1 coordinate 36,901, forward strand.
TACAGCTTGCGCACGCGCTCGAAAGTTTCGACCACGAAAGCGAATGCCTCGGCGTCTGCGCCGAAGATATCCTGGGTGCCGCGAATGGCTTTTGGCGTGTTCTTGCTCATCGCAGGCGCGATTAGGGCAGTCTTGGCCTTGCCGCAATATGGCCTTGGCGCTAACGGCCTCGCGCAAAGCCTTTTGGGAGAGGGGCCGACAATTCTAATCAGGAGCCCCATATGCGCATTGACTTGATTCCCACCGGAGACACGCCCCCCGACAGCCTCAATGTCATCATCGAAGTGCCGACCGGCGGGGAACCGGTGAAGTACGAGTTCGACAAGGCATCGGGCGCGCTGTTCGTCGACCGCATCCTGCACACGCCGATGCGCTATCCGGCGAATTACGGCTTCGTGCCGCACACGCTGTCACCCGATGGCGACCCGCTCGATGCGCTGGTGATCTCGCGCTCGCCCTTTATTCCCGGCTGCGTGGTGAAGGCCCGCCCGATCGGCGTGCTCAACCTCGAAGACGAACACGGCGGCGACGAAAAGCTCGTTTGCGTGCCGATCGACACGACCTTCCCCTATTATTCGGACGTTGCCGAAACGAAGGATCTGCCGAGCATCATCTTCCAGCAGATCGAGCACTTCTTCACCCACTACAAGGATCTCGAAGCCGAGAAGTGGGTGCGTATCGGCAAGTGGGGCGACCGCGCCGAAGCCCGCCAGATCGTGATCGAAGCGATCGAACGCGCCAAGCAGGCCTAAAGCCTGTTCACTCTACCGGACGCGATGTGTCGAGCAGGTCCTTGGCCTGCTCGCCATCGCTGCTGCGTTCGGCCTCGACCAATTCGCTGATCTCGCTTTCGGGGCGCACGTCTTCCTCGACATGCGCCGCAGGGCGGGGTTTTTCGGCGGGCTTGGTTTCGGCAACGCTCGCGCTGCGGCCGATGGGCAGCGGATCGGTGCGACCATCGAAGCGCAGGCGATAGATCGGCTCGGGCAGCGCAAAACCTGCATCTTCGAGGGCATCTTTGACCGCAGCAATCGCGAGACTGCGCGATTTGTACCAATCCGCTTCATCCTGATCGACCCAGCCGAGGAACAGGATCGCGATGTTCGAATCGCCGACCTTGGTGATCCGCGCGGCGGGCGCAGGGTCCTTGAGAACGAAGCCGAGCTGTTCGAGCACCTGCGTCCCCAGCTTCATGGCTGCGCGCGGATCGTCGTCGGCATCAATGCCGAGTTCGAAATCGAAGCGCCGCTGCGGATTGCGCGTGTAGTTGAGGATCACCGCCTTGAAGACCTGCGCATTGGGAATGCGCAAATGGTTTCCCTCAAGCGTCATCAGCACCGTGGCACGGCTGGTCAAACGGATGACGCGGCCCTCGAGGCTGTCGATCAGCACGTGGTCGTTCGGGCGGAACGGCTGGCGCAGCGACAGCATGAGGCTGGCAACATAGTTCTCGATCGTGTCGCGCATGGCAAAGCCTAGCGCGATGCCGATCACACCCGCCCCGCCGAGCACCGCCCCCAGCAGCGCGGCTGCGCCCAGCATATCGAGCGCGATCACGACGCCGCCGATGACGAACACGAAGCGGATCGCGCTGCGGATAAGATCAGCAAGAAAGGCGTTGGGGGCAATCCGGTCCCAGATGAAGCCAAGTCCTGCAATCAGATAGCCGACCGCTGCAATCACCAGCGCTACGGCAATCGCGAGCGCGAACAGCGGAAAGCCCGCAAGACCGCTGTCGATCAGTTCGGAAATCTTGCCGATGATCGAGAGGTTGCCCTCCACCGATAAATCGCGCTCAACCGCGTTTTCGACCGTAACAACGCCTGAAACGCGACCGGCAATCGCTTCGGCGCGGGCAATCGTATCGGCGTCGGGCGCCGTGCCGCTGAGCGTCACGACGCCTTCGCTGACCTCGACTTCGACCGATCCGAAAGCCGGAAGCTCTCCGAAAATACCTCTGATGCGCTGGGCGATGCGTTCATCGTCGCCGTCGTCCTGCGCCTGTTCGATTACCGGTTCGGAGGAAGCAGGTTCGCTCGCTTCAGAGCTGGCGGTGTCCACGCTCGGCAGCAGGGCATGCGCCGGCACGGCCAGTGCGCACAGCACCGGCAAAAGAAGCATGCGCAGCCATTGGACGAGACGGATTGCGGTCACAGTCTTTCTTCCCCTTCCTGTCCGGGGAGAAACCGACCGGAGCCTAATTGATAATGTCAGAGCGGCACGCGGCCGGAAGATCAGATGACCGAAAAAATCAGCTTGAAGATCCCGGTGAGCGCCAAAGGCAGGATGATCGCAAGCGACCACAGGCCGATCAGATCGCGGCGGAACGCGCTGGCGTACGCCATATCGGCAGCCTGTTCGTCGCTCAGGTCGGTCCAGCGCTTTTCGAACCAGCGGCAGGCGGGAATGATCGCGGCGACCAGGATGACCAGAACGAAATAGGGGAAGACCGAAGAGAAACCGGCGCTGAGCGCCTTTACGGTCAGGAAGATCTGCAAGGCCGTATAGACCAGCAAGGCCCAGGCGACATGGTCGCTCATCGATTTGCGCCAGTCGCGCGTGTGCGACCCGGTCCGCGACGTGTGGCTGTTCGACAGCTCGTTCATTCTTCCGCTCCCCAACGGTTTGTTGCAGGCGTGAGTATCTCAAAGAGACCTGTCGCATGCAAGCCCGCTAACCAAACTTGCATAGATGCACGATCTGCCAAAGCAGTGCCTTCACAAACAGTTGATATTTGACGATTTTTCTCGGCAACAACCAATCCGATCGACGCGCAAAGCAAAAATCTTGCCAAAATGCGTATTCGCACCCTTTTCTGTTAGCGCGGGAATGCTAGATGATAACGCCATGAGCGAGTCACCCACTTTGGAAGACATCGTCGCTACTGGCGACGCCCCCTCAGCCGATGCCACCGCGCCCATGCCAGAAGGCGGGCTGGAGGTGATTTCGATCGCCAAGAGCTATGACAAGCGGGCGGTCCTCACCGATATTTCGCTGACCGTGGCAAAGGGCGAAGTGCTCGGCCTGCTCGGTCCCAACGGTGCGGGCAAGACCACATGCTTCTATTCGATCATGGGTCTGGTGAAGCCGGATTCGGGCCGGATCCTGATGGATGGCGAAGACGTCACCAATCTGCCGATGTATCGCCGCGCGATCCTGGGCCTTGGCTACCTGCCGCAGGAAACCAGCATTTTTCGCGGCATGACGGTCGAACAGAACATCAATTGCGTGCTCGAAATGGTCGAGCCCGACAAGGAAACGCGCAAGGCGGAACTGGAACGCCTGCTCGGCGAGTTTGGCCTCACCCGGCTGCGCGAAAGTCCGGCTATGGCGCTGTCGGGCGGTGAACGCCGCCGCTGCGAGATCGCCCGTGCGCTCGCTGCAAAGCCTTCGATCATGCTGCTCGACGAGCCGTTTGCAGGGATCGATCCGCTTTCGATCAGCGATATCCGCGACCTCGTGAAAGACCTCAAGCGGCGCGGGATCGGCGTGCTGATCACCGATCACAACGTCCGCGAGACGCTCGACATCGTCGATCGCGCCTGCATCATTTACGGCGGGCAGGTGCTGTTCGCGGGCACGCCGCAGGATCTGGTAGCCGACGAGAACGTGAAGCGGCTCTATCTGGGCGAGAGCTTCACGCTGTGATTTTCCGGTGGGAGGCGACGTAATGCTCGTGGGTGGGTCTTGGTCCACCGGGGTCCAAGCCAACCCGCTCCCCCGCCCTTCCGCCCTTGAGGATATGATCCCGGGTGGAAGGGCGGGGGAGCGGGCCGGCACCGTGCGCAGCGGTTCGCAAAGCGAAACGCGGATCGACGCATAATGGCTCTGGGTCCTCGCCTCGATTTAAGACAATCCCAACAGCTGGTGATGACGCCGCAATTGCAGCAGGCGATCAAGCTGCTCGCGGCCTCGAATCTCGAAATCGAAACCTTCATCGGAGAGGCTCTTGAAGCCAATCCGCTGCTCGAAGCCGGTGCGGTGTCGCGCGAGGATGATGGTCCCGGCGGTGAGCCTGACGATATTCCGCGCGAGGAGTTTACCTCCGACCAGCTGATGATACAGGGCGGTGGTGAAGGCGACGCGCCGCTTGATATAGACGCCAGCGCTCTCGACCGCGACCGCGACACCGGCGACGCCAACCCCGCATCGGGCTCCGACTGGGGTGCGGCGGCGGGCGGGGGTTTGTCGAGCGAGGACCTGCCCGACTTCGAGGAAACCCGCGCGGCGGAAATTTCGCTCAGCGAGCATCTCGAAAACCAGATTGGAGCGCTTGCCTGCAATGATCGCGAAATCTTTGCCGCGCGCCACATCGCCGGCCTGCTCGACGAAGCGGGCTATCTGGGCACCGACCTGCGCGAAATCGCCTTCGACCTCGGCATCACGCTCGACGAGGTGGAGGACGCGCTCGAGGTCATCCATATGTGCGACCCCACCGGCGTCGGCGCGCGCGATCTGGCCGAATGTCTGGCGCTGCAAGCGCGCGAGGCCGACCGCTACGACCCGTGCATGGCGGCGCTGCTCGACAATCTCGATCTCGTCGCCAAGGGCGAAGTCGCGCGGCTCAAACGGCTGTGTCAGGTCGACGACGAAGACTTTGCCGACATGCTGCGCGAACTGCGCCAATACGACCCGAAACCGGGCCTCGCTTTCGCCCCCAGCGCGAGCGATGCGGTGGTGCCCGATGTGTTGCTAACCGGAAACGATGCGGGCGGCTGGGACATCGCGCTCAATGAAGAAACACTGCCCCGCCTGATCGTCAACCGCAGCTATTATGTCGAATTGAGCGGCGGCAAACCCGACAACGAAACGCAAGGCTGGCTGAAGGAAAAGCTGGCCGATGCGCATTGGCTGATCCGGGCGTTGGACCAGCGGCAGAAGACGATCCTCAAGACCGCCGCCGAGATCGTGAAGCAACAGGACGGCTTCTTCCGCCGCGGCGTGTCGGAACTGCGCCCGCTGACCTTGCGCGAAGTGGCCGAGAAGATCGACATGCACGAAAGCACGGTCAGCCGCGTGACCAGCAACAAATATCTTCACTGCGAGCGCGGCTGTTTCGAGCTCAAATATTTCTTCACCAGCGGCGTCGGTTCGGCCGACGGCGAAGGCGCATCCTCCGAAGCGATCAAGGCGCGGATCAAGGCGCTATGCGACGGCGAGGACCCGAAGAAGGTGCTTTCCGACCAGAAGCTCGTCGATCTCTTGAAAGAGGAAGGTTTCGACCTCGCCCGCCGCACGGTCGCCAAATATCGCGAGGCCATCGGCATCGGTTCGAGCGCGCAAAGACGGCGGGCGAAGAAGCTGGCGGGCCTGGGCTAGAGGCGCGTGCCGGACCTGAGCCCGGCGTTCCCGCGACCTTTGCCTACTTCCTCTCTCTAGCGCTTCCAGTTCAAGGCTTGCCAGATGGCCTTGGCACTAGCGCGGGAAGGATATTTCCTCCGGTCGACCTCAAACGGACGCCAGACATTGGCAGGCATACCGTTTTCCGATTTGAATTCGAAATAGACCGCACCGCCTTCGCGAATGAAGTCGAGCCCGCGCAGAATTCGCGGACCGTTGCCTTCCGCTTCGGCACCGCCGAAGAATCCGCCAGCGGATGTGACGCGGAACTCGCTCCACTCGATACCGTCATAGATCGCGGCATTGCCTTGCTGATCGCCACCGGGCGTCATCACTGCAGTGCTTTCGGTGACTCCTAACCGGATACCGGCAATCGTGTTGGAGAACTTCCCCCGCACCGAACCGTCGGAATAGATATAGATGCCACCCAGTGGCCATGCCGTCCCGGGAGACCGCAGCGGGATGCAAGCAAGCGCTTTATCGGGATGCGTTGCGGGATCGAAAGCGATCACCGGGGCAGCGTCGCCGGGGCCGAACGCGGGATCGCCCATGAATTGGTAGGAAACATTGCTGGCGGCAGAAAAACCGCACAGAGACAGGTAGGGCTGTTGCGATTCAGTGCTGAGCTGCTGGGACTGGGCCGGCGAATGTACGGCGGCCATGACAAGCGAGGCAAAACACAAAGTTGAAACGCGAAAGTTCACTCAATCCTCCTGACACAACAGTCGATCGACCGTTCACAGCGCTGCGCTCAATTCACCCCAGTGGCCAAAGCCGCTTCTATGAACCCGCTCCGATCCCAAGCGGTAACTGCGCAGATAACGTCCTAACTTACTGTTACCTAAAAGACTCGCAAACTTTTCGCTAACCCATTTACGACGCGTTAACCTTTTCCGTTCAGAGATCGTGTGGTTAATAGAGCGCAACACCTCTTAGTGAGGAGTTACCGCGAAAGTTTAGGTCCAGCTACTGGGGCAACTAGGGGAACAGCAATGCGAGTTCTGCTGATCGAGGACGAGCCGACAACCGCGAAAGCGATTGAGCTCATGCTCACCACGGAAGGTTTTAACGTTTACTCGACCGATCTTGGCGAAGAAGGCCTCGATCTGGGCAAGCTGTATGATTACGACATCATCCTGCTCGACCTCAACCTGCCCGACATGCACGGCTATGACGTGCTCAAGAAGCTGCGCGTCGCCAAGGTGCAGACGCCGGTTCTGATCCTTTCGGGTATCGCCGAAATGGACTCTAAGATCCGCTCGTTCGGCTTCGGTGCCGACGATTACGTGACCAAGCCCTTCCACCGCGAAGAGCTGGTCGCCCGCATCCACGCCGTGGTGCGCCGTTCGAAGGGCCACAGCCAGTCGATCATCCGCACCGGCAAGCTGGCCGTGAACCTCGACGCCAAGACCGTCGAAGTCGACAGCGCCCGCGTTCACCTGACCGGCAAGGAATATGCGATGCTCGAGCTGCTTTCGCTGCGCAAGGGCACCACGCTGACCAAGGAAATGTTCCTCAACCACCTTTATGGCGGCATGGACGAACCCGAACTCAAGATCATCGACGTCTTTATCTGCAAGCTGCGCAAGAAGCTCAGCCATGCATGTGGCGGCGAGAACTATATCGAAACCGTTTGGGGGCGCGGTTACGTGCTGCGCGATCCGAACGAGGAGGCCGAGGCGGCCTGACCCCCTCCCCCCTGGACGGGACAGCGAGAGACGCCCGGAGCTTCGGCTGCCGGGCGTTTTTCTATGTGTGCTGCGCCATACGCGCGAAATCCAGGCCGCTGGGTTCCTGGAAAATGCGCAGTTCGAATTCGGGGAGGATCGCAATCAGATGATCGAAGATATCCGCTTGGATCGATTCATATTCGCCCCAGTCGACCGTATCGGTGAAACAGTAGATCTCTAGCGGCAGGCCCTGCGGCCCCGGGGGAAGCTGACGCACCATCAGCGTGAACCCCCCGCCCGCGATACGCGGATGACTTTTGAGATAGGCGATCACATAGGCGCGCAGCGTGCCGATATTGGTGATGCGGCGGGCATTGATTTCGTCGTAATCGCTGGACAGTTCGTGGCGGTTCCACTCCGCTATCTCGGCCTCTTTTCTGGCGAGGTACTCGTCGAGCAGCCGGAA
>PALE01000079.1 GCA_002706445.1 Erythrobacteraceae bacterium
ATTGAGCAGCTTCTCGATCGCGAGCACATAGCTGTGTTCCTGACACAGCGGCGAGCAGTAATCGAGCCGGTCGAAATAGGGCAGCGCCTGCAGATAGGTCTTCTGCTCGATCAGCTTTTCGGTGCCGCGATGGAGAAGGCCGACATGCGGGTCGATCCGTTCGATCACTTCGCCGTCGAGCTCCATGATCATGCGCAACACTCCGTGAGCCGCAGGGTGCTGCGGGCCGAAGTTGATCGTGTAGTTGGAGATCACCCCGCCATCGGTGGTGGGAGATTCTTCGATCTGGACGCTCACTTGTCGTCCTCCCCATTCTTGTCGGTGGCGGGCTGGGTCGCCGCCTTGGTGTCCTGAACGTCACCCTTGGAAGGCTCGCGGTCGGGCCGGTCCTCGGTCGGATCGGGCGCGATTTCCTCGTTGGTGACGTCGATCTCGATCATGTCGGGCGGAACCGCGTCAGTTTCCTCGGCCGCCTCTTCATTGGTGTCCTGATCCGCACCGCTATCGCCAACCCTTTCGGTGACCTTGGGTTTGTCGACATTGGGTGCATCGGCCTTTTCGTCGCCCGGGAGGACGTAATCGGAACCTTCCCACGGCGAGAGGAAGTCGAAGGTGCGCATGTCCTGCGGCAGTTCGACAGGCTCGTACACAACGCGCTTCTCGTCTTCCGAATAACGCAGCTCGGTATAGCCGGTCATCGGGAAGTCCTTGCGGAACGGATGCCCTTCAAAGCCGTAGTCGGTAAGGATGCGGCGCAGGTCGGTGTTGCCGTCGAAGACGACGCCATACATGTCGAAGACTTCGCGTTCGAGCCAGCCCGCATTGGGCCAAAGTGTCGTTGCCGTTGGAACCGGCGTCGCCTCGTCAGTGCTGCACTTGACGATAATGCGGTGGTTCTTCGTCAGGCTGAGCAGCATATACACGACTTCGAACCGCTCTGCGCGGTCGGGGTAGTCGGCGCCTGCGATTTCCATCAGTTGCTGATAGTGGTGATCGTCACGCAGCGACTGGAGCACGGTGGCAATGTCGGCACGCTTTGCGGTCAACACGATCTCGCCATGCTGTTCGCGCGCACTATCGAGCCAGACGCTCAGCGACGTTTCGAGAGCATCGAGCACGCCTGCGTTCGAGGCGAATTTCGGGGCCGAGTGAAGGACGGTCATCGTTCAATCGTCCCCGAGCGGCGGATTTTGCGCTGCAGCTGCATCACACCATAGAGCAGCGCCTCGGCAGTCGGAGGACAACCGGGCACGTAAATATCCACCGGCACGATACGGTCGCAGCCACGAACCACGCTGTAGCTATAGTGGTAATAGCCACCGCCATTGGCGCACGAGCCCATGCTGATCACGTATTTCGGTTCCGACATCTGGTCGTAAACCTTGCGCAGCGCCGGAGCCATCTTGTTGCACAGCGTGCCGGCGACGATCATCAGGTCCGACTGGCGCGGCGATGCACGCGGAGCAGCGCCGAAGCGCTCCATGTCATAGCGCGGCATGTTGACGTGGATCATCTCGACCGCGCAGCACGCGAGGCCGAAAGTCATCCACCACAGCGAGCCGGTACGCGCCCATTGGAACACGTCCTCGGTCGAGGTGACGAGGAAGCCCTTGTCGTTAACCTCGGTCTGGAGCGCGCGGAAATAATCCTCGTCAGGCTGGCGAATTTCGCCTGCCTTCGCAGTTTCGAGCGCGCTGACGTCAGGCAGGCTTTTGGGAGGGGTAATTGTCGTATTCATTCCCAATCCAGAACCCCCTTCTTCCATTCATACGCGAGGCCAACCACAAGGATGCCAAGAAACACCATCATACCGACCCAGCCTGTCCAGCCCGTCTCACCAAGGCTCACAGCCCACGGAAACAGGAAAGCAGCCTCAAGGTCGAAAATCAGGAAGCTGATCGCGACGAGGTAAAAGCGCACATCGAACTGACTGCGGGAATCCTCGAAGGCAGGGAAACCGCACTCATATTCGCTGAGCTTTTCGGCATCGGGGGCATGTGCGCCCGTCAGCCGAGAAACGCCCATAGGCAGAAACACAAAGAGCACGGAGAGCCCGAGCGCGATGAAGATGAAGATCAGTATCGGCAGATACTGGGAAAGATCGACCACGGCGATTTCCAAGCTAGCTTAATCCAATGGGCAGCCTCTAGGCGGCTCGCTTCACCCGCGCAAGGCCCCGACTCGACCAAAGCTGCACATATCTGTTGCAGAAAATCGAAGCCCGCATTGCGCGAAAGTCAATCCGGCGGCGCGCTTAGGGCGAGACGGCGGATTTCGGTTGGAATTGCAGGCTTATCTGCCGCAGGCTCTCCCTTGACGAAACGGTCCCATTGCCCAGTCGCCACATAATAGAGCGCACCGTGCGCAATGCTTCCGCCAAGCGGTTCGGTCCACCCCGGATGTGCCTGTTCGAGCACCCGTGCTGCGATGATGCGCTCACCGTCTTGGGAGAGCGTGAAGGCGCTGATCCGCATGGGCGATGTGCCGTTCTGAATGGCGATTAGATTGTTGCCGTGGCGAAATAGAGCGTCGGTTCCGTCGAGGATGACGGGAACGTCGCTCGACAGCCGCTCCACTTCGCCGCTCGTCAGGTCGATGATGGCGAGGCCGTATCGGTAATCGCTTACATACAAGCGCTTGTCGTCGGGGCTCAGGGCTAGTCCCTGCGGCGAACGAAACGTCCCGGGCGCAATCAGCACCTCAAGCTCGGTCGCGCCGACGGGCTTGCGATAAATCCCGCCGTTCAAGGGATCGCTCGCATAAACGGTCGCTTCCGTGGAAATAGTGAGGTCCGATACGGCTGCACCTTTGGGCGCGGGCACGAGGATCGGGTTTTCGATATCGCCGGTGAGACCGATCAACCCGGTGAACAAGGCACCCTCGTCTTCAGACCCGTCGAGGTTGGCAGATGCAATCCAGCCCATCGAATTGTCGGGTTCGGAAACAATCCCCGAGAGATCGTTCGCGCCGGGAATCCGCGCATCGCTCCACCCGTTCTCGGGTTCGAACAGATGCAGCGAATTGCCCGTGATCGACGTTGCCAGCAGGACGTTGTCGCTCTCGGGAGCAAACAGCCCTTCCACCAGCCCGGCCTCCGCCGGAACCGTGGCGACAACTTCGCTGGCCTCGATGGTTTCGGCCTTCTGAATGAGCAGCGCCCTCGCCCGCGCGGCAAAGGTTTCGCCAACCAGTTCGGGGATCTGCCCCTGCGCCGTTTCGCTGAAGACATAGCCGCGCTGCTTGAGCCAGCTGAGCGATGCCAGCACTCCCTCGAAATCCTCAACGCCCAATTGCGCGTTGAGCAGTCGAAGCCGAACGCTGGCGCTGTCGGGGAAGGCTTCCGCCAGCGCTTTCAGACCCTCCACATCGCGGATCTGCCCCGTCTCCGCATCGACAGCGTACCAAGGCGCAGCTGCACCCTCCCCGGCCAAGGAGGGAGCGGCGGTAGCAAGCGCAACTGCGGCAAGAAAAAATCCGGCCCGGAATGAGCCTCCCCGAAGCATACTCCTCACTTGCCGTAAGGCGGCTTCAGGCCTGCGAGCTTGGCCACGTCGATCTTGGGCTGCTGGTATACGGCGCGGGCATGGCTGAATTCGCGGAAACCCTCGATCGCGTGATAACTGCCCATGCCCGACGGCCCGACGCCGCCAAACGGCAGGTCTTCCATCGAGACGTGGAAGATCACGTCATTGGTGGTCACGCCGCCGCTGATCGTGCGGGTCAGCACCTTTTCCTGCTCTGACTTGTCTTCGCCGAAGTAATACAGGCCGAGCGGACGGTCGCGTTCGTTGACGTAATCGATCGCCTCGCCGACGGCCTTGTAGGTCTTGACCGGCAGGACGGGTCCGAAGATTTCCTCCTGCATCACGGTCATGTCATCATTGACCCCGCGCAGCACGGTGAGCGGCATCTTGCGCTGGTTGGCGCTGCCGAAATCCTCGCCTGCCGGATTGACTTCGATCACCTCTGCGCCCTTGTCGCGGGCATCTTCGACCAAACCTTGCAGCCGCTCGAAATGGCGGTCCGACACGATCGAGGCGTAGTCGTCGTTTTCCAGCACGGTCGGATACATCGAAGCCGCGGCATGGGTGACACCTGCGACTGCCTCGTCCGCCTTGTCCTCGGGGACATACATATAGTCGGGCGCGAGGCATATCTGGCCTGCGTTCATCATCTTGCCCAGAGCAATCCGCTCGCCCGCTTTGGCGAAATCGGCGCTGCGGCCCATGATCACAGGCGATTTGCCGCCCAGTTCGAGCGTGACGGGAACGAGGTTCTCCGCCGCCGCCTGCATCACACGGCGTCCCGTTTCGGTGGAGCCGGTGAACACCAGATGATCGAACGGCAGCGAGGAAAACGCCGCAGCAACCTCTGGCCCGCCGGTAATCACCGTCACCTCGTCAGGCGTGAAATATTCCGCCACGAGTTCTGCCATCAGCAGCGATGTTTTCTCGGTAAATTCGCTCGGTTTGATCATCGCGCGATTGCCCGCTGCGAGCACCTGCATCAGTGGCGAAAAGGCAAGGTTTACCGGAAAGTTCCAGGGCGAAAGGATGCCGATGACGCCCTTGGGCTCGTATCGAACCTCGGCCTTGGCGCCCATCAGGTTGAGCGGGAACTGGACCTTGCGTTTGTCGGGCTTGGCCCATTTGTCCATGTTCGACAGCGCCTGTTTGCCCGCGCCGATGGTGCCGTCGATATCGGTCATCATCGACTGGTGCATCGAACGATTGCCGAAATCGGCGCTCATCGTCTTGCACAGCGCCTCGCCGTGGTCCTTGAGCAAGGCCATCGCGCGTTTCACGCGGTCCTTGCGCATCTTCATGCTTTCGGGCCGCGAGGCCGTGAAAGCGCCCCGCTGGAGGTCCAGCAGTCGTTGCAGTTCTTCGCGCTTGTCGTCAGCCATCCGATCTCTCCCGTTGCGGATTGGTTGTCATTTGAAATCAAGTCTTGCCCAAAGCGCAGCCAGTTTCAAGCAAAGGGTAACTTGATTGCCATTGCCGCACCGCAACATTACATGGCCTGCACAGACATATTCCGTTCCCTGAAAAGGACCACGACCATGACCCAGTTCTCCGCCGCCGACCCGATTGTCATCCTGTCGTACGCCCGCACACCGATGGGCGGCATGCAGGGCGCGCTGGCCGATGTATCGGCAACCGATCTGGGTGCGACCGCCGTCAAGGCCGCCGTTGAGCGCTCGGGAGTCGAGGGCGAGAAGTTCGACCGCGCCTATATGGGCTGCGTGCTTCCCGCAGGTCTGGGGCAGGCCCCTGCCCGTCAGGCCGTGATCAAGGCCGGTCTGCCCAAGTCGGTGCAAGCAACCACCGTGAACAAGGTTTGCGGCAGCGGCATGCAGACCGTAATCATGGGCGCAGAAGCGCTCGCCAGCGGCACGATCGACTATGTCATCGCCGGCGGGATGGAGAGCATGACCAATGCACCTTACCTGCTCAAGAAGCACCGTTCGGGCGCGCGTATCGGCCACGACACCGCCTATGACCACATGTTCCTCGACGGGCTCGAAGATGCCTATGAGGAAGGGCGTGCAATGGGCACTTTCGCGCAGGACACCGCCAACGAATACCAGCTGACCCGCGAAGAGCAGGACGCTTACTCTATCGAGTCGCTTTCGCGCGCCAATGCCGCGATTGCCAGCGGTGCGTTTGCCGATGAGGTCGTGCCGGTCACCTACACCACGCGCAAAGGCGAAGTGACGGTCGACACCGACGAGCAGCCCGGTCGCGGCATGCCCGACAAAATCCCGCAGCTGCGCCCCGCATTCGCCAAGGACGGCACCATCACTGCTGCAACCTCCAGCTCGATCTCCGACGGTGCCGCTGCCGTGGTTCTCACCCGCGAAAGCGTTGCGAGCGCCAACGGTCAGAAGCCGGTCGCCAAGGTCGTCGCTCTTGCCGCTCATGCGCGCGAGCCCAAGGACTTCACCGTTGCCCCCGTCGGCGCGATTGAAAAAGTGCTCGCCAATGCAGGCTGGTCGGTCGAGGATGTCGATCTGTGGGAAGTGAACGAAGCCTTTGCCTGCGTCGCCATGTTCGCAATGCGTGACATCGGCATCGACCATGCGAAGATCAACGTGAACGGCGGCGCGACCGCGCTCGGCCACCCGATCGGTGCTTCGGGCACGCGCATCCTCGTGACTCTGATCAACGCGCTCAAATCGCAGGGCAAGACCCGCGGCGTTGCCTCGCTGTGCATCGGCGGCGGCGAAGCCACCGCAATCGCGGTCGAGCTGGTTTGATGCGTACGCGCTACGGCCTCGTCTTCGCCTTCATCGCCCTATCAGCCTGCAACCAGCAGGCCGGACCGATCGAAGTTGAAGGAAAGGACGAGGCCGAAGCGGCACCGGCTGTACAACCGATGGTGCCCGGTTTCTACGCGATCAAAAGCGAGGATACCGTCTATTCGCGAACCCGTCTCGCCGAAGGCGGCAGCTACACCGACTACGACGCGGGAGACAATGCGGTCGGTGGCGGAAGCTGGACCAGCGATGGCGCAACGATCTGCTTTGATCCTGCGGGCGACGGCGAGAACCAGCAGGAAAGCTGCTGGATCAACGATGCACCGGGGGAAGACGGAAGCTTCGTCACGCGCCTCGTCGATGGCGATGTCAGCTACGTTGTGACCCCGCTCGGCGAGTGAGTTCAATCCTCGGGAGTCAGCTCTTCCACGCCCCATAGGCGGGTTTTCGCGACCCAGCCCGTGCGGCCCGCGACATCGATTTCGCACCAGTCATCACGGCAGCCCAGAAGCTTGCCAACCACGCCTGGCTCCGCCCGCCAGCGCAGCGTTGTCTCGGCAGAGGGCCCTTCGCGCATATCAACCAGCCCGTCACCGATGACCAGCGCGCCCGGGGTAAGGACGAGCTGGCTCTGCGACACCCAGCCTTGCGTTCCCTCGTGGTCTTGAATCAGACGCCAGCCTTCGCGCACGCGCACCACCTTCACCGGCAGGCCCTTGCGCTGATACACCCAATCGATCTTGTATTCGCGGCTCGGCCCGACGCGCATGCGCACTTCATCGAAACGCAGCGTTGCCCAGTAGGGGGCCTCCTGCGTCTGCGCCTGTGCCGCCACGGGTATGATGCCGAATGCAATGACCGCAGCGAGCGCCAATGCAGCGAGTGAATGAAGCAACCTCATGCGTTTCAGATAACCCCGTTCGGCCTTGCTCTTCAAGCAGCAACAGCCCGCTTGACCAGTCTGGGGCAATGCTCCTAGCGCATGCCCTATGCCTGACACTCTTCCCCCGCCGCACTTCCCCGAAGGCAAGCCGCGCGTCATCGTGACCCGCCACCTCGCGCCCTCCGTAGAAGCGCGTATGAGCGAGCTTTACGACGTGGTGCTCAACACCGACGACACGCCGATGAGCCGCGAGGCGTTGATCGCGGCGATGGCGGATTGCAACGTGCTGGTGCCGACGGTCACCGACAAGATCGACGCCGAAATGATCGCCGGCGCGGGATCGGACCTGAGGCTGATCGCCAATTTCGGCGCGGGGACCGAGCATATCGACCTTGCCGCTGCCGCTGCGCGCAAGATCATTGTCACCAACACACCGGGCGTCTTCACTGACGACACTGCCGACCTCGCAATGGTCGGGATTATCGGCGTACCGCGCCGTATCCGCGAAGGGGTCGGCCTGATCCGTCGCGGCGAGTGGACCGGCTGGGCGCCGACCGCGATGCTGGGCCGTAATCTCGGCGGCAAGGTGCTCGGGATCATCGGAATGGGCCGCATCGGGCAGGCGGTTGCACACCGCGCGCGCGCATTCGGGCTCGAGGTTGCCTATTACAGCCGCAAGCAATTGCCGAGCGCGGTGGAGAGCATGCTCGGCGTGCGCTACGTCGGCGATGTCGATGCGCTCGTGGCGGAGGCGGATATTCTCACCCTGCACTGCCCCTTGAGCGAGGAGACACGCGGCATGATCGACGCGCGGCGGATCGCGCTGATGAAGCCCGGCTCGTGCCTCATCAACACCGCCCGCGCCGAAGTGGTCGATCAGGAGGCCATGATCGCGGCACTGGAATCGGGTCATCTTGCCGGCGCGGGGCTGGATGTCTATCCGGATGAGCCGAAGGTCGACGCACGCCTGATCGCGCATCCCAATGTCATGACCCTCCCCCACATCGGCAGCGCCACAGTCGAGGGCCGAGAGGCTTCGGGCGAAAAGGTCATCGCCAACATCCGCTTCTGGATGGACGGCCACCGCCCGCCCGATCAGGTGCTCAGCGGCTTGTTCTGATCGAATATACTTCCGGCTGAGCATAACGCTGGAACTTTCGTGCGCGGACACCTTGTCTTGCGCCAGACAATTGCTCTAAGCGCGCTCCGACAATACACTGGCCAAGTCTGAGCCGGTCGGAGGGGACTGTCGATGCGCCGCGTTGCTACCACCTTGGCCCTGCTGGGTCTGCCATCCGTCCTGTCCGCACAGGAGCAGGCGGGCGACGTCATTGCCAGCGGCTCAGACACGGCATGGATTTTGACCGCATCGGCGCTGGTGCTGATGATGACTCTGCCAGGTCTCGGGCTGTTTTACGGCGGGCTGGTGCGCGCGAAGAACTTTCTTTCGGTGCTCCTCCAGATCGGGGCCGTCGCCTCCATCGCGTCAGTACTGTGGGTGGCAATCGGCTACACGCTCGCATTCGGCGAAGTGACTAACGGATTTCTGGGCGGACTGAACGCCATAATGCTCGCGCCCGAGGGACTCGGCGCTGTTCGTGACGGGACCGCGATTTCCGAAAGCACATTTGCGCTGTTCCAGATGACTTTTGCCGTAATCACGCCCGCGCTGATGATCGGCGCTTGGCCCGATCGGGCGCGGTTTGGCTGGGTGGTCGGCTTTTGTGCGCTGTGGGGACTGGTTGTCTATGCTCCGGTTGCCCACTGGGTTTGGGGCGGAGGCTGGCTCGCACAACGCGGCGTGCTCGATTTCGCAGGCGGGATCGTGGTTCACACCACGGCGGGCATCTCGGCGTTCGTGATCGCAATCATGCTAGGTCGGCGTGCCGGATTCCCCGGACCAGCCATGCTTCCCCATGCGCCGAGCCTCACCATGGCCGGCGCCGCGCTCCTGTGGGTGGGATGGTTCGGCTTCAACGGCGGGAGCGCCTTGGCAGCGAGCGATGGCGCGACAAGTGCGATCATCAACACCCATCTTGGCGCAGCGGTCGCCTCGCTGGTCTGGCTGACGGTCGAGAAATTCGCTTTGGGCAAACCCACGAGCGTCGGCTGGGCCACGGGGGCCATCGCGGGCCTTGCAACGGTGACGCCTGCTGCGGGCTTTATCAATCCGGCCGGAGCCATGCTGCTGGGCGTTCTCGCAGCACTGGTCTGCTATTACGCGATCCAGCTGGTGAAGCAGCGGTTCAAGGTAGACGATTCGCTCGATGTTTTCGCCGTTCACGGTGTCGGCGGGATGCTTGGCTCGATCATGCTGGGCGCGCTGCTATCTGCGGACCTTGGCGGAAGCGGTTATGCCGAGGGTATGAGCATGGGCAGCCAGTTCGCCGAACAAGCGCTGGGTGTGGCAGTGGTCGCGCTGTTTAGCGGCGTCGTGACGTTTGTCCTCGCAAAGCTGGTCGGCCTCGTCTTCCCGATGCGTGTATCGAACGACGAAGAACGCGAGGGGCTCGACATCACGAGCCACGGCGAACGGGCTTGGGAGTTCGATTGAGGCGGCGCTAGAGCGTCAGCGAATAAAGCTTGTTGAACTCGCCCGGGATATAATCGGCAAACGCCTCGCACGGCACGAAGCCCGCGCTTTTGTAGAGGCCGACAGCAGGCTCAAACAATTCGCCCGAGCCTGTTTCAAGCTTCACCTCGGTAAAGCCCAGTTCGCGCGCGCGATCGAGCAGATGGTTGAGCATGGCCCTGCCCGCTCCCTTCCCGCGCGCTTCGGGATGTGCGCGCATGGATTTGAGCTCGCCGAAATTCTCGTCACGCCGCAGCGCGCCGATCGCGAGGATCGCATCGCCGTTCCAGGCCGCGTACACTTCGATTTCCGGTGCCTGAAGCCCGCTCAGGTCGAGCACGTGACAGGTGCCCGGCGGAGAAAACGCCTGCATTTCGCTATGATGCAGTTCGAGCAGCGCCACGACCTCAGGCTCGCTCAGGTCGGTGCGACAGATCTCCATGTCAGAGGTTTTCGTGCTGGGGCATGCCGAGGACATGGAAGCCCCCGTCAACGCGGATGATCTCGCCAGTCGTATAGGCACCCGCGTCCGAGCAGAGATAGACAGCCGTGCCGCCAACAGCCTCGAGCGTCGCATTGCTGCGCAGCGGAGCATTGGCCTCTGTATGTTTGAACGTCCGCCGCGCGCCGCCGATGGCGGAACCGGCAAGCGTCTTCATCGGGCCGGGGCTGATCGCGTTCACGCGGATGCCTTCAGGGCCGAGATCGTTCGCGAGATAGCGCACCGCCGCTTCCAGAGCGGCCTTGGCAACGCCCATCACGTTGTAATTCGGGGTCACGCGGTTCGACCCCATATAGGTCAGCGTCAGCATCGTGCCGCCACCCTCTACCATCATCGGATGCGCGCGGCGCGCGACCTCGATGAAGCTGTAGGCGGAGATATCCATCGAGTTCTTGAAATTGGCGCGGCTGGTATCGAGGATACGCCCGGTCAGCTCCGACTTGTCGGAATAGGCAACGGCGTGGATCACGAAATCGAGCCGGTCCCAACGCTCTTGCAAAGCCGCAAAGGCTGCATCGAGAGAAGCGTCATCGGTGACATCGACATCGAGCATCAGATCGGAGCCGACGCTTTGCGCGAGCGGCTCCAGACGCTTGCCGAAAGCTTCGCCCTGATAGGTGAAGGCGAGCTCAGCCCCTGCATCGGCGCAAGCCTTGGCAATCCCCCATGCAATCGAACGATCGTTGGCAACGCCCATGACGAGGCCGCGTTTTCCCGAAAGCACGCCCATGTTTACAACCCCTTAGCTACAGGCGTTCAAACTCACCCGTGAAATTTGGACAGGACCATCGATCCATTGGTGCCACCAAAGCCGAAGCTGTTGGTCATCACCGAATCGAGGCCGGCATTCTCGACCAGCGAAGTCGCAATCTCTTCAGGCTTCAGCGCCGGATCGAGCGTTTCGACATTGATCGAGGGGATGATGAAGTCATCTTCCAGCGCGAGCAGGCAATAGACGGCTTCTTGCGCGCCGGTTGCCCCCTGGCTGTGTCCCGTCATCGATTTCGTCGAACTGACCGGCGGGGTTACACCCTCTCCGAAAACACGCCGCACAGCCTCGATTTCGCCGACATCACCGACCGGGGTCGAAGTGCCGTGGGCGTTGATATAGCTGACCTTGCGGCCTTCGGGCAGCGTCTTGAGCGCGCCGCGCATCGCGCGTTCGCCGCCCTCGCCCGAAGGTGCAACCATGTCCGCCCCGTCCGAAGTGGCGCAGAAGCCGGTGACTTCGGCGTAGATCTTTGCGCCGCGTGCCTGTGCGTGTTCGAGGCTTTCCAGCACGACCATCGCACCGCCGCCGCCGATCACGAAACCGTCGCGGTCGGCGTCGAAAGCACGCGAAGCGCGCTCCGGCGTGTCGTTATACTTGCTCGACATGGCGCCCATCGCATCAAACAGGCACGAAAGCGTCCAGTCGAGCTCTTCGCCGCCGCCGCCGAACATCACGTCCTGCTGGCCGAGCGCGATCTGCTGTGCGGCCATGCCGATGCAGTGGAGCGAGGTCGAGCACGCCGACGTGATCGAGAAGTTCATCCCCTTGATCTGGTAAGCGGTCGCAAGGTTGGCGCTCACCGTGGAGGACATCGTCTTGGGCACGGCGAACGGACCGATGCGCTTGGTCGCGCCGGTGCTCAGCACGGTCTGGTGCGCGGCAAACATGGCCGAAGTCGAAGGACCGCCCGAACCGGCGATCACGCCGGTCATCGGGTTGATGATGTCCTTTTCCTCAAGTCCGGCGTCGGCAATCGCCTGACCCATGGCGATATAGGCATAGGCTGCGCCCGGCCCCATGAAGCGCAAGGTGCGCTTGTCGACGTGTTCGGCAACATCGAGATCGATGGCGCCTGCTACCTGCGAGCGGAAGCCGTGTTCGGCCATCGATTCATTGAAACTGATGCCCGACTTGCCCGCTTTGAGCGAGGCAAGCACCTCATCCTTGTTGTTGCCAATCGAGGAGACGATCCCCAATCCGGTAATGACGACGCGACGCATAATCCCTCGTGTAATCTGGTGTGAAGTCGCGCCCCGGCTTACGCCTCGGACAGCGCGACCTTCATGTCTTTGACCTGATAGATGACTTCGCCGTCGGCCTCTACACGGCCATCGGCGACGCCCATCGTCAGGCGGCGGGTCTGAACCGCCTTGGTGAAATCGACGTAATAGGTCAGCATCTTGCGATCAGGGCGCACCATGCCGGTCAGCTTCACTTCGCCAACGCCCAGCGCATATCCACGCCCCTGCCAACCGCGCCAACCCAGGTTGAAACCGGTGAGCTGCCACAGGCCGTCGAGGCCAAGGCAGCCGGGCATGATCGGATTGCCGGGAAAATGGCAGTCGAAGAACCACAGGTCGGGAGTAATGTCGTATTCGGCGACAACGTGACCCTTGCCATGCTCGCTGCCGTCACCCGAAATAGAGGTGATGCGATCCATCATCA
>PALE01000080.1 GCA_002706445.1 Erythrobacteraceae bacterium
CGGAATTGGTAGACGCACCGTCTTCAGGTGGCGGCGCTCGCAAGGGCGTGGAGGTTCGAGTCCTCTTCTGGGCACCATTTGTTCTTCCCTTGTTCTCTCAGATAATCTATAAAAACCGCAGAAATCCAAGGGATTTGGCCTTTGGATCGTTCCGGATCGTCCCACCTGTTCTCGGCCGTTCCAGACATTTTTGCGGGCCTTTTGTGGGCCTTTTGCAAAAGGCCCAAATGAAAAGGCCCACACATGCCTTTAACGGATACCAGACTTCGAGCTCTCAAACCGAAAACTAAGCCGTACAAAGTCGCCGACGAGCGCGGCCTATACATCGAGGTCACGCCAGCTGGTGGCAAACATTGGCGTTTCCGATATCGAATTGGGAAAGCGCAAAAGAAGATTTCGCTCGGCAGCTATGCCTCGGGGCGAAGGATTCGCTCAGCTGTCAATGACGCGGTGCAAACGGGCCTTCTAGCCAGCGGGCAGATCGGGCCGGAGAAAGCTCAGTTGGCTGTGCTGGAGCGCGTGAACACCACTTATGAAGAACTGCGCCATGTTGCAGCTTACCAGACCGGCCGCATTCTTGAGGTTTCAAAGAGACAAAAGACGCTTGGTCTTATGCCGGGGCAATACCGCACCTTAGGCAGCGATCCGAAACGCAAAAGGGTCACTTTGGAGAACGCCCGCGGAAAAAAGTTCAGCTTCGATCCTTCGCGGATTAGGGCCGACAAGGCCAATGACAGTCTGGCTCTATTCAACGACCGACAACTCGAAATCCATCGTGGCGACAAAATTCGCTGGACGCGAAATGATCACAAACGCGGTCTGTTCAACGCTGGCCAGGCAAAGGTCATTGCCATCGATAAGGGCAAGGTCACAGTCGAGACCTCAAAGGGTGAGGAAGTGACGCTGGGAAAGGACGATCCTATGCTGAAACGCATCGATCTCGCCTATGCGCTGAACGCTCACATGGCGCAGGGCCTCACCTCAGATCGCGGGATTGCTGTCATGGTTAGTAGAGAACGCAATCTCTCGAACCAGAAGACGTTTTTGGTGACGGTGACACGACTGCGCGATCATCTGACTTTGGTCTTGGATAGCAGTCAAAGGCTGACTGCCGCTGTTGCTATCAACAAGGGAGAAAAGGCCTCCGCACTTGAGGTAACATCGCGTTTGCGTGCGGCTGCAACCAAGTACGGAGATGCCCCGCGGCAGGCTGAAAGCGAGAAAAATACAGGTCAGGAATTGGAGCGCATCAAGAGAAAAACGCTAGATCGGGGAATCTAGCGCCTACTTCGCGCCCTAATTTCGGACATCTATTTGTTCGCAACGCATCCCAATAAGCAGACATTTGGAGGAAGCGTAGCGAGACGTGATGCTCAGCTCTGTTTAGGTGCTATTGAAAGTGATTGGCGCATTGAACAAACCCCGACCTTCGAAAACGGATTGAGGTCACGCGTAGATACATATCGGTTTCATCATTGACATTTCTGAAACCGATATGTATCTACGCGACATGAACGTGGTCAAACTAGATGATTTCAGGTCGCACACGACACCCTTGGCTTCGATCATAAGGGTAGGCGATTTCAATCAGCAATTTGCGCAGTATGTCTCGCAAAATCTCATTCCTGGCAGACGAGCAGTTGTCGATTCATACAATGTTGCGAAACAAGCTGACCTGCTGAACGAGCTGAAGGCAAGCGGCTTTGAGCTTACGCTAGATACGAAAGCCGCCGAATTGGCATGCGCTTTCAAATGGAGCGGGCAGGCGCGCAAGGCAGAGTGGCTTGAAAAAGAACCGCGCGGCGCTCTGAGCTCAACCGATTTCGACGAACAGTCCGCAGCAAGGATTGCTGAGCTCGCTGTCAAAAATGGATTTCATGTAGTCCTTTCGCCAAGTCGATACGTCTCTGAGGGCTCGGCTATAAAGACGCTTGAACAAGATCATGAGTTCATGGCTTTGCTTCGCGCAGCACTTGATGCTGCCGGTGGGAAGCGCATCAAAATTGCGTCAAGCTTTATTGGCCGTCTTTCACTCTTGGGGCAGGACGCAATAACAGACCGCTTGATTGAGCTCCATCGAACATCTCCAGCGGATTCTATGTGGATGCGCCTCCATGGTTTGAAGCGTGATCCTGGGCCTTCGCGCATTCGAACCGCTGCGCGGCGTCTCGAACTCTTCAAGAAGACTGAGTTACCGTTGGTCTTAGACTATGCCGCCGGGCTCGAACCTCTCACGCTTGCGGCGCTAGGGGTCGTAGGTGGGCTAGCGTTCGGAGCACTCGCGAATGACCAATTCTCCGATGCGACTTGGGTAAGTCCATCTAAGTCACTCGACAATTCAGTTGCGAATGATGGGAGGCAGCAATTCGCGCGCGTGCCAGGCCTAGGTCGCAATTTTAGTCACGCTGAACTTCGGTTGATGTCCGAAGCGACGAAAGGCAAACGCCTTCTTTTCGATCCGGCCAATACCGGTATCAGCTCGTTCGACGAGTTCAAAAAGAAAGCTAGGGAGACTGCGCTAAAGGAAGGAGTTGAGGCTATTGGTGGGTTGAGCAAGGTGCCCGATACGCGTCGTACACACCATATCCGTACGACTCATCTCGATCAGAACGCTCGAAAAGCTCGTCAGCTAGCTAATCTCGAACTTGATCAAAAACGGGCAGCGGAACTCAAAGTTAGGTCACCTGAAACCTTGCCCAAGAGATTGAATGATTACGCCGGTTCCTTGGATAAGACCGGACAGGTTCTGGAGAAGATAGCGAGCGACTCCTCCATACGGCTTACTAAACCAATACCGTTGGTTCGCCTTGGAACCTCAATTGAGGGCAGCGAAGGGAGCCGTAGTCAATGAGTGGTGCGGCCGTTGCGCGCGTCCTTAACTCCCTTCAGGAGGAGGGTGGTCTCATGGGCACAGATATCGCCGCGCTCACCGATGTTTCGAAAACGACAGTACATCGATGGCTAACCGGGAAAGCTGCCCCTCAGCCTAAGAGCGAATTGATCATCTCTGATTTAAACTATGTCGTTCAGAAGCTTAGGGACTACTACAAACCTGAGAATATTCGACTTTGGCTCCATTCACGCCACCCTCAGCTCAATGGGGAACGGGCGATTGACCTTATTCATGAGAATCGAACGGACGAGGTTCTCACGATTATCGCGCGTCTTGATGCGGACGCATTTGTTTGAGCTGATAGCATGCGGCCGACACTTCGAGATATCGAACTTATCGATGCAATTGAGGCGTTACCTACCGAGGCATTCACCGATGATGTCTTCAGGCTTGTGCGGGATGGAAGACATCCAACTGATTGCTGGCATCCAAAAGGTCGGTGGGACGATGGCGAGTTTGACGTACTTTACACGTCTACTAGCGCTGAAGGTGCTACTGCCGAAGTTGGTTACCATCTTTCGCAACAGCCATTCGTACCGGACTTCATTTCCTATCGTATGTTTCGAATTCCAGTAGACGGCATCCAGGTCGTGAATCTTTTGGACCGGTCCTTATTGGGAAGCCTAGGCGTCGATCTAGCCACTTGGGGCAAATCCGAATACGTTTCTCGAGGCGACGAATACGTTAGGAGCCAGGAAATCGCTGCGGTAGCGACATTTCATGAGAGAGAGGGACTGCTCGTACCTTCAGCAAGGTCCTCGGAAGCAAATCTTGTTATTCTCACTCAAGAGTGCGTCGACAATCACTGCGGCGAGCCTGAAGATTTTGGTTTGGTCGATTTCTAGCTTGAGATCGGATTGGCTAGCTCCCTTCGCTGACGACAATAAGCTCTTGTTGAAGCAATCTATACTAAAGATCGTACCTTACAGAACAGCCGCAATTGAATACTGTGGGTCAGAGGGCGCAGCACATCATCGCACGGTTTCTGATCCGAAGATCTTTTTTGCTGTCACATATACACGTGTCTTCGACTACCGAATCCGTCACCTTTAACAGAATAATCCCAAATCAATTTCTCAGGGTGAGAAATAGTACTAGCCGGCACGCAATGTTCGGGTAAAGAGAAGTATATGGCCGACTTTCCAGATTGGTGTGATCAAGCTGTCGAGAATGTCGGACCGCACGCGCTACATGTCATAACCGCGCGTGCCGAGGATGCTGCGCAAGGCAGCGCGGCGGTCGCGGGGATTGTTCCTGGCCACTACGCTGCCGAGGAGCAGGCCGCCCGTATCCTGCGCCGGCTCGGACGCCCAGCCACTGCAGCCTTCATCGAGGGAAAGCTTCCAACTACTAAAGCGATCCGTTCAGGCGACTTAGGAGAAATACTCGCAACAGAGTTCATAGCGGACCTCACACCCTATTCGGTCCCGATCAAGCGGCTGCGCTGGAAAGACCATCGCAACATGGCGATGCGCGGAGACGACGTCATCGGCCTCATTCGCGATAACGCCACCGGACGGCTCCGTTTCCTCAAGGCAGAGGCTAAGAGCCGGGCCGCCCTGCCAGCGGTAGTGGTCGCCGAAGCCCGGTCGGGCCTAGACAAGGATAGTGGACTACCATCACCACACGCGCTGCAGTTTATTTCCGCCCGCCTGATGGAAGAAGGTGAAGACGAGCTTGCCGACGCCATCGACGACGCCCTTCTCAAGCACGGCATATTGCCGCAAAGCGTCAAGCATCTGCTGTTCACATTCTCCGGGAATGACCCGGCCAACCATCTGCGCACGTCGCTCCAGACCTATACTGGCGGCATCGCGCAGCAATGCGTAGGGGTCCGGGTCGCAGCACACGGAGTCTTCGTGGCGGAAGTCTATGACCAAGTGATAGCTAATGCCAACGACGATTGAGGCAATCGAGGCGGATATCGATGCCGCAACCGTTCCAGGCTATCGCAATCGCTTGATCTCCCGTGGACAGGCACGCGCTATGATCTGGCGCGATGGAATTCTGCCTCTCGAAGCTCCGGCCTTTTCGCCCCAGCTAAGTTACGATCTTCATGCCCATGGCTATGCCCTACTCGGCCTGGGCCTACGCCTACTCGATGTGGGCGGCGACAAGAACCGCGCCCGTACCGCCTTCGAACAGGCCGCTACGGCGCTCGAAGCGGTCATGGCGCGCGGCGCGCGAGGATCGGAGGACCGCGACTTCCATTTCCTCATGGCGGCTGCGAGCTATCATCTCGCACGCCTTTCGGCCCGCGCCTATTCGCTGCTCTCGATCGTCGGGGACGAGGACAATTTCTCGCCGATTGAAAAGGCGCTCGCACTGCTGATGCTGCGCGACCTCGATCAACTCGAGGAACTTGCGCTCAACTTTCGGATCGAAGGCGCGGCATCGGACAAAAGTCTTGCTGCATCCCTCGAAAATCAGCTCGAAATCGACGAGCTGGTCGGCCGGCCCGAAAGCGATGCTCCCGGCGTCCTCTTCGACGCCATCGACCTAGCGCTGACCGATCGCTTCTTCGCCGCCATGGCCGTGTTCCTCCTCGCACTGGAACGCGGCGAGCACGCATTGCTCGAAGCTGCAATCGAGCAGCTGGAGGAAGGCGCTACCGTCAGCGCCGAACTCAATCTCGTGCCGCAATGGTGGGCCCACCGGGTTGCGATCCATTTGCTCGGCGACCTATGGGAAACTAGTTTTCATGAAAGACTGCCGCTGGCTCCGGTCGGCGGAGAAGCGCAGGACTGGCCAACTCTGCGTAGGCTGTTCATTGCCTCTCTGCTGCGGCGGCGCAAAGCCGAAGTGGAACTGTGGCCTTCCCAGCTCGATTCTGCGGCCCGAAGCGTCGACCAGAGAGACGATCTGGTCGTCTCCCTCCCAACCAGTGCGGGCAAAACCCGGATCGCCGAACTGTGCATCCTGCGGTGCCTGGCTGAAGGCAAGCGCATCGTCTTCGTGACACCGCTGCGTGCACTCTCCGCCCAGACCGAGGCGACCCTGCAACGCACCTTTGGCCTGCTCGGTAAATCCATTTCGGCGCTCTATGGCAGCACCGGCGTAAGCGATGCGGACGAGGATGCGATCCGCACGCGTCACATCGTCGTTGCTACGCCTGAGAAGCTCGACTTCGCTCTGCGCAACGATCCGAGCCTAATTGACGATGTCGGCCTACTCGTATTCGACGAGGGCCATATGATCGGTCTCAGCGAACGCGAAGTACGCTACGAAGTGCAGATCCAGCGCTTGTTGAAGCGCGAGGACGCGGCTGAACGACGGATCGTTTGCCTGTCCGCTATCCTGCCCGACGGAAACCAGCTTGAGGACTTCGCCAACTGGCTGAGGCGCGATCAGCCCGGCGGAATGGTCAAGAATGAGTGGCGACCGACCCGCCTGCGTTATGGCGAAGTCGTGTGGAACGGTCTGTCAGCCCGGCTCAACCTGCGCGTCGGCCAAGAACGCCCATTTGTTCCTCGCTACTTTACCGGCTTCGTTCCACCGGTTGGACAGCGGACGAAGACCTTTCCCAAGGACCTTGGCGAACTTTGTCTCGCGACCGCGTGGCGGCTTGTCGAGGACGGGCAAACGGTGCTCGTATTCTGCCCTGTACGCAGGCATGTCGAACCCTTCGCGAAAAGGATCATCGATCTCCACAGGCGCGGCGCGCTCGTTTCGCTGCTGACCGTCGCCCCAGAGGCATTGAACACAGCCATGACTTTGGGTGCCGAATGGCTTGGCGAGGATCATCCGATCCTGCAATGCCTTTCGCTAGGTGTTGCCATCCACCACGGCGCCTTACCCACGGCCTATCGCAAGGAGGTCGAGCGCCTGCTGCGCGACGGCGTCCTCAAGGTCACGATCTCATCGCCGACGCTCGCACAGGGCCTAAACCTTTCGGCGACCGCGGTTATCATCCACTCGCTCCATCGCAACCGCGTCCGCATCGAGGCCGCAGAATTCAAGAACGTTGTTGGACGGGCAGGCCGCGCCTTTGTCGATGTCGAGGGCTTGGTCCTCTATCCGATGTTCGACAATCACGACAATCGCACAGCGCAATGGGAGGGCCTCATCGCTGACCTCTCATCGCGTGAAATGGAAAGTGGCCTTCTGCGCCTAGTGCTCACATTACTTCAGCGTATGCAGCAGCAAGTCCGCCGGCCGCTCGACGAACTCACCGATTATGTTCTGAACAACGCCGAGGCCTGGAATTTTCCGACCGTCGCGAACGAGGATGCCGAGGATGCGGAGCGCGAACAGCGCGCCTGGAATGGCTATATCGCCTCTCTGGACACCGCCATCCTAGCACTGCTGGGCGACGCCGAAGTGCCCGATGACGGGATTGCCGATGCGCTCGATGCGATCCTCCAGTCCTCGCTCTGGCAGCGCCGGCTCGAACGGCGGAGCGAGGAAGCTGCTGCCGCCTTGCGCGCGGGTCTGATCGGACGCAGCCGGGTCGTCTGGACCCAGTCCTCGCCCGCGCAGCGGCGCGGCTATTTCCTCGCCGGCGTCGGGCTCGGCACCGGCCATGCGCTCGATGCAATCGCACCTGTCGTTAACGATCTCCTCATTGCAGCCAATGGCGCACTTGCCGATAGGAACTACGAGGCCGCAATCGAAGCAATCACAGCACTGGCTGAACAAGCCTTTGCAATTGCTCCTTTCGTCCCGGAGAAGATGCCCGACAATTGGCGCCAGATTCTGCGCAGCTGGTTGCTTGGCGAGCCGCTTGCCGCCGAGGCGGCTGGGCAGGAGGCCAATACGCTCCAGTTCGTAGAAGGCGGTCTTGTTTACCGCCTTCCTTGGGCACTCGAAGCCATCCGAGTACGCGCCATTGCCAATGCCGACGCGATTGGCGAATTTGGCCTGCTTCTCGACGACTTCGAACTCGGTCTCGCCGTTCCAGCTATTGAGACTGGCACCATGGACCGCTCGGCGGCGTTGCTTATCAAGGCAGGCTTCAACTCCCGTCTGGCCGCGATAAAGGCGGTGACCGACACTGCCGCGACCTTCTCAACTCTGGCAGCGCTCAAAGCGTGGCTGAAGAGCGAACCGATCCGTGGTCTCAGCTCTCAGCCACAATGGCCGACAACTGAAACGCACGCGATGTGGACCGACTTCGTCGCGAGCTTTGCCTCGCCGCAATCGCAAGTCTGGGATGAGCGCAGATACTGGTCATGGGCCACTTGGCGGCCCGGTTTTAATCCTTTGCCCGGCTCTCCGCTCCGTCTGCACCAGATAAACGGGCAACCGCATCTACTGTCGCCTGACGGCGAAATCGTCGGCGAACTCAATGCTGAATTAAACCATACTCGTGCTGGCCTCGCGCGGGTTGAGGTCATGGGCGAACCAAACAAAGTGATAATTACCTATTTCGGTCCGGACGACCTTTGGAATCTCCAAGCAAGATGACAAAGTTGGCGATTCACAGGAATGGCCGCTTTCGGCGCAAAACCGCAGCATAGCAGGCATCCTAAGACGCCTCGAACTATCCGGCCGTCGACAAGACTTTTCCCAGCGAGCTGATGCCATCACAAAATGCCGCCTCTCCTCGGATCATCGCGATGTGGAAGTTCACTTAGGCAGCCAAGTAGCCTCCCTCGCTGCCAGGGATGACCTCTATGTCACGACGCAGGCGAACAAAATCACAAAGCCCTTCCAAACCATATGACCCGGCCGATCACCTCGACACCTTCACGATCTACGTCATTCCATGAAGGATAGGCAGGGTTGTCGCTGGAAATGGTGATCTGCTTGGCACCGGGTTTGATGGCGATGCGCTTTACGACCAGCGTATCGTCGGAGCGCAGCACATAGATCCCATCTCGCAGCCTTGAGCCATGGTCAGATGCATCAACAAGAACCTCATCCCCATCGCTCAGAGTGGGCTCCATCGAGTCCCCCAGGACACTGACGATTGAAAGACTAGCGCCTCTAGCGCCGGTCAATCGCCTAAGCCACTTTTCGTCAAAGCCAAAGCGCGTGTAACTGGACTCATTCGATGCAATGGCACCGAAGCCAGCTGAGGCATCAACGTCTAGAACGGGAACTTCGATCATTCCGTCCATCGGTGTTTTAGCAGGACCACCGAGCCTTTGTTCATCGACGCCAAAGAAGCTTGCAAGCGTCTTGCGATCCTCGGGGTCAAGGATACGAGGCGATCCGCGCTTTATGAATTGCTGGATATAGCTTGGATTGCGTCCAAGCAGCCTTGAAACCGCCGCGTAGCCGTATCCGCCCTGGGTGATCAGCCGCTCAAGTTCCTCTCTAACATGTTCCATTTGTGTGGTCCTTCAGGATCGATCGTAGGATTTTTTCCTAGACTCGCGGAAATCATCCTAGTAAGAACATAGCAAGAACACAAGGGATTTGCGAGTCGGAGTGAGAAAGGTATGACGCTGCTGGAACGGATCGAAAGGCATCTGAAAGACAACCATATTTCTGCAACGCGTTTTGGTAGGCGAGCCGTGGGCGATCCCCGATTTGTGCTCGATTTGAGGATGGGGCGCCGGCCACGCCGAAGAACCATTGAGCGACTCAATGCCTATTTGAATATGCTCAGCGACCAGTTGGAAGCTAAAGCCAACGCCTAACCCGCTGCTTGTAGCTTTCATAATCTGCGCCGAAAATCTTGGTGAGACGTTCTTCTTCCGGTCTGATTTGGAACGCGTTCAAATAAAGCACGAATGTTACGAGAAAGATTGCGTTAATCGGCGAGCCGCGCAGAACGGCAAAGCCAGTGAGTATTAGCAAAAGCCCTAAGTACATCGGATTGCGAGTGATGCGGTAAAGACCGTCAGTCACAAGGGTTGACGCTTTCTCCGGAGCTAGCGGTGTGACAGTCGTTCTGGCTCTCAGAAACCCTGCGATAGAAACAAGATCAAACCCAATACCTATTGCGATAAGTGCATAGCCAAGCACGGCCTGATGCTCGAATCTGGACACTAGATTGGGCCACGCCCACGCGACACCCCACATGGCGAGTGCCGAAAGCAATGCGACAATTGGGGGTGGGATCAAAAGCTCTAAGCGTTTCGGCATTTGTTGGTTTTGCCCTCAAGCGTTTCTGACTAGTCGCACCTTGGCGCACCAAACTTTGCTCGACTGTCTTGAGCGCCTGAAGCCTGGTTTTCCGCTTTCACACCCAGTGCCGGCTCTCAAGCTAAGTCAAAAGGTGGGCCGAAATCGGTCGGCTTGGTCTCGTCTGTCGAACAAGTATGAAAGTACTTAGCTGATCGACTTGGAATTATCGGAACAGTTTGTAATTCGTGGCTTCAAGCGATGGAGATCACGCAGGTTTACTCAGCAAGCTGGCGAAAGTCGGAGTAATGCTCCTGAAGAAAACCCAACCATTCACTCATTCCATCGCCACTCTTCGCGGAGACCGAGATTACGCGAGCCTCTGGGTTCACCTGGGCAATGTTCTCCCTACAAAGAGCTTCGTCAAATTCGACTGCCTCAGCAATGTCAATCTTGTTTACAACCACACAGGATGAAGCTCTAAACATATGAGGATATTTTAGAGGTTTGTCCTCGCCCTCAGTTACCGAGATAACGGCGATCTTCATTTTCTCGCCGAGGTCGAACATTGAGGGACAAACTAGGTTGCCAACGTTCTCAATGAAAAGAAGCGCGCCGCTCTTGAGCTGAAGAGACTTGACCGCTTCAGCAACCATGTCTGCCTCCAAATGGCAGCCCGCGCCGGTGTTAATTTGAACTGCGCGCGCGCCAGCTGCTTTGATGCGATCAGCATCATTTGTGGTCATCTGGTCACCTTCAATGACTGCTAGGTCATTCGCAAAGCTCGCTGCTTTGATAGTGGCCTCAAGAAGCGTCGTTTTCCCTGCACCCGGAGAACTGACGAGATTAAGAGCCAAGACTTCCCGGCCTTCAAACCAACCACGATTTTGTGCCGCGATCGTGTCGTTCTTTGACAAGACGGCCTGCTCAAGGCTGATGACTTCGCCATTTGGACCATGAACGTGGGGCTTATCATCACCCTCATGGTGATGGTGCTGATCGCGATGCCCACCGGATTCATGGGGGTGCGCCTGGGAGCCAGGCGGGACAAGTCCACCTTCGCGAACAACGATGCTATCGCCCGATTCCACATTTGTTAGCGTCACGTTGTTGCTCGGATCTGAGCATCCACAAGTACCACACATCTAAGCCGTCTCCTGTTCAAACTCGAATTCTTTGATCACGAAGGTGTCGCCATCAGCATCGACGAACTCAAGGACCGCGCCTGACAGGCCGGTCGACTCGGTCACAAGGTCCCAACAAAACAAAAGGGAGCGCTGTTCGACACATGCCAACGGCCCGATGGCAACACATACCCTCTTTACTGCTCTACCATTTGCGTTTTCAGAAACGATGGCAGCAATCGACCGGCTCAGCCCTAACTCGTGCATATCAAAGCACTCCCCAGGCTAATTGAGCCGTATCGATAACAATGTTTCCGCCAACACCAATTGCGAAGATGGCCGCAGCCGAAAGCACCCCGAAATGCAGAATCTTGGCTGTACGTTCGACAAGCTGAAGGGGCCAGACAACGACAAGCGATAGGAGCGTCATGCCAATGATTGACCCCAAGCCAAAGACGAGAACATAGGATATCGCTAAGACAACACTCTCAGTACTGGCGATGACAAGGGTCAACAGGGCAGAAGAACCGGCAGCGCCGTGAACCAATCCTACCAAAAGCGCCCGGTTCGGAGGCGTTGTTGGATGCTCATGTCGATGGGCCGATTCAGAGTGATTTACCGCATCACCGGCATGGCTGTGAGCATGCAAGTGGGCTGGACCTTCATCATGCTGGTGCACATGAAAGTGAATTCGCTGTTTCGCCATTCTTACAAGCAAGTGAGCACCGAGCACTATGAGCATTACGCCGACAATCGATTCAAGACGGGCAGCCACTGATTCGGACAGCGACAAGCCAAATATCAATACGATGGCACAAAGCAGGAATAGGGTGGCCGTGTGACCAATGCCCCAGAAGGTTCCCCTAAGCACGAAATGACGACGGGATTCAGAGCGATCGGATGACATTGCTGCCATTGCAGCGAGATGATCGGCTTCAAGCGCGTGGCTCATGCCGATGAAGAATCCCAAGATGAGAACATATAACATTAGCAAATCCTCGGCAGCTGCTCACCCACGAGCATGTCGACAATTCGCGATCCACCGAATACGGTCGTCATATCCACGCGCCCGGGAATCCCGCTCCCGGCTGTCCCAATCACAACAGCTCCTTTGCCTTCGGGAGTGTCACGCATGGCGGCAACAGCATCGTCAGCTTGCTCGGGGGGAACAAACAAAACAAGCGTACCCTCATTGGCCAAGTAGAGAGGATCGAGACCAAGGATCTCGCAAACACCCTTCACCTCCTTGCGAAGCGGAAGAACAGATTCGTCGATGGTGATGCTCACACCTGATGCGTCCGCAATTTCGTTCAGCGCAGAGGCTAGTCCCCCACGTGTCGCATCTCTGGCGCAACGAATACCTGGAGCAGCCTTTTTTACGGCTTCCATCAACCTTTGCAGAGGCTGGCAGTCTGACTTGATGTCGCTGCTCAACGCCAGATCCCCTCTGGCAGTCAATATTGCAGCTCCATGATCACCAAGGACGCCATTGACAATTGCTACATCACCAGGGCTTACGTTCGCCGCCGCCAAGTGAGTATCAGACGGAATGGCACCCACCCCAGAAGTAGTGATGAAGATCTTGTCGGCACTTCCGCGCTCAACCACTTTGGTATCACCGGTCACGATACGAACGCCAGCGTCAGCCGCCGCTTCGCACATTGAAGCGACCACGCGTTGCAGCAATGCTATCTCGGTCCCTTCTTCGAGTATGAACGAGGCAGACAGCCAAAGCGGATGTGCGCCGCCGACCACCAAATCGTTGACAGTTCCACAAACAGCGATCTTTCCAATATCTCCGCCAGGAAACTCGATTGGATGGATCACATAGCTGTCAGTTGTGAACGCGAGTTGCCCACCAGATAAGAGCACCTCCGGCACCTCAAGGCGTGCCTGATCTTCATTCCCATCTGGCTCAAACTGCGAAGTAAAAACGGCTTCAATTAGGTCTCGCATGGCCTTGCCACCCCCTCCATGAGCGAGCGTGACGCGAGCATCACGCAGCTTAGGGGTGAGAGGAATCTGGTTCACTGCGCGGGCTCCAATTCCGGCCGAGCGCCACCATAGTGATAGTATGCTGCACACGCCCCTTCGGTTGACACCATAAGAGCTCCAAGTGGCATTTCAGGCGTACACCCTTTGCCGAATTGAGCGCATTGAGGCGGTTTGATCTTACCTGTCATAACATCACTGCATGAACAGCCTTCTGGCTCAGGAACGATCCTTGACGCCTTTCCATATCCGATGCGGAACTTACTTTCGGCATCAAAACGTTTATACTCTTCCCGTATCTTCAGCCCCGAATGATCAATCTCTCCTAGACCGCGCCATTCAAACTTTTCTCTGGGTTCGTAGACGTTTTCGCATGCAGCGATTGAGACCGGGTTCCCATCGTCAGGCACAACTCGTGAGTATTGGTTTTCAACCTCAGCGCGACCGCTGCGAATCTGTTCGAGGACCATCAGGACCGATTGCAACAAGTCCAGGGGCTCAAAGCCTGCAACAACGATTGGCTTGCCGTAGTCACGTGCGATAAACTGGTATGGTTCAATTCCTATCACCATCGAAACATGACCAGGTCCGACAAATCCATCGAGCTTCATGTGTGGATCATCAAGCAATGCCTTGATCGGGGGCGGCACCGTGATGTGGTTGCAAAAAACGGAGAAGTTCGACAAATCTTCTTGAGAAGCTTGTTGAATGCAGAGCGCAGAAGATGGGGTGGTTGTCTCGAAACCGAGCGCAAAAAAGACAACCTCCTTGTTCGGGTTGCGTCGCGCTATTTCAAGTGCGTCCAGCGGTGAATATACCATTCTGACATCGGCGCCGTCAGCTTTTGCTTGCAGTAATGACTTCCGAGTCCCAGGCACGCGCATTGCATCGCCGAATGTCGTGAAGATAACATCGGAACGTTCGGCCAAC
This sequence comes from Erythrobacteraceae bacterium, assembly GCA_002706445.1. Classification (GTDB taxonomy): domain Bacteria; phylum Pseudomonadota; class Alphaproteobacteria; order Sphingomonadales; family Sphingomonadaceae; genus Erythrobacter. The sequence continues at coordinate 13,954 of PALE01000080.1, forward strand.
TCGACGCATTCGTCCACTCTGGCCATTGGAAGCACGCATACGGGGCAACCGGGTCCATGAATAAACTCAAGGCCTTCCGGCACAAGCTTGTCGAGCCCATAACGAAAGATCGCATGGGTATGGCCGCCGCAAACTTCCATGATGTAGACTGGTGCATCTGCTGTTGCGCCGATCTCGTCAATCGCCTCTTCTATCTGAGCGAGGACACCTCTGGCCCTCACCGGATCACGAAATTCATCGGCGTATTTCATGTTGCCTGCTCCATTGCTGATTCTGCCGCGCGCATGGCATCTATTTCAGCCTGGACCTCTCCCAGCTCGGTCAGAAGCTCGAGTGTGAGCGCTGCCTCTTTCTCGTCAATCCGGCTCATCGCAAAGCCGACATGGACCAAAGTCCAGGTGTCAATGAGCGAGTCTGCATCGCCATCTTCCGGCATGATGCACGCGATATTAATCTCGCGATTGACGCCCGACACTTCAACCAAGGCAAGTTTTCGCTCGTAGTCAGAAATCGACCTGATTTGACCTGGTATTCCTAGGCACATGGCTAAGTCCTCTCTCGAATTTTCTGAAAAGTTGCAGCAGCGATCGCAGCTTGGCCGAGTGCTATTCCACCATCATTTGCAGGCACTGCTTGATGTGTAAGGACTTTGGTCCCGCCGTGTTCCAGCGCCTCGCAAACCAAAGTGAATAGCGTTCGGTTCTGAAAGCAACCTCCACTAAGAGCCACAGCAGCGTAGGGGACCTCGTCGCCTTGCAGCCTGTTTATCATGGCAACTATGGTCCTAGCCAAACCTCGATGGAATCGAGCGGAGATCACGCCAATTGATGTACCAAGGACCAAGTCACCGAGCATTGCGCGCCATACCGCCAAAGGCTCAATGTATGGCAGACCTGAGCCGCCGATCAGGGGGATGGTAAATGGATAATCGAGTTCAGCATTTTCTGAGAGTGCCTCATGGTCGAGTGCAGCTTCGAAGAGCATTGCTGCCTCACCCTCATAGGTTTGCGTCTCACGGGAGAGGCCGACGATTGCTGCCGCCGCGTCAAACAGTCGGCCGCATGAACTCGTTAGTGGAGAATTCATACCGCCAGAAATCATACCATCAAGCGTAGTTCGAGGCTTAGCGCTTAAGTACTGAAATATCTCTAGTTGATTGAAATTCATAGAGAATTCTGACCAGCCCATTTCAGCTGTAATATGCGCATAGGCATTGCGCCATGGCTCTCGAGCTGCCGCATCTCCTCCCAAAAGAGGAACAGGCTTGAACGTGGCAAGACGCTGGAACGACTCATAATCGCACGCGAGAAATTCACCGCCCCAAACTGTCCCGTCCATACCCCAGCCGGCGCCATCAAGCGCTACGCCGAGCACGCGGTTGCCGTCGTGGGGCCAATTGTTTTCCACCATGCATGCAGCGATGTGAGCATGATGGTGCTGGATTTCGATGATCGGCAGGCCCTTTTCGACCGCCATTTTGCGACCGAGTTTCGATGATCGATATTCCGGATGTCGATCAACCGCAATCAGGTCCGGGCTATGTTCGAATAGCTGCTCGAACAGACCGAGGTTTTTGAGAAGATCGTCCTCGGTGAAGGGGTCACTTAGGTCGCCCATATGCTGACTTAAGATGCCTTCAGCGTCTTTGGTCAGACAGAACGTATTCTTCAGATCGGCACCGAACGCCAAAACCCCTTGAGTAGTTGGGATGCCTTTCGGCAATTGCAAACTTGAAGGGGCAAAACCTCTGGCTCTGCGAAGTGTTCTAGGCACATCACGATCAACCCGTACGACGCTATCATCAATTCGATTGACGATGTCGCGATCAGTCATGCAGGCGAAATCAGCGACCGAATCCAAGCGAGTACGCACTTCCCCATTTCCGGTGCATTGCGGCTCGCCGGAAACGTTACCGGAGGTCATCACTATCGGTCGCTTCACGCGCTTGAACATGAGTTCATGCAAGGGAGAATAGGGCAGCATGAAGCCTAGCTGCGCCAAGCCGGGTGCGATTTCACTCGGCAGTGGATTGTCCTTGCGGGCTTCGAGCAAGACTATTGGCGCCTCAGGTCCGGAGAGGGCCTCTATCTCTTTCTCATTCGCTTTCGCGTATTGGAGAACCATATCAACATCGCGAGCCATAAGGGCTAATGCCTTTGTGGGTCGCTTCTTGAGACGTCGAAGCCTGGCAACGGCATCTTCATTCGTCGCATCGCAGGCAAGATGGAAGCCACCGATCCCTTTTACCGCCACAATGTGACCGGACGTGATCATTCCGCCTACCGCATCAATGTCGTCAAGCATCGAGAACGACTCGGAATTTACAGTGCCATGACCGAGTTTTTCTATCCAAACTCGTGGGCCACATTTGTGACAAGCAATCGGTTGGGCATGGTATCGACGGTCTTCAGGATTCTCGTACTCAGCACGGCAGGTGTCGCACATGTCGAACGCCTGCATGCTCGTCTTTGCCCTATCATACGGTGCGGCGGAGATTATGGAAAATCTTGGGCCACAGTTTGTACAGTTGGTAAACGGATATCGAAACCTCGGCGCGAACGGATCGCTGATCTCTTCGCGACACTCATTGCAGATAGTAATATCGGGCGTAATCGCGACCCGCATCGTACCTGCGGTCGTCTCTGAAATCTCAAAGCTTTCCGGCGCTCGTCCTTCGATTTCCTGGCGATCTAGATCTTGAATTCGAGCAAGTGGGGGAGCTTCCGCTCTCAACCGGTCAACAAACTCATCGATCCTAGAACCCCAAAGCCTTATTCGAACCCCATCCGATGTGTTGCTTACATCGCCGCTCAGGCCGATCTCTCTTGCCAAACGCCACACTGTAGGACGAAAACCCACGCCTTGCACTTGTCCGCGGACAACAACAAGCGCCCCGGACGTTACTTCTCCGGTCAGCATATGGCCTCCCAGACTAAAACGCGGTTGTTCCCGCTGTCTGCGATTACAATCTCTCGATCGCTAACCGTTAATCCATATGGCCAGCACAATGAATCGCGGGTTGCAAATCCCCAGCGATTATCACCCTTTGATGCGAAGTCTGGTTGGCCTGTCAGCCAAGCAGCCTCCGAGCCTGTCCTGCGCTCTTCCCATGCAACAATTCTTGAATTGGCGGTATCTGCAGCGATCAGTTTGTCGCCGTAGCTGCAAATTGCATAGGGCATATTCAAAGCAGCATTGCTGGGATAGTATGCGGCCAAATTATGGTCACAATCCGTAAAGTTGCGTTGACCAAGCACGGCGACGCAAGGCTGGCCGTTTGCCGTTGGAAAGTCATCCCACAACATGATGCGATTGTTTCCGGCGTCGGTAACAGCCAAGCCACCTTGCCATAATTGAGCCATATGTGGCCACCGCATACCAGCAGCCGACACGCCTTCTCCTGAATTTTCGTCGCGGCATTCAAATCCCGTTTGCCCCAAGACGAGATCGGCGGATTGTCCTGTGAAACTTGGATCATCCCAAATTAGAACCCGCCTATTTCCGGTGTCACAAATGACGAGCCTGCCAGCGACTTCAGAAACGCCGTAGGGCCAATGCATCGTAGTTGATCTTGGTGTATCCAGGCCTGAGTTCGCCAATACGGAATGCGCGTTTTCTTGCCCTAATATGATGTCAGCAGGTTGATTATGAGACCGAGGTGTCTTTCGCCAAAGTAGCACTCGGTGGTTCCACGCGTCGGCAACTGCAAGTCCATCGCCCCACCTAGCAATGCCCGTTGGCACATTGAGCGTTGCGGCCGTCGCGGCACCCTTTGCGTTACGTCCTTCTCGATCAAAGGCCTGTTGTCCGATGAGAATATCCGCAGGCTGATTGTCTTTTGATATACCTTGGGACCAACCCAGAAGCCTGTGATGCCCGGTGTCCGAAACCCAAAAGGAACCGTCGCGCAGTCGAACCGCTCCCCGGGGACCAAAGAGTACCGATGCGGATGGGACGTTTGGAGCGACCAGCGCATCGTCCTCCCAACCCAAAACAAACTTTGGGCCAGCAGCATCGAGTAGCGATGGCCCCATCTTTTGAGTTGCCTCTTCTTTGACGGGTGTAAATGAGGGGGCGAGTGAGATCTTCATGCGCTACCTCGTCAACCGGATTTCGATTTGACCATCCTTCACCCGGACACCGTGCGGTTGCAGCTGAACCTCCGGCGCGGTCAAGCACTCACCACTCTCGAGCGAATAGCGAAACCCATGGTAGGGACAGGTAATTATAGCGTCACTGATATCGCCGCCATCCATCGGCATGCCCATATGCGCGCAGGAGTTGGCAAAGCACGTGACTTTATCACCCAGCCGACTCAGCAGAACAGACTCGCCTTCGACGTCAAAGACCTGCGTGCTCCCGTCATCAATCGAACTGAGCGCCGCGACCTGCGCCCAATCGTCCGCCTGAAAATCGGCAAAGGGGGACGCGTATTCGACGCCGCTACCCCCTCCCAGCCCTTTCTTCTGCCGGATTTCGGTTATCTGCGGGAACCGATCTTGGATCGCCTTTTTAACCCCACCATAAAATGTCAGCGCGGATGCTGGGCAACCATCACAAGCTCCAAGGAACTTTACTGTTACTGACGTCGCTTCAACATCAACTAACTCCACATCGCCACCATGCGAAGCAAGGGTAGGTCTGATAGTGTCCAATGCTGCATCTACCTGCTCATGCAGCGAAGGTTTCAAGATTCCGTGGCGGCGCAGGACGGTGTATACAACCTCATCGCCAGCTGCTGACTTCAACGCTGCGCCGATGCCGGGCGCCGATTGCAAAGAACGGATTAGTCGCCTGAACGCAGCCGCATTCAGCGAATCCACCGCTTCAGCTCTAGCTTGCGCGGCGTTCTGCTGCTCCATCGGCCAGTCTTCAGCAAGCGCCTCAAGCGCCGCGATGTCTGAGAGCATACTACTCAGATCACGCTCCTGGACCTCTGATTCAGTCGCCGCCATGAGACTATCGGTACTTCAGATCTTTGAAGAGAATAGGCTGGAGGAAACCAGCGACAGCACCTCCCGCGATGGCACCGGTTAACGGAGCAAAGAAATGGCCGACCGCCAGCATGGTTAAAGCTCCGCAGACCACAGCAACAAGGAAGCGGATCGCAACCATCCTGTAGTCTTGAAAGAGTCTTCCAGTGAAGAAGAGCTTCATTGAGTCGAGGATCATTCCAAGCATTAGGCTACTCCCGGGATCAATGTGATTAGAAGAGAGCCAACAACAACAGCTGCTGCCCCAGACAGAAAACCGTATAGGCCACCCATTGCACCTGCCATTTCATACCCAAGAGCTTTTCCGCCGATTAAAATGCCAGATATCACTCCTGCAATTAGGGCGGCCGCAACCCCTGCGGCGATCAAAGTTACAAACGTCATTTCCTCTCTAAACTCCTCTTTCTATTTTCGTTTTTGGTCCTGTCACCGTGATAGCTCGGCCTCCAAAGAATCGATTGCCGCGCGAACGGTTTCGGCTTTCTGGAGATCACCGGTGGACCCGAATATCGCGCATGCCTCGGAATAGAGACCAATTGCGGCCCTCAAGTTATCCGTATTGCCTTTGTCGGGATCGGCGGGATCGTCGGGAAGATTGGACAGGCAGTTGGCCTTGTTAGCCAAGGTATTGGCATATTCACCGGGTGAGTCCTTGGCATTTCTCACGCGGAGTGCCTCATCGTACGCCTCCAAGGCTCGAAATCCGTTCTCAACCCGATGGCTGGACGACACGTACTGGAGTGCATTTCCAAGATTGTTCTGAAGCATCGCGTACTCGCTTGGATGGTCGACCAAGTTTACGATTTTCAGACCTTCTTCAAACGCCTGGACGGCCAATGCTTCGCGCATCTTGGACTCGTCGCCTGTGAAAGGGATAGAGAGAAAGGCGGTGGCGAGATTATTTTGCAGAACCGCAAACTCTGCCGGATATGCCTGCGCGTCAAAGGTACGCAAGGAGCGCTGATAAGCGCTAATGGCATCCTGAATGCGAGCTCGGTTCGCACCGGCAAGGTTTTGCAATATCAGCCCGTAATTCATTTCGGCTTCAGCAATCTCTGCCGGTTCACCTAAATCTCTCAAAACCTTTAAAGAGCCTTCGATCGATTGTTTGGCGGCTTCAAGCGGTGAGTAGTCCTCCGCTGGCAATATCATCTGAGCCGTTGCCAACCGCGACTGTACGCGAGCCTCCAAAAGACGCGCGTCTGCCGGACATAATTCAATACTTGCTTCGTAGAGCGAAATCGCTTCGATCAGGTCATTTGAAGATTTGGGCTTCTGCTGGAGACCCATTGCGATCTCCATCAGCATCTCAGCCTTTTCTGTTTCAGAAGCGTCAACGTCCAATACAGCTTGGCGAGCCGCTTCCGCTTCGACTGTTGCCCTACTTGACCCGGTCAATGGTTCTCTCCCTTCCGATCCCGCCAGAATCCCCTTTGGCGGGCCGAAGGTGGGAGATTATGCGGGCAAGTTCACGATGTCTACTAAATAAGCATCATGTAAACTAGGTTTGCAATTCAGGCAGTTCACAAACCAATGCCCCACGGTCCGAAGACCAATTGCCAATGATATCTCCGCTGGACCAATCCAATCGACCGTCATTTTGGAAGACATCAGGAGATGTGATGACTCGATCTCCCTGAGCATTGCGAATCTTGAGGAGATATCCTCCTGATGCCATTTGCTTCACCGGAAGGATCTGGAGGTATCCACCATCGATCAGAACGATGACCGTTTCGATGCCTTGGAAGTACTTATCGTAGTCGGTAGCAGCCAAGTAGATGGAGCCGTTCGAGATAGATATTCTCGCGCTCACGACCAGCTCCCACATGAAACTGGCGAAACCAGCGCCTCAATTTTTTTTGCTATTTCTGAAGCGGAAGAAGACACTTCGTCGGAGAGCTCCAATCCATAGTCTATGGATCGAGCTTCGATGAGAAAGACCTTCACATTCTTGGGAAAATCGCTTTCGTAGATCTTCTTGCCCGCAAACAAGGCATGATCCCATCGAAAGTCATGCAGATTGAGACTTTGCGGAGGCGGCGAGGCCAAGATGTCACCTGGAACCTCATAGATCGCTCCGGGGCTCGATTCAGGTAGCTTCGCATCGATTATGATGAGGTGGCTACAACCCTTAGCCTGGTACATCACACCCATGCCATCGGTTCCGGCATCAAATAACGTGACGTTTTTTGGCAGATCATAACTACGAAGAAGTGCGATTACAGACGGGCCAACTCCATCATCGCTCCGGTTGCTGTTCCCGCACCCGATGATCGCAATCTGCGCCTTTTGCATCTAGATGCGCCACAGCCGGCAAGACCAGTCTGGTTCCACCGGAATCATCAGTTCCGGCAAGTCACAAAACTCTCTGTGCACCAGATAATACATGCAGCTTTCGCATGACTGCTCGATATCATTGGCCTCGACAACATAGTCTGTCACCCCGGCGACAATGAGCTTCTGATCTAGATCATCGCCGGCCCCTGTCCGCAGCCTGCCAATTATCTCATTGAACATTTCCGATGTTTCAGCGCGCGGATATACTTCCACCTGAAGTCCGCCAGCAAGTTTTGCTGCAATGACCTGCCGGGTTTTGCCATCCTCCAGGGTCGACTCGCCTTCAGTCATGTGGCTCTCCTAGATGCGCCAGAGCCTGCACCACCACTCCGGCTCCGCAGGTAAATCCAGCTCAGGCAAGTCGCACCAGCGTTTGTGCACCAGATAATACATGCACTCCTGACAGCGCATCTCATCCTCGCCATGCGGAGTGAGCTTCCAGCCACTCACCACGAGCTTTTCCCTCAAATCTTCAGGGCCAAGCTCTCGCAACTGATCCAACAGTTTGGAGAATTCCTTGTCAGTTTCAGGGAACGGATCAACTTGCGTCTCGAGTCCTCCTTCGAAGAGGTCCTCGATCATACGCCTCTGACTTGCCTGGTCGTCCCCACTCAAGCCATCTTTTGCCCCCGACCCATCATCATCTTGCACATTTTGTGTCATTCAAACCCTTTCCCACTAACGACCTTGGAGGGACCGCTCACTATGAACGTCCCTCCCCCAATCGTCCTTGGGCAATTCCCCAAACTTAGGCCGTTCTGAACCTCGCCAGTTCTTCACCCGTCTTGGCATCGTGAGCGTGCACGGTGCAGACTAAGCAGCTGTCGTAAGAGCGGCAGACATGCCCAACTTCGACCGGATCTGCCGTGTTCTCGACAGGTGTTCCGATCAATGCTTCTTCGATTGGACCACGTTCACCGTCTGTGGCACGCGGCCCCACATTCCAGGTTGTCGGGGCGATGATCTGGTAGTTGGCAATCTTGCCATCGCGAACATCGATCCAGTGGCAGAGAGCACCACGAATGGCCTCGGTTGCCCCCCAACCCTGCCCGTCCTTCTCAGTCGGCTTGATATACCACTCATCGTTAAGTTTGAATTCCGTCAGAATTCGCTGCGCTTCGCGATAGAGCTTACAAAGCTCGTGCATCCGGGCGAAGTGGCGAAGCAGGATCGATGGCCCCCCCATCTTGCGATACATGTCAAGAATTAGAGGATCGCTATGCTGCCAATCCTGACCGTGACTTCCACCAGCAACCAGCTGTCGGGCAAGCGCACCAGCTTCAAGACGGCCATTGTCTGAGTGACGCACAGCCGTTGACCACGAATATTTGCCCTCAGGGTCAATCGGGTTCTTACCAACAGGGTTTGTTGTCCGGTCGAAGGGATGCGTCCCACCGACTTCGTCATACCATGCATGGGTCACGTCTTCACGAACTGTGGCCTGATCCATGAGCTTGTGAGTGTCAGTGGCACCATCATAAACACCAGACTTCATGATCACTGCATCATTGCGGCCTTCGATTGTGGGGTTCTGATACTTGTCTTCATGCGGCAGATAGCCCCACGTCACAAATTTCGCGTGACCGCGACCATACTTGTCCAGGCCGATGTCTTTGGCCATTCTCCAATAGAGACCGAGGTCAGAATTCGCATGCTCAGGCTTTTCGTCCAACCAGGCCAAAAAGTCGTCATAGGACTGAATTTCTTCGTAGCGCTCCATTGAACAACCAAGCCAAAGTGGCTCAATCCAATTGCGGCGGAAGTGCTCCAAGATGGCCACCGAGCGGGTGACGTCCGTGAGAGTTGGAGAGCACATCACGCCGCCCGGCACCATGTAGGAAGAATGCGGCCACTGCCCGCCAAGCAATGCGTATATCTCAACCGGGCGTCCGGAGATCGTTACACCAGCCTCGTAGGAAGTACCGGTGAATGGTGAATAGCGTTTAACCGCCTCTTCAAAGTACTGGCTCCTAGCGTAGTTTTGATTGGTGAAATCAATCATAAAAAGGCCGTAGTGGTGTCGCGGCAACGACTGCAATGATTCCACGATTTGACCAAGGTTTCTCGCAAGAATCGCGTTGCGAGGCACCGTGGTTCCCCAAGCTGTATCGAGCGCCCAAGCGGCGCAGGTAAGGTGGGAGGCACCGCAAATTCCGCAGGCACGCGGAGTCACCACGAGGCCTGCTTGAGGGTCCTTATCTTTTAGGATGACCTCAAAGCCACGGAACATTTCGGCATTGGTCCACGCATTGGTGACCACGCCATCTTCAATGTCGACACGGACGTCTAGGTCGCCTTCGACCCGGCCGACCGGCGAAATATCAAGTGTTTGAACTGCAGACATAATCTTAATCCCCGAATTTCGTCCTCAAACCACAAAAATGTCTTCTTCGGCCCACGCGGGCGAAGCATTTTTCGCGGCTGCTGTAAGTTTCATGTAACCCTTCTTGTCGACGCCGGTCGGCAAGTCTTTCGGTACACCCATCACTGTTTGAGTCTTGAAGACCGTACCAGGGGCGAGATCAAAGAATGGGAATTCTGGCTCGGTGCATCCCAGGCAAGGCATGCCGGCCCGGGTCTTGGACGATTGGCGGTTCCACAAGATCCGGTTGCAAGGACTGTGCGTCATCGGTCCGCGGCAACCAAGATCGTAAAACAGACAGCCTTTGCGCTGGCCAAAAGCCGTGGTCGAAACCTTATACGCGAAGTGCATGTTCCGCGTGCAGCCAGTCTGCGTGAAGCTAGAGAAAAACGTCTTCGGCCGGTGGAACTCATCGAGCTCTAAGTCACCGCCGCGGCCAGAAGCTATCGCAACCAGAATTTGCGTCACCCAGTCCGGGTGCGCTGGGCACCCGGGGATGTTGACTACCGGAAGACCCGCCTTGGAAACAAAATCGCCTCCCAGTGCGCCGCCTTTTTCGCGTTTGAGGAACTGGAGGCCCTCGCTATCAGATGGGTTCGGAGCCGTCGCCGGAATGCCACCCCAGGTTGCGCAATCGCCAATGGCAACGACGTACTGAGCAGCGTCACATAGCTTAGCGACCCAATTTTTCATCGGCTCGCCACAAAACCGGTTCCACTCCCCGGTTCCATCGGGCGCATTGATCACGGTGCCTTCGAAAACGAAGATGTCGAGCTGGATTTCGCCAGAGATACATTTCTCAAGGATTGTTTTGACCTGATCACCCAACTCAAGTCCGAGCGATGGCTGCCATAGGACGTTAATCCCAAAGTCCGTCACCAAATCACAAGCGCTAGGCTCTTCTGCGTTCAGAAACGACATGGTGTTCCCGGAGCACGCACCCCCTTGGAGCCAAAGTAGGTTGGCCATACATCCCTCTCCCTTTATCTTCTGTCGGCCGCAAAAAAGCGAGCCAAGATGCTGGAATGTTAGTGTAATGCGAAAGGCACGAAAACACCCCCCAACTTCAGCGCATCTTGTTTGCATGTACTACTAGATCACGTGACTGCTTCTTTCGAAATGGCCGAAGCACGTCGCTGGCTGATGCACTCACCGCCACCATTGGACAACCTCGTAGACTTATATAATTCTTTATTATCTGAGACTTAAGGAGAGTCTGCTGATCAAATCAAGATTCATAGATAGCGCTACGCAGATAGCAAGCGAGCGTTCTGCATATAACATTTGCACTGCGCGGATTTCAGCATACTAAGTTTGCAGTCGCCAAGAATAGAGCATCTAGCTCGATGCGTGGTGGCGCTCCTATCCGTGCCGATTCCCGCAGGTTGGGCATTCAACTTCTGCACCCAATCCAAACCAAACGCCTTTGCATTCGCTGCACCAATGGCCAGTCTTGCCTGATCCGGCTGGGCCAACTTCTTTAGACAGCTTGCTTTCTCCCAGAACGTTGACGGGACGATCCCGATTTGGCCCTTGCATTCGAGAAAACGGAAAACGGATAAGTGTGTCGTCCGCCATGATGTCCTTCCCTTGGCTATCTCAGGCTAGCTCGCCTCAGTCCGCTTGAGGTCATAGCGACGTATCTTGTTGGCGATGCCCACACGGGATACCCCAAGAACCTGCGCAGCCTTTGATTGGTTCCATCTGAGCTTCTCGAGAACCTCCAACAATGCATGCCGCTCCAGCTCTTCCGTCATTTCCTTCAGAGTTTTTCCTTCGCGGCTGAAATTCGCGAGACTCTTGTCAACGACTTCAATGTTCGCGATGCTGTCGGAGAAATGCTTGGGAAGAATATAACTGTTGTTATTTGCCAACGCAGCAGCTCTCGCGACCTCCATTTCCAACTCTCGCACATTCCCAGGGAATTCGTAGCAGGCAAGCTTCTTGAGCGCGTCCCGTGAAATGCCAATTATTCTCTTCGCGCTTATGTCCGAATTTCTCTCGAGGAAGTAAGCGGCGAGTGTGGGGATATCCTCGACACGCTCACGCAGCGGCGGGATATCTAGCTCAAACCCTTTGAGCCGATAAAAAAGATCCTTCCGAAACTCGCCTCTTGCAACCATTTCTTCGAGATCTCGGTTGCTCGCAGCAATGATACGGACGTCTGCCCTCTGAACATTGTCAGACCCAAGAGGTTTTACCTCCCCTTCCTGTAGGAACCTGAGCAAGCTGACCTGAAACTTATCTGAAACTTCAGATATCTCATCAAGAAAGACGGTGCCACCATCCGCAGCACGGAAAAGGCCTAGTCGATCAGAAATCGCTCCGTTGAACGCGCCACAAACGTGACCGAACAGTTCGGAATGGAGGTCATCATCCGATACTCGCCCACAGTTTTGCACATGCATCGGCGAGTTTCCTCGACTAGAACTGTAGTGAACAGCGCGTGCAAGCAATTCCTTACCTGTTCCCGTTTCACCCTCGATCAGGATTGGCAGCTCTGTTGCGGCCGCCTGCCGAGCACTTGAGCACAACTCCTCCATTTTGGGGCTCGCATAGATAAGTTTCTCAAAGCGTGACCAGGGTGCCTTTATCGCTTCCTCGTTATGTTCGCCGAAAAGGTCGTCGTCGATCGAAAGGCGTAGTTCTCTAGATAGTAAACGATGCCTTCGCGAAAGCTCCGCCATCTCTAATGCCCGTTTTGCGGCGATCGATAGCTGCGATACGCGCATGGGCTTTGAGAGCTGGAGAAACGGTGCGCTGCTCCGAACAAGGTCCTTCGTATTGCTATCTTCGATGGCTTCGCCAAAAAGAACTCTGGGTGCTTCCGGGCACTGCACCCGTGCGATGGCCAAAAAGTTGCTTTCCGAGCTTTCCGCCAAAGCCTCGTCAAAGAAAATCAGACTACAACTGGCGCTCCTTATCCAATTCGCCGCTTGAGCCTCATCTCTTTGGATGACTAGGCGGTAATTGCCGTCACCTTGCAAAGCCTTCGATGCAGTGCGGATTGCCGCTTCGTCAGAGGATACAAAAACTATGGTGTGAACGTCAGAATGCATAACTAAGTTTACAAAAATATAAGGTGATAGACAATCCAAATTCCTAATTTAACATGGTCGCGATCACTGAGTGGCGGATAGGAGCGGCAAAAATTCAGGAAAGCCTGCACACACAGCATCAACTCCGTGAAGTCATCCACGCGGAGTCGCATGCTCGGCCGCCGATGCCGTTACAGGACGATGAATGCGAGATTTGGCATTGGGTTCTGTCGCCGAAACAGCAAAGCTCACGGGACTGGCCGGAGCCTTTGAATCCTAACGCTCATCACCAGGTTATTGAGCTAGCTAATGGGATTCTTCGCTTTGAACGTCATACCGAGTTTGCTTCTCTGACACACTTTGGCGCCGGACCGCCAGACCAAGATGCCAGAGCGCTCATCAGCCAATGCCCTGGCGTGCAGCTGGCAGGCGCAAGGATATTGGTGACCCCGAATAAGGTGCCTAACGGTTTCTTTTCAGGTTCAAGACTGTTCGGTGGTGAAGCGATGTTCGATTCCGTGACAGTCACGACCGACTTTCAATTGGGGAAACATGAGCTAATTGACTATGCTGTTTGCGGCCAGTTTCACGACGCTTTCGCAAGGGGGCGAATTGTTAAGCGCTTGATCGACCTAGAGACTTATCGATCGGCCTCATTGCTTGGTCTTCCATTGGTTCGGGAACTAGGGTCTGAGCTAAGCAAACTTGAAGATCGAGCTGCAGACGTGAGCCGTACTCTCGATAACGAAGACCAAGACCTCAATGAGACGATTCATCAACTGGCTGACATTTTGAAAGCTGTATCTGCGATCCGCACCACAGCCTCATTTAGAATTGCGGCATCCAACGCTTACTACGGCCTTGTTAATGACCGTTTGGAAAGTTTGAAAGAAATTCCAATCGGCCAACGACAAACCCTAAGGGGTTTCATCCAACACCGGCTCGATCCCGGAATGAAGACGATTAGGGCATTCGAAAGGCGCGTGAATGATCTTGCTTCCTCAGTTTCGGAGGGGTTGGCGCTAGTTCGAACACAACTGGACCATACCGCTCAACAGCAGTCTCAGAAGCTACTTGCCTCTATGGAGCTGAGGGCGTCGCAGCAATTGCACTTAGCTCAGGCTGTTGAGGGTCTCTCAGTGGCAGCAATTACATACTATGCGGTAGGGCTGCTGACATACGTTCTGAAAGGTCTACCATTCACTGTGCTGTATAAAGATGCCGTGGTCGCGTTCTCTGTGCTCCCGATCGCAATACTGGCATTCCTGTTGACGCGTCGTACCAAGAAAAGAGTTTTAGCAGACGCCAGCTAGGCTCAGGACCTATTAAATCGCTTGCGCTGGAGGCGAACGGTTGATTCAACGGCGGCACGAGTGAGGTGCTAACGATGTCCGAGCTGTGGTTGTTGAGCGAGGCGCAGATGCGCCGGATCGAGCCGTATTTTCCGTTGTTGCAGGACATTCCGCGGGTCGATGACCGGCGGATCGTGAGCGGGATCATCTTCGTGATCAGGAACGGGCTGCGATGGCGTGACGCGCCTGTCGGCTACGGTCCGCACAAGACGATCTATAATCGGTTCATCCGCTGGAGCCGGATGGGCGTGTTCAATCGCATCTTGGCCGAGCTGGCGGCCAAAGGTGGCAAGCCTGATCAACTGATGATCGATGCCACTCACTTGAAGGCGCACCGGACGGCGGCAAGCCTCTTAAAAAAGGGGCTCTACCCCGACGCATCGGGCGCACCAAAGGCGGGCTGAACTCCAAGCTGCATGCCGTCTGCGATGACAAGGGCCGCCCATTGATTATGCTGCTCAGCGAAGGGCAGATGAGCGACTACAAGGGGGCGGCGCTGATGATCGATTCCTTCCCCAAGGCCAAGGCGCTGCTTGCCGACCGGGGTTATGATGCCGATTGGTTCCGTCATACCCTGGCCAAGCGCGGCATCACCGCCTGTATCCCGTCAAAGACCAATCGCAAAGTGCCCATCGCTCACGACCCGGTCCTCTATCGCCAGCGACACAAGGTCGAGAACATGTTCGGCAAACTCAAGGACTGGCGGCGCATCCACACACGCTACGATCGCTGCGCGCTTACCTTCTTCTCAGCCATCTGCATCGCAGCAACCGTCATCTTCTGGCTCAATCAATGAGTCTTGAGCCTGGTTCCAGCCCAATACCGATCGCAATCAGCGTATAGCCAACTGCTGCTTGGAACGGAAAGGCGAACACCCAATCGGGAAATGCCCGCGCGACACCCCAGATCGCAAGCGCGGTGAGCAATGCGACAATTGGAGGCGGGATCAAAAGTTCTAGGCGCTTCAACATCATCTCGAAATTCTACAATGGCGCATTCATCGCACCAAGCAAAAGCTCACCGCGCGATCGGCAGTTCGGCGTCCTGCCAACCATTGAAGCCTTCGAACATATGCTGGATGTCGGTGAAGCCAAGCTCTTCGAAAACCTCCATTGAAGCGCTGCTGCGCCTTCCTGAGCGGCAATGGACGATATGGCGCTGATCCCGGTCAAGTTCTGCCAACTCTTCAGCAAAATTGTCGCTACGAAAATCGACATTCAGAGCGCCTTCGATGTGCCCTTCGGCAAACTCCTCGGGCGTCCGCACATCAAGGACGACGACCGAACCTTCGCCGTCAATCAGCGCCTTGGCTTCGGCAACGGTGACATCCACCACCGCGCTTTGCTCAACAGTCTCTGCGGCCTCAGCGGTTTGCCCACTCGTTTCGCTCGAACATCCGGTAAGCGCCAAGGAAAGTGCGATCCCGAGGGGCAGAAGTGCATGTTTTGCTGACATCAAATTAGTTTCCTTAGCATTTAGGCAGTCTCAAAGGGTGTAGTTGGCAGCTGCGCTTTCGTCCAAGCTTCCATTCCGCCCGCAACAATTTCGACCCGGTCGAGACCATGCGCCTTTGCGATCTTTGCCGCTTTTTTAGAACGCATCCCAGATTTGCAGAACATAGCTAGCGTTTTGCTTGGATGAGCGGCTGATAACTCAGCTAGCGCATCAGCAAATTCTGGCGTCCCGAGGGTTACGCCTTTGGCACCCTCGGGTAGCCCCGTTGCCGCCCATTCTTGCGGCATGCGCACGTCCACTATCGTGAGACTGCCAGCATGCTCGCGCGCTTGCGCATCAATCACGCTGACAACCTGTGGCTTCCGTGCTTTCGTTCCGCTGCGACCCAACCAATCAAAGATGCCCATCTATGCGCCCTTACCTTAGCTCTTGGGAGAAGTGCGAAGACCAAAAATGCCGTAGATCGGGCAGAATTTGACGGTGGCTGTTACCACCATGATGCCCGCGGCCACGAAGCTCACAATTCCAAGAGTGCTAGCGGGTTCGATGGACCCAACTACGAACGGGATAGCGGCGAAGATAACGCCCAAAATGAGACGGATCATCCGATCAGCGCTTCCGACATTTGCGAACTTCATATCAAATCTCCTTGCTTCAACAGATCAGGAGATACACCCCTCGGAGCAGCCACTCTGTGACTAAGTCACACTTACCCAATTGATGAGGCCATTCGGATCGACTTCCCCTTCTAGAAGGGGTTCAAGCTGAAACCCTGATTCTGCAAAATTGCATGGGCAGTCATTGCGGAAAGAGACATGCGGACGCCGGGTAGCAGGTCGTCGGCATCAACATTCTGGAACGCTGCGCTTTGGCCGCAAACATGAATTTCGACGCCATGCTTTATGAGCTGCGCTATCAATGCAGCGTTCGCATTTTCTTGCTCGTTCAATTCGTTGTAGTGCGAGGCGTTTGTCACATCCTGAACAGCACTGCCATGGATCACGATTGCCAGTTGCATCTGCTCAGGCGCGATGCCCGCTTCAAAGTGCATATTCAGGAAACGGGCTGCGCTGACCAAATTACGGTTCAATTCACCTGCATCAGATCGGTCGACGACGTCAAAGCTGACTTTGAAAGATGTATCAGCCGGGATAGGGTCGTGGCCCTCAACCGTGGCAATAGGACCAAACTCAGTGATGAGTTGGCCATTTTGAAATCCGGCTGGTTGAGCTGAAGCGGTGCCTGCGCAAGCGATCAACACTGCGGCAGCGAGAGAAAATTTCTTAATCATGCAGATGTGCTCCTGAACCTGCTCAAGGCTATGTTTCGGGTTTGTAGCTGATCGTTTCGCGGTCCTCGATCAGGCGTCCCCAATAGTCATCATAGGGGTGAATATCGCCGGTCGATTGGCCGCTGGCTGTGACCAATTCGCGGCCTTCGTTGCGCCATTTGAAGAGGCCGCCGATTAAGTTGACAGGAGCGTTGCCGGTTGAATCTTCGACCAGTTCAGCAACGCGATCCGCCAAGTTCGAAGAGCGCACTCCTACTGAGCAATAGAAAATTGCTCTCTTGCCTTCGAGACTGTCGCCGAAGCGCGTGGTAAACTCTGCTGCGGTTATGTCAGGATCAACGAGCACTGCGCCGGGCAAATGGCTGACTGCAAATTCATCGGCTTCGCGCACATCGAAAAGGACAAATTCGTCGCTGTCGAGCGCCACAAAGTCATCCGCTGCGATGTGCTCGACATTGTTGTGGGTTGCGGCGATGCCTGCATGAATGCGGTCAAGATCAGATGTCTGAAAGAGCAACGCCCCGCCGACTGCGCCGATCAGCGCGACCCCTGCGATGCCGCCGAAGATCAGTCGCTTTTTCATTGTGTTTTCTCCTGCGCCAAAACGGCTTCGTTCGCTGCGGCGCTATCCTTGAATGGCAGCATCAGCGACCAGATCAATGAGGATGGGGCATCATCTTGATGCTCTTCTAGGCCAATCACCATACCGTCATGGCCTTTTTCCGGTTGGGCAATGTAGGTGTGAAACAGGCGGTCCCAGAATGAGAGGAAGAAACCGTAATTGCTGTCGGTCTCTCGCATGATGATCGAGTGATGCACTCGATGCATGTCGGGAGTGACCATGATGGCACGCAGGGCTCGGTCCATACCATTAGGGAGCTTGACGTTGGAATGGTTGAACATCGCCGATGCGTTCAGAATGACTTCAAACAGAAAGACGGCGAGCGCCGCAGGGCCGATCGCGAGAACAAGAACCAGTTTGTAAGCCATCGAAAGCACGATCTCGACAGGGTGAAAGCGCACACCCGTCGTCACATCAATGTCTCTGTCAACGTGATGGACTTTGTGAAAACGCCAAAGCAGCGGGATTTTGTGCGTGGCGACATGCTGTGCCCAAACGGCCATATCCAGCAAGGCAATGGCGATCATTATTTCCAACCAAGTGGGTAGCGCGATCACGTTGAAGAGGCCCCAGCCTTTTTGCTGGGCGTAAACAGACACGCCCACAGCCAAAACAGGAAAGATGATACGCAAAACTGCCGTGTCGATTACGACCAATGCCCAATTGGTAAACCAACGCGATGTTCGTTTTTGTGTGCGCGTTTTGCGAGCGAAGAGCGTTTCGGCCAGCGCCATAGTGGCGAATATGCCTGCAAAGACACTGAGCCTGATTGCTCCTTCATCCAGTCCGAAAAATTCCATTCAGGCTCTCTATTGGGTTGTCTGCATGCCCGTCTGTGACAATGTCACGGATCAATCATCTGCTTGCGCAAGCTGCGTTAGCGCAGAAACGTCCAAAATCTCGATTGAGCGATGAGCTTTTTTGATCAAGCCATGATCCGACCATTTGGATAATTTGCGAGAGATGACTTCGCGCGAGCTGCCTAGATCCACCGCCAGCTCTTCGTGCGTCATTGTCAGTTCTGGACCGTGATCGAGGCGTTCGAGGATTCGCCGCGCGAGGCGGCGATCAATCGAACCAAAGGCCACTTCCTCAACCTTGTCCATCAGCGCTCCGAGGCGATCTGCAAACACATCGAAAACCAGCTCGCGGAAATAGGCGGAGTGGCTGAGCTTCTCTTGAAACAGTGAGGCGGACAATGCGCAGGCGACACAATCGGTTTCAGCTGTTGCTTCAGCGGAATAATCACGCCCGCTCATCAAGCAACTGGTGGTCATCACGCAGGATTGCCCCGGACCAATGCGATACAGCAGAACCGCCTTGCCGCTTAGGGAAATCATATCCACTCGGACCGACCCAGACAGGACGAACAGGAAGTTGTCGCAAGCGTCGCCCGCTTGAAAAACGGTGTCGCCCGCCTTGAGCTTCAAGACGGCGGCTCCAGCAAGTGCAGCGGGTGGGCTAAGTGCTTGATTGTTCATTCACTGAATTACTAGGCTTCTTTTGAGGAGATTGACATAGCGTCAAAGTGCGTCGTGCTTTTGCTGGATGCTTAACCAAGCAGAGACGCGAGGGCGACTACTCAAAGCTCTGAGACTGCTCTGTTAGATCGCGTGAGGCACTTTCAATCAAAAAAGCGCCCCGAAGTTCGCCCGGCTCGAATCCGACCGCCCGATCTTCAGGATAGGTTTGCGAGATAACTTGCGAGAGCGCGGGATCGATATTCGATCCGTGGCAGGTCGAGCAGGGTTGCTCCTGCATGGGAATGGCCCTGAGGTAGACAAACCGCTCGCCGACTGTGCGATGGATGGATCGAGGTGAGCCATCCTGCATCGGCGATGTTTCCAGGTCGCTGTATAGCGCCTCAAGCTCTGGGGGTATTCTGTTTCCAGCATTGCGATTGCGACGCGCGATGCGGCTTACCGTGAAACCGCTGTCTTCCGAAAGACGGGCACCTATTGCCGGCGCTGCTGACTGGCAAACCCCGATCGCGTCGACGGGGCCAACCTCGCTGAGAGCTGAAGAAAGCTCCATCTGGAGTTCAGATTGAAATCGAGCAGTCAACTCTTCCGATTGGCGCAGAAATTCCGCCTCCTTCGAGGGACTCGTCCCACCTTGCGAACACGCGCCGAAAGCGCACGTCGCCGTCACGAGGAACAAGTTCCGAATTCTATTTGGACTCACGATCACCTCCCGAGCCTACACTTTCAGCCAGAATCGAATGACCATGGCTACGATGCCGAGGAAAATTACGCTCGCTAGCCATATTCCGGCCATCCAAGCGAGCCGCTTCCACAAAGGGGGCTGGGGTTCGGGCGGTGCGAGCATCAGTGATACCCCTCTTCGCCGACCTTCCCTCTGAACACCCAGTAGGCCCAGGCGGTGTAGCCGATAATCAGCGGCATAGTGATCGCCACGCCAACAAGCATGAATATCTGGCTGCTTTCAGGTGCCGCAGCGTCCCAGATCGTAAGACCCGGAGGCACGATATAGGGGAACATCGTCACGCCCAGGCCCGCCATGCCAAGGAAGAACAGTGCAATCGCCAGCCAAAATGGCGTATGATCGCTTCCTCGTGCAATCGACCTGAGAAGTGCAATAGCAATGATCGCCGTTAGGATTGGAACCGGAGCGGCAAGGTAGACCTCCGGTGCCGAAAGCCAGCGGTCGGCGTATTCTGCGTTGAGGAAAATGTTGTAAAGGCTCACCGCGCCCATCAATACGATAGTCGCAATCGCAGAGCGCATCGCAACATATCGGGCATGTCGCTGCACACCTTTGTCAAGTTTCCATATCAACCACGTGCTGCCAAGCAGCGCATAGCCCGCCACGGTTCCCGCGCCCGTAAGCAAGGTGTATGGGGTAAGCCAGTCCCACCAGCTTCCAGCATAGGCGCGGTCGACTACTTCGATGCCTTGCAGCAATACGCCCAAGGTCATTCCTTGCGACATTGCGGCTATCAGCGATCCGCCAAAAAACGCTAAGTCCCAGAATTTCGTGTGGCGCTCGTCGCGCCAACGATATTCAAAGGCAACGCCGCGAAAGACGAGGCCCAGCAACATCGCGATAATGAGCGGATAGGTTGCCGGAAGAACAACAGCATAAGCCAGCGGAAACGCTGCGAATAATCCGCCGCCGCCGAGCACAAGCCAGGTTTCGTTTCCATCCCATACCGGCGCAATCGAGTTCATCGCACGGTTCCTGCCCTGTCCGACCCGAAAAGTCGGGAACAGAATGCCAATGCCCAGATCGAACCCATCCATCACCACATAGGCAAAAACTGCGAAGGCGATAATGAAGGCCCAGATGACAGTAAGGTCCATTATGCGTCCCGCCTATCGCTTGGCAGGGTCTCTGCTTGTCCTGGATTCTGTGTCGGCCCAGGCGTGATGCCAGCCGTGCGGATCGGCCCGTCATATCCATGATTGGCTTCCACCTCGCCAGTAGCCGGTGGCTTGCCCATCAGGCGCAGGATATACCAGACACCAGCACCGAAGACGGCGAAGTAGATCAGCACAAATGCCAACAATGATGCCGCGACCGCAGGCGCATCGAGCGGGCTGGCCGCATCGGCGGTCCGCAAGAGACCGTAGATTACATAAGGCTGGCGGCCGACCTCGGTCGTGATCCAACCTGCGATGACCGCGACAAATCCGCTCGGCCCCATAACGATGGCAGCCCTGTGCAGCCACGTCCATTCGTAGAGCCCTTTACGCCAACGGGCGAACAGGCTCCACATACCCAAACCCATCATTGCAAAGCCAATCCCGACCATGATGCGGAAGGACCAGAAAACAATCCCTACCGGCGGCTCCTGGTCATCGGGAATCGTGTCGAGCCCCGCCATTGGCGCGTCGAGATCATGCTTCAGGATCAACGACGATGCCTTGGGGATTTCAATCGCATAGTCCACACGCTTTTCTGCGCTATTGGGGATGCCGAACAGGATGAGTGGCGCGCCATCGGGATGGCTGTCAAAATGCCCCTCCATCGCCATGACCTTTTGGGGTTGGTGCTCCAGAGTGTTGAGACCATGCATGTCGCCGAGGCCAATTTGCAGCGGCGCGACAAGCGCAGCCATCCACATGGCCATGGAGAACATTTTGCGCGCTTGGGGGTTGGTTTTGTCTTTGAGCAGATGCCAAGCGCCGACTGCACCGACCACGAAGGCAACGACCAAGTAAGATGCCGTCACCGTGTGCGCGAGACGATACGGGAAACTGGGATTGAAGACGATATCCCACCAGCTGTCACCGGGAAGGAATTGTCCGTTGGCTCCCATCTCGAAACCAACCGGCGTTTGCATCCAGCTGTTGACCGACAGGATCCATGTCGCCGAAACCAGCGTGCCCAGCGCCACCATAAGCGTTGCGAAGAAGTGCAACTTTTTGCCGACTTTGTTCATTCCGAAAAGCATGACGCCGAGGAAGCCTGCTTCGAGAAAGAATGCAGTCAAAACCTCATAGGCCATGAGCGGCCCGATCACCGGTCCTGCCTTATCGGAAAAAACCGCCCAGTTGGTGCCGAACTGGTAACTCATAACGATGCCCGAGACGACGCCCATGGCAAACGCGATTGCGAATATCTTGATCCAGTATTTGAACAGGTCGAGATAAACCTGCTTGCCGGTTTTCAGCCACAAGCCCTCAAGCACGGCAAGGTAGCTCGCCAATCCGATCGAAAAGCTCGGAAAGATGAAATGAAAGCTAACCGTGAAGGCAAATTGGATGCGCGCCAGCAGCAGGGCATCGAGCTGATCAAACATAGGCGAACCTAACATACGGGGCGAAGATTACAGAAAGTGGAAGCGCCCGCCTCAGGGTGGAGGGGATCTGAGGCGGGCGCAACCTTGCGACCCTCAGGCGACTTTTGTCGTTCGGAGGTATGGCTTGATCGTCTTGAAGCCTTGCGGGAACATCTTTTCCGCTTCATCATCATTGATCGAAGGCGGGATGATCACATCGTCTCCCACGCTCCAGTTTGCCGGAGTGGCGATCGTCGCGCGATCCGAAAGCTGAAGGCTATCAATCACGCGGAGGATTTCGTCGAAATTGCGACCTACACTCATCGGATAGGTCATAACGAGGCGGATCTTCTTCGATGGATCGATGATGAAAACTGAACGCACGGCTGCAGTTTCACTCTGATCCGGATGGATCATGTCGTAGAGCTTCGCGATCTTGAGATCGGGGTCAGCAACTATGGGAAAGTCGAGGGTCACGCCCTGCGTCTCGTCCACGTCCTTGACCCATTCAAGGTGCTCCTCGACCGTATCGGTCGAGAGGCCGAGCGGCTTGACATTGCGCGCCTCGAACTCGGCGGCCAGCTTGGCCGTCATTCCCATTTCGGTGGTGCAGACAGGGGTAAAATCTGCCGGGTGGCTAAAGAAGAAGACCCAGCTATCGCCCGACCATTTGTGGAGATCGATCTCACCTTTGGTCGTGGCAACGGTGAAGTTGGGGGCGGTATCGCCAATGTGCAAACTCATAATGCGTACTCCTTGTTGGATGAAAACGAATTAGCTTTCGCGCTTCGACTCGTCCAATTCAATTACGCATTTACATTAATCGAAATTCCCAAACAAGGGATAAATAGGTCAATATAGCCCGAATATGAGGTGAATCAGCAAAACAATTACAGATCTGTGCAATTGAGCCAGGGCGCCCGTTACTGGAATCAAGCGCAGAAATTCTCGATCAAGGGTTCCTGTTGTCGATTGAGAATGCTCCGCCGCCTTTGGCTGTCAGCAATATCAGCGCGCCCATGATCGCAATGTTCTTGAACAATGGGCCGGTATGTCCCGGTGCGATGTGTGTGAAAAAAGTTATGGGCAGCAGGGTAAGCAAGATGACAAGTGCGGACAGCCGGGTCATGAACCCTAACGCCAAAGCGATGCCAAACACCACGAAGGCTGCGCCGCTTAGCCAAAGCAGCAAGGACGGATCACCAATTGCATTGACGGTGTCGCGCCAGGGCGAATCAGCCATTCGATCCAGCATCATCTGATGGCGGCCAAAATGACCCAGACCGCCAATGATGAAGATGAGGCTGGTGGCGATCCGAAAAATGAGTTCTGCCCACTGCGCGATACGCTCTGACGGCGTAAGAATTGAATCAATTGATGCGAGCATTTGCTACTTCCCCCATGGTCTTTGCTTTTCGCCAACGGTAAAAGGTCTTTTCGGAGATGCCAATCTCGCGGCAGCTTTCGCACACTCCCATACCCTTTGCGATGAGGGCTTCGATCTCTCGGCAGCGACGGTCCTTGTCCGGTATTGAAGGCATAATCCTCTTCCAGTCTGTTTTCGGGATCGTTCTAAAATCTGCGCTGAATACGAAGCAGTACGTTCATATCGTCAGAGCCCCTGGTCAGGCCCAAAAGTGCGCGGCCATTGAGTGTCCAGTCACTGGCAACAGGAACAGCCAAGAATGGCCCCACTAGGTGTGTTTGGTCCGCAAACGCGCCGAAGTCTATCGTCGATCCATAATTGCTGATCTGTTCCAGACCTATTGTTCCGATATCAGTCCTTTGTCGCAGGCTGGTCCGGCTTTGAAGAAGCAAACCGCTATCGGCACCAGCGCCGACTTGCAGCGCTCCCTGGACAAACACACGTGCGTTCAGGCCTTCGCCCAAACGAAACTGGTTTAGCCAGTTCACTGCAACCCGCCCCGGCGGGCCATCGGCTTCGAGGCGCAAATCCAACCTTAACGCCGTTTGCCAGTCCTGCCGCCTTTCCGGTGTGCTGTCTGGAGTGAGCTGACGCCAAATCTGAAGCTGGACGAAATCGGCTTCCGGCTGTTCACCGATATCCGTTCGGTATTGCAATTGGAGGCGGGCAACCGTGTCTTTCTCGACAGCCTGCTGATAATGCAGCCTCTGCACGATCTCACCGCTGTCCGGGTCAACGCCGATGCGGAATTCCGCAGACCGATCGTCGTCGCGAACCACTGGGCCTGGAACGCCGCTTACATTCTGCGCGGAGGCGGCAAAGGGGAGAGCCAACAAAATTACGGCAGGAACGACGCGAAGGAAAATAGACAAACCTCAGATCAGCCCGCGTGCCATATAGTGATCAACCGGCTCGGGAGGCTCGCCATTGTCGAGCGATACCTCAGCAAAAGCTCGGTCTTGCGTTAGGAAAACCTTGCCATTGAGCTCATCGACAAAATGGGTCCGCTTTAGGCGGTCCATCACCGGGCCTTTAACCTCTGAGAGATGCAGCCCGATACCGCCATCCGCGAGACGGTGGTTGATCGCTTCAATGCTCTCGAGCCCGGAAGCATCGATTTCATTGACCGCGCTCATCATCAGGATGACGTGCCGTACCTCTGGATGAGCGGCGACCTGTTCCAGCAGATATTCCTCAAGCCAGCGGGCGTTGAGATAGGTCAGCGCTTCATCGATACGGATCGAGAGGACATGCGGAACGGTAAACACATCGTGCCGCTCGACATTGCGGAAATGTTCAGTCTCGGGAACGCGCCCGACGATGGCTGCGTGCGGGCGGCTAGCGCGCCAAAGATAAAGCAGGAGGCCAACCGCAACACCGGCGACCACACCCATCTCAACTCCGGCGAGCAGAGTGATCCCTATGGTGGCAATATGCGCTGCAAAGTCTGCTTTTGAATAGCGCCACAGCTGGCCCGGTGTTTTGAGATCCACTAGGCTCAAGACTGCTACGATAATTGTTGCAGCAAGCGTAGCGATCGGCAGGCTGAATAGGAGCGGGGTGAGGAAGAGTGTCGCAAGAGCGATTCCAACTGCGGTATATGCCCCAGCGGCAGGTGTTTGCGCACCAGCGTCGAAATTGACAGCGGAACGAGCAAACCCGCCCGTAACGGGATAGCCGCCCGAGAACGCGCTGGCCATGTTCGCCGCCCCAAGTCCGATCAATTCTTGGTCAGGTGCAATGCGCTGGCGGCGCTTGGCGGCCAGTGTTTGTGCGACCGACACACTTTCGACGAATCCGATGACAGAAATCAGAAGAGCGGGCACCCAGAGCTTCTCAATCAGCGATGGATCAGTGCTCGGGAGCGCAAATGGTGGAAGCCCTTGTGGGATAGCACCGACAAGCTTGACTCCCACATTGCCGAGATCAAGCGAGATAGCTGCAAGTATCGTCAAGGCAACGGCCACCACAGGGCCAGCCTTGGCTGTCATGTCTGCTGCTCGCTCCGGAAGGCCGAGGCGCTGCAATGCTGGCTTTGCTCCTTTGCGCACCCAGAAGAGGAACAATGTCGCTGAAACCCCGATCGCGAGCGTCCAGACATTGGTTTCACCAATTGATGCGGCCAGCGAACCGAGCATCTCTGGCCAATTGTCGCCGCCAGCAGAAACACCCAGAATGTGCTTGAGCTGGCTGGTAGCGATTAGGATGCCAGAAGCGGTGATGAAGCCGCTGATCACAGGGTGAGAAAGCAAGTTTGCGAGGAAACCAGCCCGAAGGAAGCCGAGGATGGCCAGCATAACGCCCGACAACATGGCCAGCGTAATCGCGGCTTCGAGGTATTCCGCCGTCCCCTGTGTCGCGACGGCACCAGCAGCCGAAGCCGTCATCAATGATACTACCGCAACCGGCCCAACGGCCAAAGTCCTACTTGTCCCAAAGATCGCATAAAGCACGAGCGGCAAGATCGAGGCATAGAGACCAACAACAGGCGGCAGGCCAGCAAGCAATGCGTAAGCAAGGCTTTGCGGGATCAGCATGATCGTAACGATCACAGCCGCCATCAAATCGTCCGTCAGGACATTGCGGTTGTAAGTTCGACCCCATTCCAGGATCGGAAGATAGCGCGATAGCATGTTGTAGTGCCCCGAACTCGCGCGCTACTGCGCGATCAATCCGCCGGGGCCTGCCAGCCATTCGCGTCCCTTGAGCATACCATTCCAGTAGATCCAGGGCAGCGCGTCAGCTTTCAGTATCCAGGAAAGGCGCTGTGGCTTGGTGCCGTCAATCAGCCATTCCGGGAAACTCGGTGCCAGCTTGCCGCCATAAGCGAATTCGGCAAGCACGATCTTGCCGCGCTCAACTGTAAGTGGGCACGAGCCATAGCCATCGTACCCGGCTTTCGGACTCTTGCCATCGAGCTGCTGCAAAAGGTTGACCGCTACGACAGGGGCCTGCTTGCGTGCGGCAGCCATGGTTTTCGCATTGGGCATCGAGCCTGCGTCACCAAGTCCGAACACGTTCGAGTACCGAACATGCTGGAGCGTATGCTGATCGACATCGGTAAACCCGCTTTCGGCGGCGAGAGGGCTGTCAGCAAGGAACTGCGGCGCGACCTGCGGCGGCACGACATGCAGCATGTCGAACGAGACGGTTTCTTCACCTTCCTCGGTCTTGAATGTGGCTTTCTGCCCCGGCCCGTCCACCGCGATAAGGTTCTGGTTGAAATGTGTATTGATGCCGTATTTATCGACATAGCTTTGTAGCGCAGGGACATAATCCTTTACGCCAAACAAAACCCCGCCTGCATTGCGGAACTCGACTTCGATATCGCCGAGCACACCTGCGCGCCTCCAGTGATCGCAGGAAAGGTACATCGCCTTTTGCGGCGCTCCGGCGCATTTGATCGGCATCGGCGGCTGGCCGAAAATTGCGCGGCCTTTCTTCAAGCCTTGCACCAGCTGCCACGTGTAAGAAGCCAGATCATAGCGGTAGTTGGAGGTCACTCCGTTCTTGCCTAGCGCTTCTTCGACGCCCGCGATCTTCTCCCATGCAAGCCGGATCCCCGGGGCGACCACAAGCGCGTCGTACGTGACGGTCTGGCCATCTTCGAGCGTGACCAGATTATTATCCGGTTCGAATGACTTTGCAGCGGCCTTGATCCACTTCACGCCCTTGGGCATGACGCTGGCTTCGCTCCGCAGCGTGGTCTTGACGTCGAAAACACCGCCCCCGACCATCGTCCATCCCGGTTGATAGGCATGGCTGTCAGATGGCTCGATGATCGCAATATCGAGGCCAGGGCGCCGCTTGAGCAGCGATGCTGCGGTTGCAATACCAGCGGCACCGCCGCCGACGATCACGACTCTGTGTGAGATGGACATATGTTCTCTCCCGAAAATTCTAGATCAGCTTGTCGCTGAGATTTGATAGGTCGTAGCCAGCAGCAGCGGCACGGGTCAGACGTTCCGCCGGTTCGATTTCGTCAGGGTTGGCCAAAGTTTCGAGCGTGATCGAACGGGTGCCAGATCGGCAATACGCCAAGACAGGCCCCTGCGTCCCTTTGCGAACCGCTCGGAACGCCGCAATCGCTGCATCCGGAAATTCGCCGCCGGAGACAGGGATGTGATGGAAAGCCAAACCGGAGGCCTGTGCAGCCTCGCGCATGTCCGCGATATTTGGTTGACCATCTTCCTCACCATCGGGGCGATTGCAGATAACGCCCACAAAGCCTCGATCTGCCAGAACGGGCAGGTCGTCAGGCTGTATCTGTGGAGCGACGGCAAAACCGGATTCGACTTCCCGAATGTCCATCATGCGTTTCCTTCCGTGAGGCGAACCATGAACATGCCCATCAGCATGAAAACCACGAATATGGCTGCTGAGAACGGCTCAATGACGAGAGCGGCAATACCCGGTCCCGGACAAAGACCCGCAACACCCCAGCCGATGCCAAATAGTGCCGAGCCGCCGATTAACTTTGGCGTTAGATCGCGTCGTGAAGGCAGCGAGAAACTCTCTGCGAAGAGAGGCTGCGTGAGCTTGGGCTGGATTACCCAAGCGATAGCCATAACCAAGACGGCTCCACCCATGACGAAAGCAAGCGTGGGGTCCCAATCGCCAAATAGATCGAGGAACCCGCGCACGCGGGCTGGGTCAGTCATGCCGCCAAGTGTGAGACCGGCTCCAAAAAGCACACCGGCAATGATGAACGGTATTTGGCGGCCCATCATGACAGCACCACCAGTCCCATGGCGTTCATGGTTGCTACTGTTGCAAATCCCGTAATCATAAACGTCGCCGTTGCGACCAAAGATCGCGGCGACAGGCGGCTCATTCCGCAAACACCATGTCCGCTTGTGCAACCGCTGCCGAGGCGAGTTCCCACTCCAACCAACACTCCAGCGACGCCAAGAAAAAGCGGACTCGCAAAACTCGGCTCCACCTCCCCAGACACAAGCATTACGAGAAGTGCACCCAAAGGCAGGCCAATGAGGAAGAGCCACGCAGACGATTTGGGCAAACTGCTGTTGCTTATACCGGTCGCTCGGGCGGCAATGCCGGATACGCCCGCAATGCGGCCGACACCAAGGAGCATCACGGCGGCGGCCAAACCGATCAGAATGCCGCCACCAAGGCCCGCAAGCGGAGCAGCGTCAGGAAAGCCAGGAAGCGTCATACGGCGTTCACCGGAATCTTGATGTAGCTGACGCCGTTATCCTCAGGCTCAGGCAGCCGTCCGCCGCGAATGTTCACTTGGACGGACGGCATGATGAGCTTGGGCATAGAGAGTTTCGCATCGCGCGTAGTCCGCATCTCGACGAACTCATCTTCTGTCACACCGTCCTTGACATGGACGTTCCCCTCGCGCTGCCGCTTGACCGTTGTCTCCCATGCATATTCATCGCGGCCCGGCGCTTTGTAGTCATGACACAGGAACAAGCGCGTTTCGTCCGGCAATGAGAGCAGACGACGGATCGACTGGAAAAGCTGGCGAGCATCGCCGCCGGGAAAATCCGCGCGGGCGGTGCCAAAGTCGGGCATGAAAATCGTGTCGCCGACAAATGCCGCATCACCGATGATGAAGGCCATATCTGCCGGAGTGTGTCCGGGCACATGAAGAACAATGCCCTCGATCTCCCCAAGTGAGAACGTTTCTCCATCAACGAAAAGATGGTCAAACTGCGATCCATCACGCTCAAAGTCGGTTCCAGCATTGAACAGCTTGCCGAACACATCTTGGACGCGGATGATCTCTTTGCCGATCGCGAGCTTCCCGCCCAGCTTCTCTTGTAGATAGGGGGCAGCAGAGATGTGATCCGCATGAGCATGCGTCTCAATCAGCCAGTTCACTTTCAAATTATGTGAATGTGAGTATTCAATGATGAGGTCGGCGGAGCCGTATGAGGTTCGGCCTGACGCCGCCTCATAGTCAAGGACCGAATCAATGATCGCCGCCTCACGGGTGGCGGGGTCATGCACGACATAGCTGACTGTGTTTGTTGCCTCATCGAAGAAGCCTGCAATCGACGGGCGCAGGACTTTCTCCCGCTGCGCTCGTGCGATTTGCTCAGAAGCTGACTGCAACGAAGCGTCAACACGACTCATGCTCAATCTCCAATTCATTTACATAAAATGTGTATATGTATTGCGTTTATTTTGTCAACCTCTATAAGTTAGGGCATGGAAAACGAAACAGTCACATCAGCCCCTGCCTGCGCGGGCTTGCGTATTGGCGACACACCTCCCGATTTCGAGGCGCGCAGCACCATCGGACCGGTAAAGCTCTCCGCTTATCGCGGGCGCTGGTTGATACTTTTCTCGCACCCGGCTGACTTCACGCCGGTGTGCACAACTGAGTTTGTTGAGCTTTCAAAGCAGGCGGCTGACTTTGCGAAGCGTGATTGCGAGTTGATGGCGCTGTCGGTTGATAGCCTGTTCTCGCACTTCGCTTGGCTAAGGTTGATCAAAGAACGTTTCGATATCGAAGTGCGCTTCCCGATCGTCGAAGATCCGACGCTGGTGATCGGTAGCGCCTTCGGGATGGTAGCTCCAAACGACAATGATAGCGCCACGGTCCGGACAACCTTCTTCATCGACCCTGAGGGCGTGATCCGTGCCATGACCTGCTACCCAGCAAATGTCGGGCGTTCGATACCGGAAATGCTCCGGACACTCGATGCGCTTCAAGCCATCGACAAAAAAGACGGGTTAGCGCCAGCCAACTGGCAAGTTGGCGACGCACTTCTGCGATCGCCAACACAGGACCTGGACGAAGTCTACAAGGCTGCTGACGAAACCGAGTGGTTCTTACGAGAAATGCCCAAAGGGAAACGCAAATGAGCGAAGGATTGATTGAAGAGCTCAAGGCAATCGCGCATCCTCTGCGCCTGCGCATCCTTGAAGTCTTGCGCGAGGGTGAGCGCAATGTTGGTGAGATTGAAGAGGTTGCTCAAATCGGCCAGCCAGCGCTTTCACAGCAATTGGGCGTGTTGAGAAAAGCTGGTCTCGTTGAAACCCGAAAAGAGGCTAAGCTTGTCTATTACAGCCTTGGTGAGAAGCCTTTGACTGAACTGGCCGACCTGTTTGCAGGTTTGGTTCCGCAGAGCGATCCAGCAACCACAACAACACGAACTCCGTCACCTGGTGCAGCAAACTTCGCTCGACTTTCTTGAGCGATAAGCAGAGCGTCCGGTTTCACCCCAACCATAAGCTGTCTATCAATACGACGCGGACAGCGCCTACAATCGGCCAGTCATCTCTACAGCAGGTCCAAAACCGCTCAATCTCGTTCTCAGAAATACCGCATCCTGATACTGATTGAGGTCACGCCGCCACCCACTTCAAACCTCGTCTTCCTGTAACTCGGCTTGCCGAGATCAAAGATATTGATCGATGGGTTGTTCGACATCGCACCGCCATCCTTGGTGATGTCGGTTTTTCCATTGTCGTTGGCATCATGCCTTGCGGCAATGGCAAAGGTTCCGGCCTCGGGTACCGGCATACAAAAGGTCATTGTCCCTTGTCGCGCAGGAAGCTCGATACGATGCAGCCAGCGCCCGGTTTCCAGCCATTCTGCCTTGGTTCCGCGATAGACTTGAACACGGACCTTTCCCGTCGCGCTCCTGATGTTCGTCACGGACACACGAACAGCAGGACCATTTTCGGGCGCGCATTTGCTCATGTTATTGGAGATGATCTGGCGGTATCGATCTTCCGCGATCGCATCAGTTGATATGCCAATGGTGAGCAAAACGCCGACTATGGCTGTGGCAGTCTTGTTCGCAGGCGAAGATAAGAGAGGCAACTTAGAACTCCCTGGATATTGCAATACTAAACGTTCGTGGCTGAAGCGGCGTGGCTTGTTCCTGCTCCAGAACAGTGAACGGATTTCCAAACGAGAAGCGGTTGTCGGATTCGTCAAAAAGATTGCGGATAGTGAGTGTCAATCGATTACGCCCGAAGCGGTAATCGAGCCAGGCATTGGCCACCGAAAGATTACCCTGATCCAGTTCCAGATCTGGTTGAAGCGCTAAGATGGACTCGCTCACGAAGGTGTAGTCAGCACCAATCCTGAGCTGTGATTGCTCGCGCTCAAACAACGATTGCCTTGCAGTCAGTGTAATTCCGAGCTCCGGAATGTTTGGAAACTCGCCCTCGTCACCAATCACTCCTTGCTCGATCGCTATCGTATCCGAACGTGAAAGGAAGGCTCTCGTTTCGATCTCAATGCCGTTCCACGGTTCAGCGGTGAAGGAGAGGTTGGCCGAATAAATCTCACCGTTTCCGACATTTGTAGTGAATGGAAATCCATCCTCATCGATGATGTCTGACTGGATGTTCTCCCAATCGGCATAGGACAGCGAAAAGCTGAACTGGGTAATGCTCAGAGCCGGGAATGAGCCACGGATGCCAGCTTCATAATATGTCACCTCGTCTGCACTGAAGTTCTCAATATCGGGATCGTTAATATCGTCCACAACAATGGTGGAACCCCCTGCGCGAAACCCTTCCTGATAACGCCCATAGGCATACCAGTCGTCGCTCAAACGATATCCCAGTGCTAAAGTCGGAAGTGCTCTAAACTGACCTCGCCGCGGCTCGATATCCCCTTGGTCGCCTAGGTCGAGTTCCGTGACCGTTCTGGTGTGAACCAACCTCAGTCCAAGAGTAAGATCGAACCGGTCGAGGGGCTCGAAATTCACTTCGCCAAAGCCAGCGATCTCTCTCGTTCCAACTTTCAGGACTTCGAAGTCGTCGAGATCAGCCTCGGTGCCGATAAACTGGCTGCGTCTGTCATCGTTCTGGAGAGCCGAGACCCCCGCCAGCCATTTGAAATTTCCGGCCGCGCCGTTGATGCGAGTTTCATGGTTGAGAAGTTGCACATTTCGCTCTTCCTCAAACAACTCCGATACGCCGTCGGAACTTACGGAATTGAAATCAAAGCGCGTCTCAAGGTCGCTCTCGGTCCAGTTCGTCGCAGAGACGAGGTCCGCGCTGTCCCAACTGCGAGAGATAGTAAGACCTGCGAGCGATACGTCGCTGCTAAAAGGTTCAGCTAGGGCCGAGCTGCGCGCATACGTGCCGATATCCGGCTCAGAGTACTGTCCGTCTTTTGTGTCGAGGTCTTGTTGCAAGACATCGAGCTGCACATCCCAATCCGAAAAAACGGTTGTCGCAAAGCTTGCCCGCCAACCGGCGATATTGCTGCTGTTCACATTCTCCAGATCACGGCCAACATCATCAATGTAACCAGGCAAATTCTGGCGATAGCCGACCACACGAAGCGCGCTGCTGTCGCCGATCGGCAGGTTGAATGACCCGGCAAACGAACCGGCGGTTCCGCCGCCCTCGACCGAAGTCAGCTCTGCGCTGGCATTTGCCGATAAGTCCAATGGATCCGGTGCGTTCTGGCCGATCCGAAGTGTCCCTCCGATCGAGCCAGCCCCATAAAGCGTGCCTTGGGGACCTTCGAGGAGTTCAATGGATCGCAAGTCCGTCGATCGGAGATCCGGATTGGGGGCAGAATAAACGAGGCGGTACTCGTCGAGATAGATGGCGGTTGTCGACTGGCTGGGTCCGTTGAAACTGCTGTCGGCAAATCCTCTGATAAATATCTTGTTTCTCCCTGGTCCCAGATGCGTGGTCGTGAACGCAGGAAGGCTAGCGGCAATGTCTTCTATGCCTCCCGAAGCTCTCGCCGGGGATATCTCTGCCAGATCGAGCACTGTCGCAGAGCCTGGGTAGGTCTGAAGTTCCGCATCGTTCTTGGAAGCTGTAACAATGATTGGAGGCCCGACCGTTTGTCTTACTTGGGGTGCTGACCTTCGAGGCGGCGGCCTATGCGTTGTGCGTGATGGAGCGGGACGCGCCGCTGGCCTTGGACGTTCGACGATGCGAAAGGCATGCCCCGATAGTCTCCGGTAGGTATAGGGAGTGCCGTCCAACAACCGGCGAAGCGCGGTCTCAGCTGTCATGCGACCACGAACCCGCCGTGTCCTGATTTCGCTCATACCTGATTGGGTGCCGCCAATTGTCACACTGGTCTGACGCGCGAGGCTGTTGATCGAAGCGATGAGATTGCCTGCTGGTACATCGATCCGGCGCGACTCGTCGTGGCCTGCAATGGCTGCGCTCGGGACTAACGCAAGCGCAACGGCGATGATAAGGACAAGGATTAGTTGGCGAAGACCCATCCATCAGGACTAGTTTGTGCAGTGCAGCCAAGCAAGTCAGCGATCAGCGAAACATCTTCATTTGCGTTGCCAGAGAGTTGGATGGTGCCCGCAAAGTCCGCTGATGGGCTACAATTTCCTTTTTCGATTGATGCACCGAGAGTGCGTGAGGCATCTAGCAAGACCTGATCTATGCTCGCTCCAGTGTATTCCAAGCGTCGCTCAGACCAGCTGCCAATGGTGGCAGCATTAAAGCTACCGACTTCGAGCGAA